>JAGDBD010000081.1 GCA_017959225.1 Fibrobacter sp. | reverse complement strand
TTTATAGCAATTAAAATGTAACATATCGTAACGATTGTTTGAGGGGACTAAGTCAAAAAAGTTTTCATTTTGCTTACAAATTTGTGCGTGCATTGCGATAAAATGACAAGATTGCGTTCCTCGCAATGACTGTTCATTGTTATCATTTAAATATGGAATCTTTTTACGAATTAGCAAAAAATCGTTATAGTTGCCGTTTTTACAGCGAAAAGGCTGTTGAACCGGAAGTCCTTGCACAAATCCTCGAAACGGGCCGCATCGCTCCCACCGCGACCAATTCGCAACCGGTACGCGTGTTCGTTTTAAAATCCGAAGGCTCCCTTGCCAAAATCCGCGAAGCAACTCGCATGGTTTACAACGCACCGGTTGTGCTCATGGTCTGCTATGACATTTCTAAAAGCTATAAAGCGGAAAAGTACAACGATCCTCATGACTGCGGACTTGACGACGCTTGCATCGTTGCAACGCACATGATGCTTCAGGCAAAGGATCTCGGTCTTGAAACGGTTTGGGCCCGAGGCTTTAACGCAATGGATATCGAAAAGGCTTTTGAATTCCCTCCGGAGTTAAAGCTCGCCTGTCTCATGGATTTAGGGTATGCAGATCCGGAACATGGCAAACCGACTCCGCGCCATTTTCAAAGAAATCCTGTGGAAGATTTTGCCAAAGAAATTTGATCAAACTCACACGGGAAGTTCTATGCGGACTTCTTCCGTTGGGAGTTCATCTTTTTTTGCTCGTACATTTTATGGTCGGCGAGTTTTAAACTGTCTTTAAAGTGGGATGGATTTCCGTCCCAGCTGACGTATCCGATGCTCGCCTGAATTTTATAGGGGAGATTGTTTTCTTTTTGCATTTGCAGGGATCCTTCGGCAAGTTCTTCATGGATCAGTTCTGCAATGTAACCGGGATCGTCGGTGCGTACGATCAGCAAAAATTCGTCCCCGCCATAACGGCAAAGGAAAATTGGGAAGATGGTTCGGCCGCAAACGCGCTTGAGCGCTTGGGAAACGGTAATCAATGCCCGGTCGCCTTCGCTGTGGCCGTATAAATCATTGATGCTTTTAAAGTCGTTGATGTCAACCATGTACACATAGGAATCCTTTGCATTTTTAGGACTGTACAGGTAACGCTTCAGCTGATTTCGATTGTTCAGCAGAGTAAGCGCGTCGGTGGAAATCAAAAGCGACTGGGAATGGGTGTACGCAAAAAGCAAAACGAAAGTGCACCAAAAGCAAAAGATCGGCGCCATGACAAAAGTGAGCTGCAATAGACCGGACAACAGCATCACTGGAGCATAAGATGCGATCATCAAAAATGTTTTTAACCGGTGACGATTTTTGGGAATAAAACCCCGCCGCACACCGAGAATCGCTGACGTGAAAATGTAGAGGAACGGAATAGGAATGAAAAGGACATAGTACACCGTGTTCAGTTGCAGGTTTGTGACCCAGAATCCCGGATCGGCAAGGAATCCTACGGAGAGAATCGCCGCTTGGATAAAGATGGGAATTCGGAGAATCTTTTGCTGGTGTTGCAACTGTTGTTTGGTCAAGTCCGGGTTTGTTCCGACAGATGAATAGATAAAGCATTTGTACGAAACGATGGAAAGGATGATCGCGTTCAAATAGTTCACCGCAAGAATGCTGAAGGTATTTTTGGGGAAATATCCCGATGTGACAACGGCCCAGACGGCATCGCTTGCGAAGTAGATCATGTGCCAGATCAGCACGTCAGCAAGAAGCGTGTCTTTCAGCTGGCTTGTGGGAATCCGGCGAATGTTAAAAAGCAGCAGTCCTAAAAGCAGGATGCAGGCTAGGTTCACTTGCGCATAAAAGATGGATTCCAGCATATCCATAAAATAGAATGTTCCCTTGTAGGAATTCCATTTTTTTAATCGCTGGAATGTTCCATTTTGGACGTAAATGAGGATGAAAAGCTTTTTTTATCGCAAAAGAGCAGGCGTTTAGAACTGGAAGTAGATAAACGGCGGGGAATCTGCGCTGGAGAACTGGTAAATGACAAAACAGGCGACAATGGCAAAGGCAATCATGGCCCAGATCGGTAAATGGCAAAATACAATTCTGTACCAGCGCTTAAAATTGCTCGGTAACCAGTGAATGGCCATGCCAAAGAAGAATACGAGAATAATCGAAAGATGGGCCAAAGCCTGTTCCGGCAGAATGGAAATATTCCACGGGCTTCCGATCTGGTGAATCATGTTGCGGGCGGTTTCCCAAGCGACTTCGTTGGCTTCTGCAGGGTCGAGGTTTGAACCTGCGCGGAAGAAGAGACGGGTAGATGTGATGAAAACGAAGGTGAGAAGGACGTTCCAAATATAGCGCAGTTTGGGTAACGGCTTTGTGGCGAACAAATTATAAACCATATTGGCATAAATGCCGATAAAAATGATTCCGCACCAGACTGCCGCGATTCCAAATACCGGTTCAAAATGGAATTTGCAGACAAGTACTGCGGCTGCGGTGATGATAAACATCAAAATGGCGCGGACTTCGATTTTTTGTTTGCTCCATTGGGTGTTCGCAATCATGCCGAGGCCGTTTAATCCTCCCCAAATAATGAAGTTCCAACTGGCGCCGTGCCAAAGACCGCCCATGAGCTGCGTAATCATCGCGTTGAAATGTTTGGCGATGGTCTTGCGGGAATCTGGTTTCAAAATGGCCCATGCTCCGATGACAGCGTATAGGAAGCCTAGTGCAAGGGCGACCCAGATGCTTCCGGAAAGCATAATGGCGATAGCCGAAATGACAGCGGTCCAGAAGAATGTGCCGAATCCCGCTCCGCGGTTTCCGCCCAGTGGAATGTACAGGTAGTCGCGGAGCCAGCGGGAAAGCGACATGTGCCAGCGGTGCCAAAATTCGGAAGGCTTGTCTGCTTTGTACGGGGAATTGAAGTTTTGCGGCAGGTGAAATCCCATGAGCAGGGCGACGCCCGTTGCAATGTCTGTGTACCCGGAAAAGTCTGCGTAAACCTGCAACGAATAGGCGAACAGGGCTAAAAAGTTTTCAAACCCTGTAAAGAGCAGAGGCGTTTCAAAAACGCGGTCCACAAATTGCGTCGCAAGAAAATCGCTCATGATGATCTTTTTGGCGAGACCGTTCAAAATCCAGAACAGCGCCATGCCGAATGCGTGGTGCGAAAGGAAGAACTTGCGATGTAATTGCGGAATGAATTTGTCTGCACGGATGATCGGGCCTGCGACAAGCTGCGGAAAGAACGTTAAGTAGAATCCGAAGTCAAAGAGGTTCGTAATCGGTTTGACCGTTTTTTTGAAAACGTCAACGCAGTAGCTGATGGCTTGGAACGTGAAGAAAGAAATGCCTACCGGCAGAATGATCTGGTCAACCAGGGAGTTCGTTTTGAAGAGGGAGTTGCTTGCTGCGGCAAAGAAGTTGTAAACCTTCAGATTAATGCCGAAAAGCTGGCGAATGACATCGAGGAAAAAGTACGCATACTTAAAGTAGCCAAGGGTCAAAAGATCAATGGCGACGAGTGCCACAAGGAGCGCCACTTTTTTAACGCGGTGCTCCATTTTGTACAGAAGGCGGGCCCCTAAGAAGTTGACGACAACGCAAAAAACGAGCAGGAGAAGATAGCTTCCGCTGGTTTTATAGTAAAAGAACAGGCTTGCAAAAAATAGGAAAGCGTTCCGCAGCATCACCTTGCTGTGCAAGAAGGTGAATAGTGCAAAGATAACCGCGAAGAACGCCCAAAAATAGAATTGAGTAAAGATCAGCGGCTTTGACGGGTCAAATAAAAAAATGTTTTGAAGAAGGCTTGCTATATCGGTCATTTTTTTGCCTTCCGTTTTTTTGTGGCTTTGGCCGGTTTACTTGGGATGTTCTTTACGGGCAGATCTTTGGGGATGGTTGTCACCTTTGGAGCGTCAGGGCGTAAAACTTCCTTGAGCGCATCATAATAAAGATCTCCCAAAAGTTCATAACCTGCATTGGTAAAGTGGACATGATCTTTTTTTGCATAATCCACGAGGGTCCATGTTTCAATGGATTTAAATCCACCCATGACTCCGTACATGTCCCAGAATCCGCCTTTGTATTTTTTAGCGAGTTCCTTGCAGGCTTTTACGACTAACGCCCCGTTGGAATTGGGCTTGTTGGTTTGGGTGTTGTAATTGTCGTTGTTCGAAACGAAAATGAAAGAGGTTTTGGGAGAGACGCTTTTAATGCGCGCAATGAGAGTGTCGTATCGCGCCTTAAAAAGTTCCGGGTCGAAGACGTCTACATTGGCATCGTTTACGCCGATTGCAAGAATCACCAGGTCCGGCGGTGAAAACTTCAAGTCGCTTTCCATGTTTTCGAGGGAAAGGTACGCTTCGAGATCGGCACCGTTTACACCGATGGAATTGTAAACGATTCCCGGAACGGTGTCGGTGAGAAGAATCCCAGTGAGCGTAAAGGACGGCTGCGAATCAAAAAAGTTCGTGTCTGCAAAAAGGGAATCTTTTTTAAGAGAATCCAGCTTGCTCAGGGTATCCTGTAAAAATTTTTGCGCAAGGGAATCCTTCCAAGGGAATGTGAGAATCAAAGAATCTGCGCGGCGGGGAAGTTGGAATGTAAAACTGTTGGACAGGGAATCGTGTTTCCCAAAGTAACGGGTGCCGTTTGAATCCAGCTGTAAAACCGGTTCAATGGAATTTGGTGAATAGCCAAAGATTCGGGCCTCTGTAAAGTACCAGAACTTTTCGTTTGGAATGCGGCTGTCGAGAACGATTCGCACTTCGGCTTCAGGGTCGATGGTGGTGACTTCAAATCCCATAAGCCCTAGTTTGTACTTGCGATCTTTGCGGACGCTGCGGAGCCATTTGAAGTGCCCCTTGCGCCGAGAAGCGTAACTGATGGGCGTATTCGTGCGGGCTGCCGTATAGGGAAAAACATAGCCTCTTCCTGCAGCGGGGAATTTTAAATCTTGGATCAGATGGGAGCGGACCCGGTTCGAAATGATATCGGCCTGAATATGGGATCCACCGAGATGCAAAATGTTCACTGTGCCTTTTCCCGTGTGTGCGAGGGAATCTAGCTTGCGAAGGAATGGGGCAAAGGATGCGTTCCCGGCAGGAAATTCAAGGTGATTTTTTGAAGTGTCGATGGGCAGGTTCGCTGTGGCGGCACAAAGCGTCGCGCTCAGAGCGAGAATGCAAAAGAGCGCATAACGGATCATTCTTGGACCTCCGATTCTTCCGTCACGGATCCGAAGTCGTCGTCTTCTGGCGCACTTTCGATCGGCGTAAGGACTAGCGTGTCGTTTTGCGTGACGAGGGTGTCGGATTCGTTTTTAGAGCTGTCGGCAAATGCGTGGATTTCGTTCAGCTTTCCCGAATCGATGCCGTGGGAATCTCGGAACAGGTAATAGTCGTAATGGAGCTTGATTGCGTTGTATAAAAGTTCCCCGATGCGGGCAGAACCTGATCTTGTGAAGTGGATGTAGTCCGGTCCGCCGAGATTCTGTTTGACCCAGGAGACCATGGCGTTGTGACTTCCCATGACGCGGTACATGTCCCAGTAGGCACATCCGTTGCGAAGGGCGACTTCACGGATCTTTTCGATGGTCATGGTCAAAGCGGGGTAGCTTGTCCAGCGTCCGTCGATTTTTTTGGACATATCCGCAGGACCGATAAAGAGGATGTCTGCGTCGGGAGCGATTTCACGGATGGCAACGATCTGCTTTTCGAGAAGGCGTTCTACCCAGTCCAAATTGGATTTGTTCACGCTGGGAACCAGGGTTCCGCCGTATTCCATAATGATGAGCTTTGCGTTCATCGCCTGGAGGGAAGATCCTAAAAGTTCCCCGTCCATTTTGGTGAAAATTGTTCCTGAACTTCCTCGCATGGCCACATTGTCTACAGCAACTCCCGATTCGCCGTCTAAAGAGATGGTGTAAAGATCCGCTCTACCGCTTACCGTCATGTGAACGGAAGATGTTTCGTGTTGCAAGTTCCAAGTGTAAACGGATAGTCCCGGAAAGGTTTGGATTTCCGGATCCAGGGCAAGGAATTTTTGAGTGCGTTCCTTGTATTTGACGACCGAATCCTGTTGGATTGTATCGACGACCGTCGCACTGTAGATAAGCTTTGTTTTAAGATTTGCCTTGTTCGCCAGCAATCGGATTTTTTGGAAAGTTCCTGCGTGGGGATAGCCCTTTTGGTGAAGGCTCTTTTTGAAGGTGAACGTGGCGGATCCGTTTAGTTCCGTGACTTGGGCAAGGGGACCGTATTTGTTGTGACGCGCATGTTCTTCGACGGGGCCGAAGATACGGTGGCGGGAAAGGTTTCCGATGCTATGGCTGTTGAACACGTAAGAAGGGATGTCCGCAAGAGGCGGTACCATGCCCGGACCGTTTCCGCCCCACAAGGCTTGCAACGGCTCGCGGACAGCCGCCGTGATGCGGTCGCCTTCAAGCTGGGAATCCCCGTAGTGGACGATGTGAATGATTTCTCCGGAATCTTTTGCGGCTTCAAGGCGCTTAAAGAAACGGTCGAACCAAGATGGATCGTTTTCGGGAAAGTCAAAACGTGTAGGACCTTCGCGAAAGAACGTCTCGTAAAAATTTAAGGAGTCCGCGTATTCGGCGAATTCCCGAGCTCGCGTTTCGGCGAGCATTTTCTGGATCTGTTCTTCCGGGTCGATCTTTAAGGTGTCTCTCTGTTCTTCCTTGACTTCCTGGATTTTTTCAAGAAGGGAAGGAAAACGGAGAGTGACTTTGCCGATTTGGATCCCGTCCCTCGGAAAAATGAAAGACAGAAGTCCTAAAAGGGCAAAGATAGTTGCGATGGAAAGGAACGTGCGTTTAGGCGACATTCAACGTTATGCCTTGATCTGGGCGATTTCGTCGAGAGTCCCAGCTCCCGGAGTTCCTGTGGTGAGAATTTTGTATTCGTATCCGCCGAGAGGCGCTTTATCGCCGTCTACATAGACGACAACTTTTGCGCCTTGGGCATTTGCCTGTTCCATCTGCTTGCCGAGTTTTGCCGGAGCGAGCGGATGGTTTACGTTAAATCCCCGGTTGCGAAGTTCGCTTGCGACTTGGAACACCTTGTCCATGTCGTTTGTGAAACTTGCCACGAAGAAGTCGAGTGCTTGTTTTGAAGACGGCAAGAGTCCGCGTTCTTCCAAGAGGTTTGCAAGGACCACGTCGCCCATGCCGAAACCGACGCCCGGCACTTTTTGTCCACCGAGTTTTTCGGTAAGACTGTCGTAACGTCCACCGCCGGCGATGGCGCGCATGGACTTGCCTTTGTCGTAAACTTCAAAGACGATGCCCGTGTAATAGGCGAGACCGCGGACAATTGAAAGGTCCAGGGCGACGGATTCTTTAACGCCCGCAGCTTCGAGGGTTTTAAAGAGCTGACGGATTTCGTCAAGAGCCGCTTTGGATTCTTCTCCCGAAATTTTAGAAGCGACTTCGTCGATTCCCTTGGAATCCATGAACTCGTCCAATTTTTTCGTTTGTTCGGCAGAAAGGCCTGCGGCGGAAAGTTCCGCGTAAAAATCATCCTTGCCGATCTTTAAACGGCGGTCGAGGACAGGGTAAACCTTGGAAGTGTCTGTAACGCCGATTTCTGCGAGGAACACGTTCAGAAGCTTGCGGCTCGAAACTCCGATGCAAAAATCATCCGCTTTGAGACCGAAATCCTTGAGCATGGAAGCGATGGCCGAAAGAAGGTCCGCTTCGGCATAAATGCTTTCCGTTCCGATGATGTCCAGATTCAACTGGAAGAATTCGCGGAGACGGCCCTTCTGTGCCTTTTCGTAACGGAAAAGTCTCGGGAGGCTGAACCATTTGAACGGCTTGCGAAGGGAATTTCCCTTTTGAATCACAAGGCGTGCAAGCGTCGGCGTCATTTCCGGACGGAGCGCAATGTGGCGGTCGCCTTTGTCCATGAAGTCGTAAAGTTGGCTTACGATTTCGTCTCCGGATTTGCCGGTGTAAAGTTCGAGATGCTCGAACATCGGGCCTTCGTATTCTTCGTATCCGAAACGGAGAGCGGCTTTGCGCCAGGTGTCAAAGATGTAGTTCTGAATCCGCATGGATTCCGGGTAAAAATCACGGGTTCCCTTTGGCAGGGGAGGAGTTTGCATTTTGGAATTACTCATACGGTGGCAAAGGTAGTAAAATGAGCACCAAAAACGCTTATATTTTTCTATCTTTTGGGGCAAATGAAGGGACAATCCAAACCAGAAATTTTGCTTGTGAACGATGACGGATTTGAAAGTCCGTTTCTCGTGCATTTGGCAACGACTCTTTCCGCACATGCAAATGTCCATGTGGTGGCTCCTGCGTCGGAACAGAGCGGGGTTTCCCATTCTTTTTTGGGATTTCACGGACATGAACTCCATTCTGTCCCAGGGGATTACCCTTTTGAATTTCACACGTTGACCGGCACTCCTTCGGACTGCACCAAGTTCGCTCTGACGTACTTGTACAGAGACGTTTCCATTGACTGCGTCTTTTCCGGTCCGAACAAGGGCGAAAATTCGGGAGTCTCTTCCATTTATTCAGGAACGGTGGCGGGCGCCCGCGAAGCGGCACTCTGGGGATTTCCGAGCCTTGCTCTGTCCCTTTGCTACGATGCCACGGAAACGATGGAAAAGGAACTGCTCCGTTTTGCTGTGGAAGTCGTCGATAAAAAGCTTTACAAAAACATCCCGGCCCACACGTTCTGGAATGTGAATTTCCCCGACGAGCACAAGTCGAAGTTTGCAGGTTTTAGAGCCGCGGGACAGGGCGTTTCCATGTTCACCGATCATTTCGATTTGAAAGACGGCAAGTATTTTCTTTCGGGGGCGAAGGTTCCGGAACGCTTTGCGGTGAACACGGATGACCTCTTGCTTTCCCAAGGCTATGCGACGATTACGCCGATGACGATCGACCAGACCCTCCACAGCGGACTTGTTCCTGTACAGCAGGTCGTCGAAAAATTTTTTATACGATAAACAACTAAGGAAAATCAATGGCTGAAGATAACATCAAATTAACCCCGGGCACTCATTACGAGTCCCTCATCGAACGGGATATGCAGGACTGCTATCTCCGTTACTCGATGAGCGTGATTGTGGCTCGCGCTCTCCCGGACGTGCGTGACGGTATGAAACCCGTTCACCGCCGCGTCCTGTATGCGATGCACAAGCTCGGTCTGACCCATGACAAGGCGACGATGAAGTCGGCACGTATCGTGGGTGAAGTCATCGGTAAGTACCATCCCCATGGTGATGCCGCCGCTTACGATACGCTTGTTCGTATGGCTCAGGACTTCTCGCTTCGCTATCCACTTGTGAGCGGACAAGGTAACTTCGGCTCTGTTGACGGTGATAGCGCAGCTGCAATGCGTTATACGGAAGCCAAAATGAGCCGTGTCGGCGAACTCATGCTCGAAGACCTGGAAAAGGAAACGGTCGATATGGGCAAGAACTACGACGAAACTCTGGATGAGCCTCTCGTACTTCCTGCCGCATTCCCGAACCTTCTCGTAAACGGTTCTTCGGGTATTGCTGTCGGTATGGCTACAAATATTCCGCCACACAACTTGGGCGAAATCGTTCAGGCGATTCACGCTTATTGTGCAAATAACGACATTACCGGCGAAGAACTTTTGAATTACGTGGCGGGTCCGGATTTCCCGACGGGCGGTATCATTTGCGGTAAAGCGGGCATCCGTGAAGCGTATCTGACGGGCCACGGTAAAATCCGTGTGCGTGCACGTGTGGATATTGAAAAAGATGCGAAGGGCCGCGAACGCTTGATCATCAGCGAAATTCCGTACATGGTGAACAAGGCGATGCTCGTGAAGAACATGGCAGATCTCGTCCGCGACAAGAGAATCGACGGTATCAGCGATATTCGCGATGAATCGGACCGCGACGGTATGCGTGTGGTCGTGGACATCAAGCGAGATTTCCAGGGCGACATCGTATTGAACAACCTGTACAAGTACACACAGCTTCAGGATACGTTCAGCATTTACAATCTGGCGCTTGTGAATCGTACTCAGCCGACGCTCCTCACTTTGAAGGATATGATCCGTTACTATGTGGATCACCGCTTGGAAGTGATTTTGCGTCGCACGCAGTTTGAACTCCGCAAGGCTCAGGCTCGTATGCACATTTTGGAAGCGCTCCGAATCGCTTGCAAGAATGTGGACGAAGTCGTCGCCATTATCCGCGGATCGAACAGCACGGACGAAGCAAAACAAAAGCTTTGCGCCCGCTTCTCCTTTGATGACGTCCAGGCTCAAGCCATTGTGGATATGTAGCTCAAGCGTCTCACCGGCCTTGAAATCGAAAAACTCGAAGCGGAATACCAGCAGCTCGTGGAAACGGTCAAGGACTTGGAAGACATTATCGCTCGCAAGGAACGCCGCGTTCAGATCGTTCTCGATTCTCTCGACGCGATCTATGCAAAGCATGGCGACAAGCGTCGTACATCCATTGAAGCGGCGGTTGCCGATTACGATTCCGAAGATTTGATCCCGGAAGAAGAACAGGTGATTACCCTCAGCCGTGAAGGTTACATTAAGCGCCTTCCGATCGATACGTTCAAGGCTCAGAACCGTGGCGGTAAGGGCATCATCGGTGCTGGTCTTAAAGATCAGGACAATATCCAGTCGATCTTTACTTCGAGCACCCACAGCTTCCTTCTCGTGTTTACGAACAAGGGTCGTGCTTACTGGACAAAGGTTTACCACCTGCCGGAAGGCACTCGTAACGGTAAGGGACGTCCCATTGTGAACTTCGTAAACCTTTCGAACGGTGAAAAGGTTTCGGCCATTGTGCCTGTTCGCAAGTTCGGCGGTTACAACTGCTTAATGTTCGTTACCAAGAACGGCGTTGTGAACAAGATGGATTTGAAGCTCTTTGCAAATCCGCGCCGCTCCGGTGTGAATGCGATTACTCTCGACGAAGACGATGAATTGGTAAAGGTCGTTCTTGTAGGCGTGACCGCGGAACAGATGGAAGCCGCAGCCCGTGGCGAAGAAATCGAAGTGGAAACCGTTGAAAATGCAGAAGTCCCGGAAGCAGAAGATGCAGACGGCGAAGGTTCTGACGAACCGGTTGACAGTTCGAACATGGCAAAGGACCTGATGATGATCGCAACGAAGAAGGGCCAGGCTTTGACCTTCCCGATCACCGGTCTTCGCACCATGGGACGTGGCACTCACGGTGTCCGCGGAATCCGTCTTGCCGAAGGTGACGAAGTGATTGGAATGTTCTGGCTCAAGAGCGATCGCAAGGTTTTGACCGTTAGCGAAAACGGTTATGCCAAGCGTTCCGAACCGGCAGCATACCGTATCACTCGCCGTGGCGGTAAGGGCGTTCGCAACCTGAACATCACCGAAAAAACGGGTGACGTCGTCTTTGTGGACAGCGTCGTTGACGATTACGATTTGATTATCACCAGCCGTGAAGGCCAGGTGATCCGAATCCCGGTGGACAGCATCCGTTTAACGGGTCGTGTTTCTCAGGGCGTAAAGGCAATTACCCTTGCTGAAAACGACAAGGTTCAAGACGCTACCGCTCTCCCCAGCGATGACGATCTGGAAAAGGAAAGTAACGAAGGCAAGTCCGAAGCGGCGATGACCGAAGGAACTCTCCCGGAAGAACCTTCTGAAGAATCCGAAACGACGGAAGACGCAGAATAAAATCTGAACGTTCTAAAAAATAGCCCCGTTTTCGGGGCTATTTTCATAGGAATGTTGTACTCTTTACAACATCTTTTTTTGGCAAGAATTCCTACTTGGAATAAAAAAAATGATTTTTAAGCAAGGTTATCATCTATAAGGAGTCTTTTATGAAAAAGAATCTCTGTATTGGAAATGTCGCATTGCTCGCTTTTGGACTTGCGTCATCTGCTTCGGCGCAGGAGTTTTGCAGTTCTGCCGAGCACGAGGGGAGTTCCGTCACGGAAACTGGGAGTTATGCGCCGGGAACCATTGGAGAGTATGACTACCAGCTGTGGTATGATCACGCCACGTCGGCGAGTGCAACGTTCTATGAAGACGGATCGTTGTCTTGTTCGTTCCAAGGCGCTGGCGACTATCTTTGTCGTTCGGGTCTTCGATTCGAGCGTAATAAAACAAAGTATAGTGACTTGAATGGCGATATCCTTGCGGAATTTAAGCTGGTGAAGCAAAATATTTCTGGCGTCGATTACTCCTATGTAGGCGTTTACGGCTGGATGGAAAATGTGGATGGAGCTCCCAATGGGCTTGTCGAATATTACGTTGTGGACAATACCTTGGCAAATTATATGCCAGGAGATTGGGTTGGCGATACCAAAAAGGGAATGTATATGATTGATGGTGCCAGTTATACCGTTTACCGCAATACACGAACAGGACCTGCGATTCAGGGCTCTGGCGACGTAGAATTCCACCAGTATTTTAGCGTCCGTCAAACGGCTCGGGATTGTGGCGTCATCAATGTTACTGCCCACATCAAGAAATGGATTGAACTCGGTATGAAAGACGGTACGCTTTATGAAGCTTCCGTCCTTGGTGAAGCCGGGTCTGTCAACGGTGGAGTTTCTGGTACAGCCGATTTTCCCCATGCAAAGGTTTATGTCGAAGGTGGCATTGTGACGAAGCCGACGATTGAACGCAGACCTTTTGGTGGTACTGCCACTGCAATTCCTGGAATTGTCGAAGCGGAAAACTTTGACGAAGGAAGCGAAGGCGATTCCTATTCCGGTGCTCAAGGAAAATCTGGCGATGACGGAGACCACACCTATCGTGGCGAAGATTATTCGCTTGTGGATATCGTTTCGGGTGGAACTGGCAGGGCCATCGGTTATACGGCAGCTGGCGAATGGCTGGAATATACCTTGAACGTGACTCAATCGGGTGAATATGATATTACGGCAAACGTTTCTAATGGCGCAGGAGCAGGAACACTCTCTCTTAGCTTGGATGGAGATGCGTTGGTATCTTTGCCGTTTAACGGAACTGCAAATGACTGGAATACTTACGAAAAGACAACTGCCACAGCATCCCTGACGGAAGGGGAACACGTTTTGCGCATTACCATTGTAGATGCGAGCACGAATGTGGACTATGTGCAGTTTGCGCTTAAAGACAAAACTTCTCTTTCGAACCGAATCCGCTTGACTGTGGCCGGTGAAAACTATGAAGTCTTTGATTTGCAAGGAAAGGCCCTTGGACAGGTGAAAGTCCCTGCGGGAAGTTCCATTTCCGAAGCGCTCCGCGCCAAATTCCACGGTGCAGGAATTTACATGGTGAAGCAAGGTAACCGCTTCGAAAAAATCCGTGTTACGCACTAACAAAAAAGAACCTTAAAAAAACGCTCCGCTTATGCGGAGCGTTTTTCGTCTTAAAGGGATTGTAGTCGGATTCTTAATCGATAGGGCTTCCTTCTGTGTTAGAGTCCTACTGCAACAGTAGAATCTTTGCATCTGTATACTACACAAACAAAAGGCTCCGCCGAAGCGGAGCCTTTTGTGAATTCATCAGATCCGATTATTCAACCGTGATGAGGGTAACGGTGCGCTTACCGACCTTGATCGGCTTGCTTACGTCAACGCCCTTCTTGGCCTTCTTGGACGGATCATTTGCCCAACCTTCTTTGAGCTTTTCGGAGCTACGGTCGAGAGTCTGGACCGTTGCCTTGCCCTTGAAGCCCGGAATGTTCAGGTTGAGTTCGTAATCGCTGTACGGGCTCTTGTTGATCACGAGGAGCGACTTCTTCTTACCGTTTTCGGTGTAGTAAGTCGTAATCAAGGATTCCTTGTCGCCCGTGATTTCGGTCTTCAGAAGCTTGCCACGGAGAGCATCGGAAGCCATCTGGAATGCCCAGTAGCTCGGACGCGGGCAGTTCATGCATTCTTCTGCAGAACGGGTCAAGTAACCGTAGTCACCGCCTTCCGGAGTGATGTCGTTGTGAATATCCCAGTACTGTGCGTTGTCCACGTTTTCAGTGGCGAGCATAGCGAGGTAGTCAGCAACGAAAAGACCGTTTTCGAGAGCGATGGTCTGCGGACCCGGGTTGAAGTCCACGGAGTTCCATTCGGTGAGCCAGAGTTCGATCTTCTTGTCCTTCTTGAAGTGGCTTGTCCACTTGTCCACAACCTTCTGGAGACGGCTGTAGATAGGAACGAGGTCCTGCGGAGCAGAAAGCATAGCGAAGTCGTTTTCTTCACC
>JAGDBD010000009.1 GCA_017959225.1 Fibrobacter sp. | reverse complement strand
TCCTGCCACAAAGAACGGTCCAATCGTGATGGAATACCGAGGAGATAACTGGTAATGAAAATCGAAATTGCGGCTATTTGCGATGCGGCTACCGATCAGAGCGGAAAGCTCAACATGCTCGGAGTCTTTGACTACGTCGAAGCAGAGCTTCCCATTGTGATTCCACGTTGCACCACCGTGTTTCGCATTCGCTATACACGGTCCGAAGCCACTTCCCACGACCTCAAAGTGACCATTGTGAATCAGTTCAACAATGCGGACTTAATTCCGCCAATCATCACCACGGTGCATTTTTTACCTGTGCCCGAAAGCATGGATTCCGCAGCGGTGAACTTGATCATGAACATCAACCGGATGCGGATTACCCAAGGCGGAAAGTATCTGCTTCGGCTGCGAGTCGATGAAGTGCTTCTCGAAACTGCGCTTCCGATTTACGTCCACGATTTAACTCCCAAAGAGCCGAACCCTCTTGCAAGTTAATGCATAAAAAAGCCCGCAGTTTTGCGGGCTTTTGTTTTAAGACTTTGAAGGAAGCGGAGCGACAGCGATCGTCGCCGCAAAAGGTTTTTCAAGAGGCAGCTGAATGTCTGTAAGGATCGCTCCATTCACATTGTCCGACAAGACGTTTTCCGAAAGGATGCCTCCGAGGAACGAGCCTCCAATGCATTTGAACAAAGCTTCTTTACGGCACCAGATGCGGTAGAACTGCATCAAAGCTTCGTCTGGTAAAAGATTACTGCGGAACAAAAGATCCGTTTCTTCTTTTGCAAAGAAACGTTCCGCAATGCGCAAGGCCCGAGGGCGCAACTTTTCAATATCCACACCGACCTTTGCCGTAAACGAATACGCAAGGACACAAACATCTTTACTGTGGGTCCAGTTGGCATCAAAACCGCAAGCAGGGAATTCCGGGCGGCCATCCGCCGTTCTTTTCATATCCACGCGGGAAAGTTCCATTCCCGAAGCCGTCGATAAAACGGTAAGAATTGTATCTAAATGATCTTTAACCGGCAACACACACCAGAATACCGATCCGAGGGAAGTCTTTAATTCATATTGCGTAATCATCTTCTCTAATATAATTAAGCTTCTTCAAAAAGGATTTTCTATTTTGAGACCATGAGCGTCCGCCTTCACACATTACTTGTTGGAATATTCCTGCTTACCGTCGCATGTAGCGAAGTCAACAGCGGATGGACTGTTACCGGTGGCGGTTACATGAATTTTAAAATCAACGGGAGTGAAGATCTGGATTTAGATATTGATCCGGACGATGGAGACGTAAAACTCAAATCCAACAAGCATTACGTCACCTTCCTTGGAAAAAACAGCGACGGAGACGCTTTGCAGATTATGGTGAACAAGCCTAAACTCGGCGAAAACGCTCCGGTCACATCATCCGGGTACACCTATCTGGTACTGGGAAACAGCGTTCCCGCCCACATTATCAACACCGATTCCAGTTATGTGAAATTCGACCAAAAGGATTCTATTCTCTGGAGTGCAGACGTAAGGCTCGTTTTTAACCACTGCTACGGCGAAGAATGTGATAATGAACGGGTCGTTATCACCGGTAGAATGCGCTACTGGGTCGATCCTGACGACCGGTAACACGCCTTCCCTGAAGATCAAAAAAACGAGAAGCTTCCTGTTTTCCGTTTGGGATTTTACGTTTTCGAATCGCTTCCGAAGATTCGGGAATAAATCGTACCCAGTCGAACTGCGTTTGGAAGGAAATCCTGGGAGATTCTACGCTACCCGGGACTGTTTCTACCGGCCAGTCGTTCGTATGCCAAAAATTCAGCATTAACGAAGCGGGCCGTTGTGTAATGCGCTCCTTCGGTCCGCGGTAATTCCAAAGCGTCACCGTATCCTGTTCATTTTCGGGGTTCACAATCCACCATCGAATGTGATCGCTTGCCCAATCAAAACCGTATGTGTAAAATCGGGAGCTGGCATCGTATCCTGTTAACGCAGGGATCGTTTCCGGCATGTTTTCTTCACCAGTAAGGGCAACGCCGTCGTCCCAACTGGTGGCGTACGTGGTGCTGAGAATTTCCCCTGTGGCGAGATTTACAATGCGGTTTACTTTACGTGGACCGTTTTCGTCATCGTAATCGGTATAAGCGGTCATGTAAATTAATCGAGGATCCGCAATAAGCCATTCGAAATCGATTTCGGAATTGTCGGCAATGCCGTTCTGATTCAGGTCCTTTTCGCCGGAGTCGTCATACTGATCGTTGTAATAGGTGTAAAAGCCTACCACAGCCCCGGCTAGGGGTTGCTCCGAGCCTCGGGCACTGGCCGTTTTGATCCGCGCCACATAGCGTCCAAAATGGCAAGTTTGATGCGAAGTATAATTCGGCCCAGTCCACGCCCCAGCACCGTCGTCTGGATCTAGTTCCAGCTTGAGCACTGAAGTTCCTATTTCATCCGGGGATTCAAAGCCTGAAACATGGGTGAAATCCTTTTGATTTCCGCCCGAGCCATACGAAAAATAAACCGGTTGCGTTCCGTCGAAATTTTCAAAAAATGCTTGGGAAGCAAAGGTGAATGCAGCCAAAGAAACACTTGTCGCCAAGATTTTCCAAAGAAGCTTCATGGTTTAACTCCAAAATCAAACTCTTTCTTAAATTACACCGACCAATGCTCCCTCGCATCATACAAAAGACTCATTTCTTTGCAATTAAAATCGTGCTTTATCCTTGCCGGATTTTTATTGCAAAACCCCTTGACATATCAAACGAACCTTTCTAATATTGGGCTACACTACGGTCGATTAGCTCAGTTGGTTAGAGCGCTACCTTGACATGGTAGAGGTCACAGATTCGAGTTCTGTATCGACCACGAAAACTCCGCTTCAAAGCGGAGTTTTTCTTTTTAAATCTCTAAAAAACACAAAAAAATCCCGGCTTTGGACCGGGATTTTTTCAAGTATTCAAAATTACTTGGCGATAGCGGAATCTGCCACAGCGACGCTGTCCGCAGCGAGCTGTACCGTAGAATCCACCGGAGCCGCCTGAGCAGCTACCGTCGCGACTACAGGAACCGTTTCTGCAACTGCAGCAGCCTTCGGCTTCGGATCACCGAAGAAGTGGAGCTGAGCCAGCAAGAACATCATCAAGTACACAAGCACAAGGCCGATCACACCGAGAGCGATACCGGACTTGGCCATACCATTCGTATCCACATAACCCGTTGCATGGGCAAGAGCGTTAGGCGGCGTAGAAATCGGCATGCTCATACCGAGAGAGCTTGCAAATGCCACAGCCACGAGCAAAGCGGTCACACCGCCGAGAGGAGCAAGGTTGTCTGCACAGTTCACGCCCACCACAATGAGAATCGGAACGAGAAGAGCAGCCGTTGCGGAATGGCTCATGAAGTTCGCCATAAAGAGGCAGATGATGCCGCAGCCCACGAGGAGCGGGAATGCAGGCCAGGTGTCAAACGGAATTGCACCGATCAAATGGGCAGCAAGACCCGTTTTCTGGAGGCCGACGCCCAAAGCAAAACCACCCGCCACGAGCCAAAGAACGTCCCAGCTCATTGCGTTCAGGTCTTTCTTGGTAATCACACCCGTCAAAGCAAATACAGCGATCGGAATCATGGCGATCGCATAGTCGTTCACTCCGTGGACACCTTTACCGACAAGCCAAAGAACAACGCACAAAGCGAAGGTCAAATACACAACAATCGCACGAGGGCTCTTGTCAAAACCATCAGCACCTTCAATCTTCAAATCCATGGACTTTGCAGAAATCGGGTAGATCTTCATAATCAAGAACCAGGCGATGAGCATCATCACGATCACGTAAGGAACGCCAAAAGCCATCCACTGACCAAAAGACACGCTGTAACCCGCTTCATTCAAAGCGCCGAGAGCGATAGTGTTCGGAGGAGTTCCGATCGGAGTGCCCATACCGCCGATGTTTGCACCCACCGGAATTGCGAGAGCGAAAGCGGCTTTACCCTTATCCTTTTCGTCAAAGAGCTTGAGCACCGGAGCGAGAATGGCAAGCATCATAGCCGCAGTTGCGGTGTTGCTCATAAACATGGAGAACACAGCGGTAATCATCATCAAGCCCAAAAGCACGAACTTCGGATTTTTTCCGAAAGGCTTCAAAAGCACTCGGGCAAGGTTCAAGTCCAACTTGTACTTGGTCGCCGCAGCTGCAAGGAAGAAGCCGCCGAGGAACAGCATAATGGTCTGATCCGACCACGTGTTCATCAAAACCTTGTAACTGATCGGTTCCACACCTTCCACGCGGAACGGCAAGAACGAAGAGTTGGACAAGGTAAGAATCATCAACACAATCACCAATGTGGACGTAGTCCAAATGGGGAACGGTTGAAGAATCCAGTAAAGCGCAGCCATCACGAAGATAGCGATCACGCGGATTTCAATGGGATTGAGGGTGTTCGGACCGTCAATTCCGATGGCTTCGTACGGGACGAAGAGGGCAGCAATTGCGAGAATTGTTGCAATGATGAGTTTGATGAATTTTGCCTTAGTCATGATGTTTCCAGGTTGGGAATAGAGCGACCAGCTCTATCAAATGACGGGCGCAAATCTAGCTATTTTGAAAGCGTATGTAAAGCTACTGAATGATGCCGATACGGTCCAAGCGGAGCAGGGGCATTCCCGCTTCACGGGCTTCCGAAAGCGGAATGGAAAAATCCACTTCCCAATCGTTCAGATCCTCGTCATCCTGCAAAATTTGCTGAATTTTTAGAGAATCCGCGGTCCACTGGGCAATCGTGTGCTTTAAAGAACGGCCTTCCACATCCAAACGGAAATTTCCATGTTCCGCGTGATATTCCAAAGAAAGCTCTTCCAGGCGTTTTTCCGTCCAAGGGACCCCTTCCCCATCGGCCAAAAGCACTCCTTCGGGCAAATCTTCTGCCAAAAGGTCCAAAGCTTCCCCAAATTGCCGTTTTTGAAGGAAAGAAAGGAACGAGAAGATGCGGGAACGGGTGCTCGCCACGAACTTCTTTTTGTCGAGAGTCACATCGTTTGCCATGGCATCGGCGTGGAACGCCTTTTCCGGAGCTTGATCTTCCGCCACAAATTCCGGATTTTTGAGTTTTTCCCATTCTTCGAGAAGGCTCGAATCCGTTCTGCGGATCATTTCGTCCAAGTAGTCCTGAATTTCAAAAAGTTCGTCATTTTTGAGCGTATCCGGCACGGTCTGGGTCAAAACCTTGTACACATAGTTGATGTGACGCAAAAGCAAAGCTTCCGTGCGAGTTAAACCGTACTTTTTCACGTAACCGCTGAACGTGTCGAAATTTTCGATCATTTCCCGCACAATGGATTTGGGTTCCACGTTCAAATCGCCTACCCAAGGGTGCTCATCGGCGAATTCGTTAAAAGTCGTATAAATGAATTCGCGGAGCGGCTTCGGATATTCCACTTTGTCCAGTTCTTCCTGGAGCTTATTGTATTCCGCATGTTCCGCTTTCAGTTCCGCATACCGGGCGTCTCGCGCTTTGCGCAGCTGTACCCGTAAAATGGGGTCCGGATTTTCCACAATGGATTCCACAAGGGAAATGACGTCTAAAGCGTATTCCGGGCTTTCCACATCCAACTTGGGAAGCGTATCCAGCAAATAAAGGGAAAGCGGTTCATTCATGGCAAAATCGTTTTGCAAGTCGAGATTGACACGCACATGGGCCATTCCCGGCTGCGGATTTTTCACAAATTCCACCACGTTTTTTTCGACAAGGGAGCGGAACAGTTGGAACGCCCGACCTTTCAATTCTTTTTTGCGCCTTGCACTTTCATGGGAATCTTCTATCAGCTTTCTCATGGCGGCACAGCCGTCCGTTTTACGGGAAAGCACATTGATGAGCATTCCATGGGAAACGTCAAAACGAGACTGCAAAGGTTCTGGCGGTGAAGCGATCAAACGTTCATAAGTGCTTTCGTCCCAAGGAACATATCCATGTTCAGGAGGTTTCCGCTTTACGAACTTTTTACCGGTCTGAGCCGATTTTGCAGCGAGCTTTGCATTTTCAATTACATGCTCCGGAGCCTGCGCCACAACGAAACCGATGTCGTCAAAGCCTTTGCGGCCCGCGCGCCCTGCCACCTGGTGAAAATCCCGGGCCGCAAGAATCGCCGTTTTGTCACCGCTGTACTTGCAAAGCTGAGTAAACAGCACCGTTCGAATGGGAACGTTCACGCCAACGCCAAGAGTATCCGTACCGCAGATGACTTTCAAAAGTCCCTTTTGCGAAAGCTTTTCCACAAGAATGCGGTACTTGGGCAAAAGTCCTGCGTGGTGCAGACCGATACCGACTTTTAAAAAGCGTTTGAATTCCGGGCCATAGGGGCTTGAAAATCGGAACTGGCTGATTTCTTTGGCGATCGCCGCTTTTTCTTCTTTGGTGCAAAGATTCAAACTGGTGAAATTTTGCGCATCTTCTGCCGCGGACGCCTGTGTAAAATGTACCACGTAAACCGGTGCTTTGCCTTCGTTCACAAGCCCCTGCACAGTGGTCGAAATTTCATTCATCGAATATTTAAAATCCAAAGGCACCGGGCGGGTTTTGCTTGTAACGGTCACGCATTCTTTACCGTTCAAGTTGGAAAGCACCTGTTCAAAAAAATCCGTGCGGCCCATCGTCGCAGACATTAACAAAAAGCGGGTCTGTGGAAGCGTGAGCAGCGGAACTTGCCAAGCGACGCCCCGTTCCCTGTCGGAATAATAATGGAATTCATCCATGACGACGTCTTGAATGTTGAGTTCCGCACCTTCCCCAAGCGCCCGGTTTTCTAAGATTTCCGCCGTGCAGCAAAGAATCGGAGCATCCATATTCACGGTGGCATCCCCGGTGGAAAGCCCCACATTTTCCGGGCCGAATTCTTTGCAAAGGGCCATCCACTTTTCGTTCACCAATGCTTTGATGGGGCACGTATAAGCGGACCTGCGCCCTAGCGAAAGGCTCATAAAATGCATGGCGAGAGCGACCATGGACTTTCCACTTCCCGTAGGCGTATTCAAGATCACATTCTTGTCGTCGAAGAGTTCAAGAATCGCATTTTCTTGCGCTTCATACAGGCTAACGCCACGTTCTTCTGTCCAAGTGAGAAAGCGTCCGAGCAAATCTTCGGAAGAAAGATTTTCGCCCTTTTGCGGAAGGTAATATTGGAGAGTCTTTGCCATCGATCGCAAATTAAAAAAAAGAAAGGCCGCACAAAGATGCGACCTTCCAAACGTTACAGTAAATCGAG
The DNA here is from genome assembly GCA_017959225.1 of Fibrobacter sp. Classification (GTDB taxonomy): domain Bacteria; phylum Fibrobacterota; class Fibrobacteria; order Fibrobacterales; family Fibrobacteraceae; genus Hallerella. The sequence continues at coordinate 18,678 of JAGDBD010000009.1, read as the reverse complement.
CCTTTCGGCTGTTTTTAAAATCCTTTTTTAGAAGCGACGAGGACGCGGTTCACGCGGACGAGCTTCATTGACACGAAGCGGACGACCGTTCACTTCCTTGCCGTTGAGCTGTTCGACTGCGTTCGCTGCCACACCGTCGTCTTCGATTTCGACGAAACCGAAGCCTTTGCTGCGACCCGTATCGCGGTCCATAATGATCTTTGCGCTCTTGATTTCACCGAATTCCTCGAAGAGTTTGCCGAGGTCAGCGTCACGGAACGCAAAGGGGAGATTACCAACATAAATGCTTTTCATAATGATTCCAGGCTGTTAAATAAGCCTAAGAGAATAATAGCTCAATTTTCAACCGGCGAAAAGGATTTTTTTGGAAACAAATGGCAGAATTCGCAACGATCCTTTCCAGAATCATGATCTCGGAATCGATTTTCGGGATCCGGGCAGGGTTCTGTCGATCCATCCGGCAAAATCCAAAGTTCCTTGCCTAAAAAAGGGCACTTTTTAAACGGTGGCGCTTCTGTCGCCGGGAACAGAAAAGTCCCTTCGATTTTCAAAGGCATTTGCTTGTACAAGGAAACATCCAAAAAATCGTCCTTCGAAAGCTGTTCTTTTTTTTGAAGCGCTTCCGAACCAGAAAGGAACACCGCCCGGTTCAGCTTTACCCGGTCAAATCCCAGTTCTGCGGCAAGTTCTATGACCCGATCGACATCACCCCGGTTCCTTTGACAAACCGCCATTTGGATCGTCAATTTTGAAAGCGGTTCTACAGAATTTTGCGCAAGCTCCCGACGCACGTTCGCAAGCGTTTTCAAATTCTGAATGTAAACGTTCCAATTCATTCCGGGGCAAAGAGCGTCCCAAGTTTTTTGTCCAAATCCCCAGCAGCTCACTTTAATATCGTTAGAAATGGGAAGCAGTTCTTTTGCCCAAAGCAAAGCTCCCTTGAGCGGAAAAGAGCCGTTCGTTGTTACGTTCAGCTTAAGTCCAAGCTCTTGCACAAGCCGTTCCAGATTTTCAAATTCCGAATAAAGTAACGGTTCGCCCATGGTACTCGGAATCACTTCCCGGATTCCGCAAGCGGCGTACTTTCGCACAGTTTCTTCCGCGACTTTCCAAGGCATTTCTCCTTTGCCATAGGAACGCCCCCGCTGACGTAAAAAGCAAAGTGCGCAGTGCAAATTGCACGCGTCCGGATTCGTGAGCAGGGTTATCCGCCAAAGATTGTAAAGGCTCCCTTTCACGGGAGCCTTTTCCAAGAGAGTCATTCTTTTTTTAATTGACACCGAGAACGGTCAGCGTCATCGAGAAGTCGCTGGTTCCCACGCTCAAAGCTTCGTGCGGGAGAATCACAAAGAAGCCTTCACCCGTCGCCGCATTGAATTTGGAAGTGATCACGACATAGGACGTCACCAGTGTGAAGTCGCTAGCCGAAATCGTAAGCGCGCTAGGATCGTACTTGAAGTCGCTCACATGGCACGGATCGTCAAAGGATACGTAGTCGAAACCGCTGCGGGTTTCTTCCGCGATCATGGAAGCATCCACCACGTTGCCGTCTTCAATTGCAGCGTTCGTATAAAGGATCACGGAACGTGCTTCACGAGCGATGTAAAGATCGATGTCAGCGGCATTCGCCACAAGTTCCGACTGCAAATATGTGGTTTTGGAATCCAAATCCACAGCCACCGGTTGCGTTACCGTTGTAGAAAGGGTCACTTCCCATGGGGTGAGAGTCGGATCTTCCGAAACTTCTGCAGAGCTGCTGGATTCTTCCACCGTGCACTGACCAGCAGAACGGTCAAAGGTCGTAGATGCCGTGGTGACCAACTTCAAATCGTTGTTGTGACCGTAAACGATCAAATAAACGGTAAAGGTTCCGCATTCCGCCATGGAAGATACATCAAGCGACGGATTCAACACAGAACCGATGGAAAGCATCGAAACCGGTTCCGTAATCTGCGTGAAGCTAAAATCCGAAGAAGAGGTGTAACCGCTTTCGTTACCGAGCTTGAACTGCACCGAGTCGATCACCGTCGAAGTGTCAATGCTCAAAACCGCAGCCACTGCACCGGTGAACTTCACCGTTGTCGCAGACGCATAAGAAGATTTGAAATTCGAAACCGTAATCAGGGAGTCGCCGTTGGATTCCGGAAGAACGATCTGTTCTGCGGCACTGCTGCTGGAATTTTCGCCAGCGTCAGGACTCGAAGAAGACGAATCGCTACCGCATGCAACAAGACCAAAAGTCGCAACCGTACCTAAGGCCAACAACATCTTTTTGAAATTCATAAGACTCCTCTTTGTCATTTTCTTGTGAAAATACACTAATTTTTGCCTAAAAGAGCATACGTAAAGAGGATTTAATCCTTTCGGTCTCGGATAATATCCCGTAAGCGGGCCGCTTCTTCGAAGTCCAAACGGGCGGCAGCCGCCTTCATTTTCGCTTCCAGCTCTTCAATCGTCGCATTTTCATCGGAATCATCCGCTTCCGGAGGGGAAGAAAGGGCCGATTTTTTGCCTTTTTTGGACTTTTTGCCCTTCCCCATGATTTCGCTCAGAGGATCGGTCATTTCCAGTTCGTCATCCAGTTTGCGGCTGACGGATTTGGGGACAATTCCATGCTCCGCATTGAACGCTTCCTGAACTTCCCTGCGCCGGCGGGTTTCGGCAAGAGCCTTGTCTAAGCTTTCCGTCATGACGTCGGCAAAAAGGATTACCGTCCCGTTTACATTACGGCTCGCACGTCCCATCGTCTGGATCAAGCTACGGTAATTGCGCAAAAAGCCTTCCTTGTCCGCATCGAGGATGGCGACGAGGGAAACTTCCGGAAGGTCCAAGCCTTCACGCAAAAGGTTTATGCCTACGAGAACGTCAAAATCTCCCTTGCGAAGGCCGCGTAAAAGCTTATGGCGTTCTAACGTTTTGATTTCACTGTGCAAATAGCGCGCTTTGACGTTCACCGAAACAAGGAAATCGGTCAAATCCTGAGCCATTTTTTTGGTCAGTGTCGTCACCAGTACACGTTCGCCCCGAGCCGTTACTTCCGAAACTCGGCGAAGCAGCACGTCCATTTGACCTTTAACCGGATACAGCTCGATTTTCGGATCGAGAAGTCCCGTGGGGCGGTTAATCTGTTCCACTACGGCACCGCCCGTCTTTTCTAATTCATATTCTCCAGGCGTTGCGCTGACAAAAAGAACCTGATTCGGATAACTCGCTTCGAATTCTTCGAAGTTCATCGGGCGGTTATCCAGTGCGCAGGGCAAGCGGAATCCGTATTGCACAAGATTCGTTTTACGGGACTTGTCCCCTTCGGACATGCCACCGATTTGAGGGACGCTCACATGGCTTTCATCGATCATCAAAAGCCAATCGTCACCGAAATAATCGAGAAGCGTAAACGGACGCGTTCCCGGAAGACGCTGTTCCACAATCCGCGAATAATTTTCAATACCGGAACAAATTCCTGTAGCCCGGATCATTTCCATGTCATACTTGGTGCGGCTTTCGAGTCGCGCTCTGGCAAGCACACGTGCATCCGCTTCCGAAGTATTGCCCGATTTACGGAACGCCGCTTCTTCTTTCGTCAACTGTTCCAAGCGAGCATTCAGTTCCAACTGGATGTCCTGGGCAATGCGTTCCCGCGTATCTTCTCGCGTCACAAAGTGCCGTGCCGGAGCAATGCGAACATCTTTCAGCTCCTGTTTCACTTCGCCCGTCACCAGGTCAAAGCGGGAAATGCGGTCTACTTCATCGCCAAAAAGTTCAATGCGAATTCCTTCGTCATCATAACTCGGGTAAACTTCTATCACATCCCCGCGCACTCTAAAGGATCCACGTTCTAGCGCAAAATCGTTACGCTGGTACTGGATGTGCACAAGCTGCATCAAGATCAGATCCCGTTCCATGACCTGCCCCACTTTTAAGCGGACCATCAGGTCAAAATATTCCCGAGGAGAACCCAAACCGTAAATACAGCTGACGCTCGCCACGATAATCGTATCCCGCCGGGTCAAAAGATTACTCGTGGCACGTAAGCGCAATTTATCGATTTCGTCGTTGATGGCGGCGTCTTTTTCAATATAGGTGTCCGTGTGCACAATGTAAGCTTCCGGCTGGTAATAGTCGTAATAGCTCACAAAATATTCTACGGCATTGTTCGGAAAAAAGGTTTTGAATTCTTGATAAAGCTGAGCTGCAAGGGTCTTGTTATGGGTTAAAACAAGAGTGGGTTTCCCCACGTTTCTTATCACGTTCGCCATGGTGAACGTTTTGCCGGAACCCGTTACACCGAGCAGGCATTGAAAGCGTTCGCCCCGTTCAAAGCCTTCCGTCAAATCGTGAATGGCGGCGGGTTGGTCGCCGGCTGCACCATAAGCGCTTTGCAAGTCAAAATTTGCACGGGTCGGTTCCAAAAACTGGGGAAGTTCTCCCGGCTTACTCTGTTCCGGGGAAAGCTTTTTAATAAACGGTTTTTGGTACGGATCCGGACGGATCGATTTACGTGCACGAGCCATATTTCAAATGTAGTAAATACAAATTTTTCCATTTTGAAGGTGGAATTTTTCCGCAGAAAAGCGTCTTTAAAGAGAACCCTTTTTCTGGAGGCTTTTGATGAAAACCATGGGCAATTCCGATCTTTGGTATGACCCTAAAATCGCCGTGTTCATTTCCCGAACTGCAAAAAAAGAATTTGTGCAAAAAATGTTCAAATGGGCGCAATGCATTTCCAAAGAAGTCTGTTTTATTGGACCCTTCCATTCCCAAGCCGAAAAATGTTTTTTGCACCGTGTTTTGCAAAGCGGCGGAAAAGCGATTTCCCTGTTTGGAAAATCCCTACCCGAAATTTTAACCCGTGAAGAAGACCGAGCAATCGACGAAGGCAGGCTTTTAATGATCAGTTTTATTGAACGAGAGCATTTCAATGGAGCGACGAACCGATTTGTAAATGATGTGGCCGCCCTGCATGCAGAAGCCATTCTATTCGGACAGATTGCTTACGACAGTTTTCTTTACCCCTTTTACAAAAGGCTTTGCGAAAAACGCAAAGCCGATGTAAAACTGCTTTCGTAAAAATCATTCCATTTCAATTTTGGAATTGGTTTCAAACGGCAGGTCTTCGACACGTGGCGTCGCCACAAAAACTTGGCACTGTTTTTCACGGATTACGTCGGCAACAGCTCCCCGGCGATTTTTGTCGAGCTCGGCAAAAATATCGTCTAGCAGCAAAACGGGCTTTACCAAATGAGCGCTTGCAATGTCCGAAGCGGCTAGCCTTAAAGAAATGGTAACGCTGCGACACTGGCCCTGTGAACCGGACGTGCGCATTTCATGACCGTGCAACGACAAAAAAAGATCGTCCTTGTGAGGCCCTGCCAAGGAAATTCCCTGCAAACGTTCTGCAATGTCCAAGGTGTCCAATTTTTCCACAAAAGCCTTGCGCAATTCTTCTTCGGAAAAGCCTTCTTTGGCCACGGAACTTTTGTACGCAATGGAAACGTTGTCCGTTTTCCCAGCGAGCATTTCGTAGTAAGAAGTAATGGTCGGTGCGATTTCTTTGACAAGGTCCAGGCGTTCCTTCCAAACGGCCACGGCAAGATCTATGAGCTGAGCCGTCAGAACCGAAAAAAGATCTTCACCGCCGATGGCTTCTCCAACCTTATTCTGCTTAAGCCACTGGTTGCGTTCTGCAAGAACCCTCCGGTAACGGCGCAACAAGTCCGCATTCCGGGTATGCCGAAAGCATAAAAGTTCGTCGAGATAGCGGCGACGTATTTCAGGAGCTCCCCGCGCCATTTCCATGTCGGCAGGCTGCATAATGACAGCCGGAATCGTTCCAAAGAAAGAGCCGACCCCTTTGCAAAGGACACCGTCCTTTTTCGCGGTCGTTCCTCGGGTGCGGTGCACCGAAAGAGCCCGTTCATAAATGCGTTCCGATTCGGCGGATTCCGCAAGTTCACCCCGCAGAATCAATTCTGGATTTTGCCATTCGATCAAATCCGAAAGTGTATGGGTGCGAAACGAATAGCCTTCGCAAAGCAAATGAATCGCTTCCAAAAGGGACGTTTTACCGACACCATTTTTTCCGCAGATAACGGTAATCCCTTCGCCGAATTCCCAATGGCCTTCGTGCAAATTGCGCAAGGAGTAGAGGGACAGCGAGCGGATCATGAAAATTACTTTTGTTTTAAAATTCCGTGAACGACCAGATCGTGGAACAAATCCCTGAACTCGCCCACTCGAATTCCATTTACTTCGCCGATTTTAAATGTATGGGCGTCGAGTACAGCACCGTGGAAAGCCGAAAGAATCGCATAGGCGGTAACGTCCACGTTGCGCACCATGAATTCACCCGAGCGAATTCCATATTCCAGTACCAGGCGAATGTAATTAAAGGCTGGGGTCAAAATGCTTTTGACGTAAAATTCAGACAGCTGCGGAAAATTCGAAGCTTCCGCACTGATGAGTTTTGGCACTCCCGAAATTTTACTTTCACCGCCAACAGCATCCCACCATTTTTCGATCAAAATGAAAAGGAGGTCTACTGCCGAGCCTTTATACTTATCGAGGATTTTGTCTGCGTCATAAAAGACCGGCCTCAAAGCCTTCATCACAACTTCTTGGAGAATGGCTTCTTTGTTCTTGTAATACACGTACAACGTGCCCGGAGTCACTCCGGCCTTTCGAGCAATCTGGCTGACTTTCGTCGCAGCAAAGCCTTGCTTCACAAAAAGCTCAAGTGCCGCATCCAAAATTTCTTGAGGACGCTCTTCCTTTTTACGCTGCCAACGCGGGCCAGACTTGACTGGAATTTCTTCGAATTCTTCTGTCATAGTTCTCAAAAGTTAGTTTAATTGATTAAATCCATCCGCGGAATCCAAAACTCAAAGGGTTCCAAAGATCTGCTTGGGATTCATAAACCAAGGCGTAGTCGATCTGGAAGAAGTACTTGTTTTTGCCGAAACGGATGCTGAAATTGTAACCGAGGCCAAACGTGTAGTTGAATTCGTCAAAGCCTCCCCGTACCAGGAGATCTTCGAGGGCTTCCCATTCCACACCGAACCGACCCGTCCAAACATGCCAATCCGGGTCAAACACTAACAGCGTATCCGCCACCTGATAGTCCAAAGCTTCCATCCACACAGAAATCGGACGGTCCATGAGCTTTGTATGGTAACCGATCCCGATTTGCAGCACCTTGGGACGAACGCCTTCGCTCTGTTCCACGGAATTGTCGTTGGAAGCATTCCGAGTCCACTTGGCAGAAAGGTTCTTGCTAAAGCTCAAATTGCGAATGACCACGGCTGTAGACCAATGCTCATTCCATTCGCGATTCCAACCCAAGTTCAACACGACCGGACTCTGGTAAGAATCCACCAGGTCCGCATCTTCATAATCACCAGAAATGTCCAAGTTGTCATAGCTCAAAGCCAGCGAAAAGCCGATACCATCTTTACGGGTCAAGCGGTAACCGACGCCCACATAAGTCGTTGTAAAGTAAGGCGACGCGCTACCGACCGTTTCGTCATCGCTGTTGATGACGTCAAAGTCCAAGTCGGTTCGGTACAAAACCGCAGCACCAATGCCCATGCGTTTTCCAATTTGAGATTCCACGCCCAAGGATCCGCCGGCACGGTCCAAGTCGCGTTTTTCTGCGGCAAGGGCATAGCCCACTCCATTTCTAAAAGCGAGAAGCCCTGGGTTAAAATAAGCGGCAGGCATTGCCGAAGTATCCGCTGCACCGGTATTTCCACGTCCGAGTTCACGGCCGCCTGTACCCATGCGTTCCACAAAGCCGTCCATGCCGCCTAACGCCGCCTTTTTACTGGCAAACGAAACGGTGCAAAGAATCAAAACGAGAAGCACGTATAATTTTTTCATGTTACTTGCCTCCCAAAGTCATCACTTTGCCCCAACCCACATGTCCGTGGTTGTCTTTCACACGAACATAATAAATGCCCATCGTCACAGCCTTTCCTGCGTTGTCACGGCCATCCCAAAAATCTTCCGTAGCAAGAGTACTGCGTGTAGAACTGGCGGAACGTTCTGCATTTTTCACAATGGTTCTGACGCGACGCATATCGTAACTAAAGACTTCAATGGTAATCTTAGACGGTTTACTTACTTTGTACGAAACCAAAGATTGATTATCCGCACCGATAACGGACGGAATCATGCGAATAGAACCTAAATCATCTTTCACGGAAGTCTGATTCATGATGTGAGTCCAAGTTTTGCCCGTATCCGCCGAAACAGAAATTCCAGCCCCATTTGTACATGCCACAAGACCTGTTATTTTAGCGGTCAACGGGAAAGCGGCTATCGATGTCACTTCCACGCTGCGGTCCACAACTCCTGCATTCAACCCGTAAAGCCAAGGATTGTCTTCATCGTCATAAGGAACGGCTCCCACACTGTCGAGCTTTAAAAGTCCGCTAGCGCTGCCTTCCACCGCTTGCACCGAAAGGAATGCCAAATTTCCGACGAAGGCCACATCGCTTGTTGTAAAATCATTTTTGTCGTAGATATTTTTTTGAGCTTTGCCAGCCGTATCCCGGAACACTACTTCTGCAAAAGCTTTTCCGTTGTACGAGCGCCACAGTTTATCTTCCGTGCTGGACTTTCCCCGTACACTTGTTTCCACAATGATCTGTTCCGGTGTTCCGCCGATCCAGACGCCCGTGACACGGGACGTGTCCAAAAATTTTACGCCCGAAGTTTTCAGTTTCAAAGTCGAAATGTCCAACGTAAAAAGTCCACCGCTGGTGGCAAGGTAAAAGGTTCCGTCAGAAGCCCGTGCCATTCCGAACACCAAAGGATTCTTTGCCGAATCCACAACAGAAGAGGATTTTAAGGAATCCAGAGTCAATTTCTTTTTGTTCACCACAAAATTAGAACGTTTCGGTGAATTAATTCCACCGCTTACATCTTCTTTTGCAACGCCGTAAATTCCACGGGCCATCCACAAAACGCTCGCACTGGAATCGTACACAAACGCCGAAACCGCTTTCGCCATTTCCGGAAGTTCCGGAAATTCTCCCGCCGGAGCCGGGAGCGGCTTTGCGGTCACCGCATTCGCCGTGCGCGCGCTAAAGTACCCATAAGGCTTCAAATATCCCGAATCGCTTTCCGCCACAAGGGGCACAACAAAGCCCAAATTCCCCGCTTTCGCATAAGGCGTTCGCCGATGTTCCGCAGTCACATCGGAAAATACACCGTCTTGCACCGGAGTCAAAGAATCCGGCAAAAGTTCCGTAGCGTTGATGGAATACGAAATCGATCCCGATGCAGGCGAAAGCGAAACCAGCGAAACTCCGCTGCCCGCATTACCGCGGCTTACCACCCAGATCGACCCGGTAGAAGACGCAGGGCCCGCTGCATAAGTAAAATTGCTTACAAAATTTTCACTTTTTGCAGCAAAAGCGGATACAGCACAAAGGCCGCATCCCAAAATCCATTTGCACAAAAAATTCATTTTCCCTCCTAGCGCATGTCGATTACATCGACACCCTTCGCAGGCTTCAAAACAAAGTCTTCCTTGTTCACCTTGTCCAATTTTTTCAAGTTGGAAATTTCATAGTTCGAAGCGTTTCCCAAACGATCGACGGAAACAAGGCGCATGGGCGAAGCATCTTTCGTGGAAAGCCAAACTTCCATTTCTGAAAAATCTTTGCCGTACTTGGAAGCATCCAACGTAATCACATTGGCCGTTTTATTCCCGATTTTTTCTTGTTTCATCGAAATGGGTTTGCACTGTAAATATTTAAAGAGAATTTCCGACGGATGCATGTTGCTTTCCATGTCTTCCAACAATTTCAGCAACACCTGGTTCTGTTCCTGATTCCACTGCCAAAAATTGGTGCCATCGCAATAAATCGCTAAGCCTTTCAATTGCAGGCGAAACATGTCTTTGCCCGTCACAAGAAGGGTTCCGCTCTGGTATCCGCTGGCCGGAGAGCCTGCGTAATCTACCCGCACTTGAAAATCAAAACTCCAAGCTTTGCCCGAATCGAACCATTTTTTGGAAAGGGCCATGACGGAATCCGCCGGAGCCGCAAACGCGTTCACAGTCCAAGCTGCAAGGGCAATTGTTAAAAATTTTTGGAAAATTCCCATAATAGGCCTAATTTACAAAAAAGCTACCCCTACTTGATGGATTCTTTCCGCGCATATTTCTATTTTGAAGCCCAAACGTGTTTTTACGCAAAGGAAACTATGATCAAGCACCTTAGCTTTTTTATTCTCGCCGCAGCGACTGCCGCCATGGCAGTTGACGTCGAATTGCACGGTACAATCGATGCCGATTACGCTTCCTATTGGGACAAGGATTTTAGCCCGACCAATGCCGCTAACCAAGACATCAAGCTCGAAGGCAAAATCCTTCTCGACGAAAACGTCTCCGTGAGCATCAACGGTCGCACCCAGAGCAATTACGTTTCGGAAAACGGCACGGAACCTTCCCAGATCCGTCACGAAAACCGCGCAACGGCCATGGGTGATGCCGAAAACCGTTGGACAGGATTTAACTTTGACGGCGTCACTCTCGCCTGGCAGTTCACCCCCCTTGCCCGTGTCGTGTTCGGCGACCTCACCTATAATGCCGGTGGATTCTCTTACTATTACTGGCGCGATACCGAAGACTACGCAGTCATTCTCCGCGATCAGAACATTCGAGGTATCGGATTCGAAGTGGAAAACGGCAAGGCTTATATCGGCGCTTCCGAAAACAACTCCCACTCTCTCGCCACTTTCATCACCTACGGTTTTGACCTGGTTTCCAAAACGGACGAACGTTTTACCATTACCCCGAGCCTTGACTGGGTCTTCGGTAAGGAAATCAGCCGTTCATATACCTACGCTCTCGGTACCGAAATCCAGTACGCAAAGAGCACCGACAACTTTAGCTACGGCATCAACGCCACCTGGGGAACTCACCCGTACAAAGGACACGGCGTTCACACCTTCCTCGTAGAACCTTCCTTCAATTACAAGTTCTTCAACCTTGCAGGTTCTTACTACCAGGCTCTTCTCGCCGACAAGGATTCTTCTGTCGTAGACCAGACCTTTACCGAAGACGAACGTATGTTCTACATCGAGCCGTCCGTGGATCTGCACAAGAAGTTCTCCATGGGCTTCGCCTATGAATTCCACGATCCGAGCGTCGAAGAACATAACGACAGCCGTCACTTCCTCGGCCCGTCCTTCTACCTCTACCCCACCGTGGAAGCGGAACTCGTCTTCTGGGCGGGTTACAACATCTGCAGCCGTGGAGCGAACCACTTCTCCATGGGCATCAGTGGGCACGTGGAATTCTAAACGTTCCCGTGGCACATTCGAAACGCATTCAAGCCCTTGATTCCATTCGAGGGCTTCTTTTATTACAGATGACGCTGGACCATTTCAGCGGACCGGTCAGCCACGTGCTGTACCAATGCTTCGGATTTTTTTCTGCCGCAGAAGGTTTCTTCTTTCTTTCCGGCTTTGTCGGCATGCTCGCCGTCATCAGTAAAACGGCCCGGGGAGAAGATTCCAGCTGGATGCGCAAACGTTCCGTCCGCATTTGGAAGTACCACGTAGTAACTGTAGCGTTCCTTGCCACCGTAGCCTTCTTTTTTCTTCCCAAAATCAAACCTTTCTTTTCGGCGTTGTACGCACATCCCTTTAGCGGCTCCGTTTTGATAGCCATCCTCGCTTACCTGCCGGATTGGATCGACGTTCTTCCGCTGTACTGCTTTTTGCTGTTGATCGGGTCCTTTGTTTTTCCGTGGATGGCCAAAGGGCATCTTAAAATTTCCTGGGGAATTTCGTTTGCCCTTTGGATCGCTTCCCAGTGGCCACTCCGTGCAACGGTTCTTCAAATGTTCCCCAGTTGGATGAACCCCGGATTTTTTGACATTTTCGCTTGGCAGTTCGTGTACTTTAGCGGGGCTGCTTGCAGCGCCATTTGGAAAAAGGAAGGTTCTCCCTTCGCCGCTCCGTCCAAATTTCTAGACAAAGCCTTCCCGGTTGCAGCGATTTTCTGCGCCACGTGCTTTATTCTTTCCCATCAATTCTTGGGGAACGCTTTACCGGGAGAATTCTGGATTTCCAAAGAACACGTAGGCGTTTTGCGATTCGCCAACTTTCTCGCTTTTGTCTGTGTGATTTCTTTTTTAGTGCGGCGCAAGCCAAGCCTCTTAGACTTTAAACCGTGCGCCACTCTAGGGCGTCATAGCCTCGAAGTCTATTCTTCCCACATCGTTATTTTGTACTTGTGGATGGCGACGCCCAACGCGGTGCAATACCACCTGCCTTTCAACGTCATTGCGCCAATTCTCTGTTGCGTTCTTTTATGGGTAATCGCTAAAATCCGAGACTAGAACGCAAGGACGAAGCCTGTTACAAAGAGCCCCACGCCAAGCACTCCAAACCCTGCGGCAATCAAGCCTTTCTTGTCGCCGGAATCGTTCAGCTCTTTGTTTTTCTTCACGAGCTTTTGGGTGTCGGCACTTTCAAAAGCGCTTTTGTTGTAAGCGGTCTTTTTGTCGGCGGCATCGCTCCAATCGCTTTCCGCCAAGTACCAGAATATGCCTCCGGCAATGATCGGCGCAATGGAGCTCCACAAAAGTCCCCGTCCCACGTAACGGCGGGAACGTTCCCGTTCATATTCACGCTGCATTTCCACAACGCTAGAATTGTCTACCGCTTCCAATTCCACGTAAATCGGGTTCGGCATAAAGGCCCGCACTTCAACCGTCACAGCGGTATCCAAATAGCCGACCTTACGCATGTACACGGTCTTTGCCACAGACGGTTCCGTTTCAATCGCCACGTCCGTCAAATACTTCGGCATCACGCTTTCGGTAGGGGCTTCGTCCAAGTAAACTTCTACGCCATCCGGAATCGTCGCCACGGTGATTTTTGTCGTCGGACGTTCCACTTCAATGCGCACTTTGTTTAAGGAATCCCCATTGATTTTTACCGTTTTAGAACCCCACCAGTCCACGTCCTTCAAACGTTTCTTAACGGAAAGCGTGTACTTGCCCGGTTTGATCTTTTTAATCGTATCCGGGGCAAACATTTCAAGAGATTCCCCATTGATGAAAAGTTCGCAGCTGTCCGGGTAAGAAGTCACCAGAATGTTCGCACCCCCTTCCGGATACAGAGGTTCTTCGTCTTCGTCATCATCGGTATACACGAAGTTCGAAAGGGAAAGATTCACCGGTTCTTTGTTTTCCAAGTTCGTCATGCGTTTGAATTCAAGCTTGTAATACTTGATATACTTTTGCTCCACAGGAATCGCCGCTTCCGCAGCAAGCGAATCCTGCACTTCTTTTGCGCGGATGGAATCTTCTACCGCTTGAATTTTTGCCAGGGAATCTTTTTCCGCTTCGGCTTCCTGAGCAAGCAATGCCGATTCAAAATCATTTTCTAATGCAGCCTTGGCCTTTTCAAGAGAATCCGCAACCCGGGCCGCTTCCGCAATCGAATCCGCTACCGCTAAGGAATCTTCCACCGCTTCCGCAGTATTTGAAACCGCATATTCCAAAGAATTTTCTTCCGCGGCATTTTCCGTCGTATCCGCCGAAGTGGAATCCGGAGAAATCTTATCGAGCAAAGCTTCGTCCGCTTTCTGGATTTTCGCCATTTCCGCAGAATCCAGCGGAAGCAGGTAAACCGTATCCTTTTCGAGCTTTATAAACTTCGCATCCTGCTCTACGGAATCGGAAAGCAGAACAAAACGAACAGGCACATCACGCGCAAAAACGGCCGCAGCGCAAACGCAAAGCGACACAAAAAAGATTTTGAAGAAAGACATCATACCCTGTTAAAATAATTTAAATCGAAGAAAGGGGAACATCTATTCACCTTTATCCAGGAGATTCAGATGAAAAAGTATCATTGTACGGAATGCGGTTACATCTACGATCCGGCAGAAGGAGATCCCGATAACAACATTGAACCGGGAGTTCCCTTTGGGCATTTGCCCGACGATTGGGAATGCCCTGTCTGCGGAACAGCGAAGAAAGATTTTGAAGTGGAAATCGAATAAAGATTTCGTACAAATTAATTTTCGCTATCCAGTTTTTCAAGTTTTGCGCAAAAGATCGGGCCCCGTCCGCCACAGCGATCCGGAAGTATCTGCAAGCCGAATTCAGTTTGATCCGTTCCAGGAATTTCGGGATTCAGTTCCAAAACGCGGACTTTGCCCTTGCGCTTTTTCAAAATTTTACGCACCACGTCGTCATTTTCCGTTCGGGTCAACGCGCAGGTACTGTAAATCATTTGACCGCCCGGTTTTAACGCGTCCACAGCACTTGCAAGCAAAGCTCCCTGGGTAATCGCAATATGGGAAATACGCTTGGGAGACCATTCCGCAAGATACTTTTCGCTTTCCATCACATGACGTTCCGAAGAGCACGGCGCATCCAAGAGAATCCGGTCGAATTCTTCTTTGCGGTACATGCCAAAACGTACGCCGTCATAACCAGAAACAGTCACATTGGCGCGGAATTCTTCAGGCAGCGTATTTTCGAGCACATGGGAAAGGCGCATGCGGCGGTCCGGCGAACGGTCGTTAGACTGGAGAGTTCCCTTCCCCTGTAAAGCGCTTGCAAGAATCAACGTTTTACCGCCCGGTGCTGCGCACATGTCCAGCACGTTCATTCCGGGTTCAACGCCCAAGGCCCGTGCCGCAAAAGCCGAAGCTTCGTCTAAAAAATAAGGTTCCTTTCCGGGGTATTGAATCGTTTCGTAAACGGCTTCGCCTTGAAGAGCCGGCAAAAGGGAATTCCAACGTTCACCAAAATAGTCCGAAAAGTATGCAAAAAAATCGGGAGCTGCCATGGTGCAAAAGTTAGAAACTTGAAAGGGATTTAAAAATAAGAAGGCCGGTCCAAAAGAACCAGCCTATCTTATTGAGCTACCTGGACTCGAACCAAGACAAACAGATTCAGAATCTGTTGTGCTACCATTACACCATAGCTCAGTGATGTGCCCAAAGTTAGAAAAAATGTTTAAAACGGCAAGGGGGGAGCGACAAAAAGACTCCAAACTTGTGTTTTTTCTACAGAATTTACCCAATCCAGCAGGCGAATCTGGTCCGTAAAGCTTCTGGAGAGATACGAATCGTCCGTGAGAATCGATTGGAGCTCCACCGGACGACGTTCCGAAATCCCCGCCAAACGCTTTGCTTCGGCAATGGCAAGGTCCATGCCACCGATTCGGTGCACAAGGCCGTTCCTAACCCCCTGACTTCCCGTAAAAACTCGACCACCGGCCAGTTCAGCATCTAATTCGCCCTTGGAAATGTGCGTCGCTTCACTTACGACTCCCAAAAAACGATCGTAGAAAGAATCCATGTAATTTTGTAACGCCGCTTTTTCTTCGTCGTCAAAAGCTCTGCCTTGACCTTCCGCATCGGCATGGACATGGGTTTTCACAGGCTCCATTCGAAGTTTCAGCTTGTCTAGCAAGCCTTTCAAACTCACCTTTCCGCCAAAAATGCCGATGCTTCCCACGATACTTGCATTTTCCGCAATGATTTCGTTTGCACCGCAAGCGATATAATATCCACCGCTCGCTCCCATATCTCCAATGCTTGCCACCACCGGCATCCGCGTTTTTGAAATCGTGCGAAGCCGGTGCCAAATTTCGTCCGAAGCTTGAGCCGATCCTCCCGGACTGTTGATGCGAACAATCAATGCGGAATATTCCGGTGAGCGCATCAGATCGCCCAGGGCATCGAGAACTTCGGCAGAACCCGTGCTGCGCCTGCCCGTAATCGGATCGTATCCGCCGGCGCCATCCACAATCGAACCTTCAATATTCAACAGGGCAATTTTGGAACGGGGACGCCAGTCCTCATCAAAAATCCGCACTCCCGCTTTTGGAGCAAAGTCCGTTGCCATCGCATAAGGAGCATCCACTCCATAAAGCGCTTTCAAAGCATAAGGCGCCACTTCGTCCAAGTATAAAAGCGTGTCCACAAGGCCCACCCGTTTGGCGTCCTGGGCTAGCAGACTCGGGTGCAAAAGCATGGAATCCAAAGGCCCGGTATTCGAAATGCGGGACCTGGAATCCGCAGTCAAAACATTCCACCATTCCTTGTAAAGCTCTTCATAGTTGGAACGGGCTTCTGCGCTCATGGAATCTGCGGTGTAAGGTTCCACTGCGGACTTGTAAGCCCCGTGGCGCAAAAGCTCTACCTTGATGCCGATCCAGTCAAAGAATCCTTTGTAATAAAGAACTTCCCCGCCGACGCCGCGGTAATTCACCCGAGCAGAAGGCTCCAGTACGATTTTCGTTGCAGAACTTGCGGCAAGGAGTGTCGTTGGGCGGATTTCGTCTAAGTATGCAATTGTCGAACGGCCCTGCAAACTGAGCTTTGCAATTCCACGTTCGATTTCTTTGGAAATCGCCGTGCCGGCTTTGTAACCGGTAAAGTCAAAAATGATGACTTCCGCACTTCCGTCGGCAAGGAGCAGTTCAAAATGTTCCCGCAACGATTCAAGGCTAAGGGATGTTTTGCCAAAGAGAGAAAATCCCTGTTCCGTTTCTTGAAGAGGCATTGAAAGCGGCACTCGCACAACGCGCGAAAGCAAATTGGGATCGGCGACTTTTGCCGAGTGATAGCCAATGGAAAAATGCCGCGGCTTCCAATCGTCATCGATAGCAAGAGTTCCCTGCACGGATCTTCCAAATGCGTGGGAAAGATACACGCGGTAATCATCTTCACCATGCAAAGGAATTTGAACGCCGATATTCAACAGCTTCAGATCCGCCTGCAAAAGCAGCCGGTGAACGTCTTTGTTCACCCCCGCATAGCTAACCGAAAAGCCGTCCCAAAGGCGAACCGTCGCTCCGTATTCCTGCAAACGACGCTGTTTTTCCGGACCGAACTGCACAGCGTGACGGCTGTCAAAACCCAAAGCGAGCCAGTTGAAAGGGCGCACAAGAACGCCCGGCGTCATGGAAAAATCCGTTCCGTCAAATGCAGAACTCCGAAAAGCCCCTGCCGAAATTCCCACAAACGCGAGCCGGTCAAGAATGGGAATGGAACTGATCAAGTTCCAACGGGATTCGTCTACATTTTCATAATCCGAACGGTATTCAAAACTCGCTCCCAAGTAATCGCCATTTGCCCCAAGCGACATTTCGTAAACATCATCCCGGGTACGGCCAAAATTGAAAATGGCACCCGGAGAATCAAAAGCGGAAAGTCCCGCCGGATTCCCAAAGGTACCATTGGAATTCGGAAGCGATGGAAACGCCCATTCTCCCGGCAAATAAGCCAAGGAGAAGGAGCAGAAAGTGAAGAGAATCGAAGCGGCTATTTTTTTCATCACTGAAAAAATATAGCCTTATTCGCACTTCACATAAGACGTGGGATTCTTGGCAAAGACGCTATCTGCAAGCCACTGGCCGCTAGCCGTAAGTTCCATGTTTCTGCTTTCAAAGGCAGACGCTCCCTCCGGAACGCAAGATGCAGACCAGTTTGCCGAAGACAGCTGATAACGATCGACCCATTCCTGCCATTCCGAATTGCGGTCCGACACGTCACCGTCACCATCGGCATTGATCGTTCCCCATTCCGAAACAATTACAGAAAGGCCTCCTGCCATCGCTTTTTCAGCGCGAACGCCCTGGTTCGAAATTTTATGAGTTCCTGCGTAATAATGGAAGGAATAAGAAATATTTTCTCCTTCCACCGGAGTTTTTACAAACAGGTCCGGAGTCTGATCCCACGCAGGGCTTCCAACGATCACCATATTGTCCGAATATTTGCGGATCACCGGAATGACCGTTTCGGCGTAAAGCTTAATGGCATCCCAGCGGGCATCTGTCGGTTCGTTGTAAATTTCAAAAATCACGTTATCATAAGCGCCCCACTTCTGAGCGGCATATTCAAAGAAGAGCATGGAAGACTTCGGGTCCAAATGGGCTTTGTGGGAATGGTAGTCCACAATCACATAAATATCGTTTTGAATCGCAGACACAATCGTCGAATCCATGAACCGACGGTACTTTGCCGTATCCGTAAAATAATTGCCGCGGCCCCAGTTCAAATCTACACCCATGGCGGCACGGATCAGCTCGATATGCATGGAATCCACCATCCAAGTGATTTTTTCATCATTATAAAAATCCGTTCCGTTTTCAATAAGGCTCCAGTAAAGGCTCATGCCGCGGACCTGCACTTCATTACCCGAAGTCGAATAAGCGGGGCACGAACCGTAAATGCGTCCATGTCCTTCCGCATTCACGCCCGCTTTCATTTCACCATACTGTCCCACCGGTCCCACGCGACGAGGCGAAATGGAAACTTCCGCCACATCCATATCCAACGCTAGCAGGGAATCCTGCAACGCATAAACCTGACGGATCGAATCCTGTTTTAAGGAATCTTTAGTGATGGAATCCTTCACAAAAGCTTCTCGTTTTTCTACCTGAAGAATCGAATCTTGTAAAAGGGAATCCCGGACGATGGAATCCCGAATAATGGAATCTTGCTTTGCCGCTTCAATCAACGAATCTTGAAGGCGCACATAAGCAATGGAATCTTGGATGGCAATTTCCCTTGCAATGGAATCCGCTATCGCTTGCAAACGAGCCTGTTCCTCTTCGAGCACAGGCGACGGCGAAAGATCGTCGCCACAGGCAGACAGAAGAGCAAACAGCAGGACACCCAATAGATAGCGTATT
>JAGDBD010000080.1 GCA_017959225.1 Fibrobacter sp. | reverse complement strand
TTTGGAAATGCTACGTTCTACGCTTTGGACAAATGAAAGTTCTCGTGCCATTTTCATTACCTTTTTTGCGTTTACTTGCAAAGTTCCTTGTAGCAGCAGTCGAATGCGGCCATGAATTCGTCAATTTCTTTTTCGGTGGTGAGGTGCGATAGGCTTATGCGCCAGGAGTTCAGCGCATTTTTGCGGTCGCGGCTGACGGCGAAAACCGCGCGGGAGGGGAGCGCATCTACACTGCACGCCGATTTCACCGAAACGTAAATTCCCCTGTCCGAAAGAGCTTTTTGAAAAACGCTTCCACGAACTCCTGCCACGCTCAAATTCAAAATATGAGGAACAGCGTCTGCGGGGGAATTGATGCGGACTTTCGGATAGCCACAGAGTTTTTCCTGCAACATTCTGCGCAATTCCGTGACTCGTACAAAACGTTCTTCAAAATGTTCCGTGGCAAGGGAAAGCGCAGTTTCCAAGGCCGCATCCAAAGCTACCGTGGGAGTTCCGCTGCGGTAAATGGTGGTGCTTGCTCCGCCGTAAATAAGCGGTTCCATGGCGATTCCGCTTTTTTTGTACAATAAACCGCTGCCACTTAGCCCGTAAAACTTGTGAGCGCCAATGCTTGCCGTATCGGCTAAAGTCAAATCAATAGGAGTTTTGCCAATTGCCTGCGTCGCATCCACATGGAGGCTGCAATTTGGAAATTCATGAACGATTTTGCTAATGGATTCCACCGGCTGAATCGTTCCCAGTTCGCTATCCACAGCATTCACCGTCACGAGCACCGTATCTTTGCGGAGCAGGCTTCGCAAGTCTTCCAGGTCGATTTTTCCGTTGGAGCCGATTTTTACCATCTCGATTTCGTAGCCCGCTTCTTGCAGGGCGGTGAGAGTGGCGCTTACCGAAGAATGTTCCAGCGGATTTGTGACAATGTGTTTTCCCACATGGCGTTTGGCTTGAACGATGCCCCGGATGGCGGTGTTGTTACTTTCGCTTGCGCCCGAGGTGTAAATGATTTCGTTGGGGTTTACGCCCAAAAGTCTTGCGATGGAATCGGTCACCTGGGCGAGAAATGCTTTTGCCGCATGCCCTGCTTCGTGATTCGAATTGGCGTTGCCGATAAACCTGCGTTCAACTTCGCAGAACCGTTGCAAGGCTTCTTCGCATGCCGGGGTGTTTGCCGTGTAATCGAAATAAGGCATATCTACTAGAAAGATAGAAATTTAGTTCATATACAAAAAAGACCCGCACGACTGCGGGCCTTTCTTAAAGTTTTTAACGCTTAGCCGTTGATCTTTTTGAATTCAGCAACAGATGTTGCAAATTCGGCAAGATAAGCCTTGGCCTGTTCCACGACAGCCGCCGGTTCATAACCGAACTTCTTTTCGAGAACAGATGCCGGAGCCGAAGCGCCAAAGCGTTCAAGACCAGCAACCTTACCAAATCCTCCGACGACATCCTTGAAGAGCACCGGAAGACCGCTGGAAAGCGCAAACACCGGAGTCCAAGGAACAATGATGGAATCGCGATAAGCCTTGTCTTGAAGAGCAAAAAGCTTCGGGCTGATCATCGAAACGACTCGCACGTTTTTGCCTTCTTTGCGGAGAACTTCTGCGGCGTCGTGTTCCAAAAGAACATCGGAACCGTTTGCAACAAAAGTCAAGTCCGGATTCTTGCCTGCCGGAGTATTGTCGCTCACAACGTAAGCGCCCTTGCGGCACTTGGCCGCTTCCGCATAACGGGAGCTTCCCTGCGGACACGGAAGAGTTCCCACCTTCTGACGGGTCAAAATGAGAGCCGTGGGGCTGTCGGTATTTTCAAAAGCCATTTCCCAAGCCACGGAAGTTTCTGCCGGGTCAGCCGGACGGAGCACGAGCATTTCAGGGCGTCCGTCTGCCTTCGTCAAATCTTCGAGAAGGCGAATCTGCGTTTCGTGTTCAATGGGCTGATGGGTCGGACCATCTTCGCCAACGCGGAAGCTGTCGTGGGTAAAGACATACTTCACCGGAAGACCCTGGAGAGCCGCCATACGGATCACCGGTTTCATGAAGTCGCTAAACACGAAGAACGTTGCGCAAATCGGATAAAGACCACCGTGAAGAGCGATACCGCAAGCGATAGCGCCCATGGTGAGTTCCGCCACACCGACCTGGACAAACGCACCACCAAAGTCACCCGGAGTCATAATGCGGGTTTCGTTCAAGAACTTTTGCGTTTGGTCGCTGTTTGAAAGGTCTGCGGAGCTGCAGATGATATTCTTGTAATTCTTGGCGAGGTAAGCAAGGACCGTGCCCGAGCTATTGCGGGTTGCAACGCCTTCCTTCTGTTCCAAATTCTTAAGGTCCAGCTTGATGCTGTTACCCGAAAGCCAGGACTTGAGGGTTTCTGCCTTTTCCGGATTTTTTGCATCCCATTCGGCCTTTTTAACCTTCCATTCACCTGCGATTGCTTCCAGTTCTTTTAAGCGAGCATCAAAAGCCTTCTTGACTTCCGGGAACACTTCGAACGGATTTTCTGCATTACCGCCCAAGCGACGAACAGTTTCTTCCGTAGAGGCACCAGCACCGGAAAGCGGCTGACCGTGAGTGGAAACTTTACCTTCAAAAGATTCGCCAGCAGCGCCCACAGCGCCCTTTGCCATGGTCGTATGACCGATGATGATCGTCGGACGTTCGGTTTCTGCATAGGCAGCCTTGAACGCTGTGCGGAGTTCATCAACGTTTTCGCCGTCGGCTTCGAGAACTCGCCAGCCCCAAGATTCATACTGCTTCTTGAAGTCCTGGTCCATGACGTCCTTGGTTTCGCAAGAAAGCTGCACGCCGTTAGCGTCATAGAAGAAAATCAAATTGGAGAGCTTCAAGTGACCCGCTACGCGGCCAACACCGTAAGCGATTTCTTCCTGAATACCGCCGTCGGAAACAAGCGCTACCGTCTTGTGGGAAAGGATATCGCCGAATTCAGCCACTTTGTAACGTTCCGCGATGGCAACACCTGCAGCCATACCCTGACCGAGACCCAGCGGTCCCGAAGAGTTTTCGATGCCGTGTTCCACGGAAAGTTCCGGATGGCCGGAAGTGATGCTGCCGAATTGGCGGAAGTTCTTCACGTCTTCTAACGTGAGACGACCGGAAAGGACAAGTTCTGCATAGAGCAGCGGGGACATATGGCCCGGATCCATCAGGAAGCGGTCACGGGCTTCCCACTGCGGATTCTTCGGATCGAAACGGAGGAATTCCGCAAAAAGGAGGGTAATGGCCGTCGCTGCGCCCATTGCTCCACCCGGGTGTCCGGACTTAGCCTTTTCGACCATGGCGGCGGAAAGGATACGTACGTTATCTGCTGCTTTGAGAATAATTGAATTGTCCACAGGAAGCCTCTGTAAAAAATTTGCGCCCCAAATTTAGATTACATTCGGGGTTTTCTCAACTGAAAAAATAAGAAAAGAACTATATTCGTGGCCAATGAAATACATACAGACCCTTTTAAAGAACCTTGTCCACCCGGCAGGGATTATTGGCGTTGTTATCGCGCTCGCGATTCCTTTTTTGATCTATTTAGGCCCAAATGTCGGAGCGAAGGACGCGATTCGCATTTTGGACCTGCGCATGCCGCTCCCCCTCTTTTTGGTCCAGTTCGGGGCTGGAATTTTACTTTTTTGCCTTCTTTTTAAGGATTTTCGGACCTATTTTAAAGAGAACCTGCCCCCGAAGCTCTATATCGGGATCGTAGGAGTCTTTGCGATCGCAGCTACCCTTTTCGCAGGAACGCAGATCGAAGCCCGTCACCGAGTCCAAAGCGACGAAAGCGTGTTCATGGCCATCGCCCAGAACATGTACTTTAACCAGACCACCGGCACTTGCGACGAAGGTGAATTCGAAAACGGCAAATTGAACTGTTTCAGGGATTCCGACAGTTTTAAAACCAAGGGGCTTTCGTTCCTGTATTTGCTCGGAATGCCATTTTTTGGCCCGGACCTGCACTGGATTTTCCATTTTGAACTGGCAATGCTCTTTTTTGCGGCGCTCCTCCTCTTTTTTGCGATCCGGGCGTGGACTTCCGACGATTTATTATCGGCACTCACAAGCATCCTTCTTTTTGCGCAGCCAACAGTACTTTTCCAGTTCCGCTCCATGTCGGTGGAACCGCTTTACATTTTTCTCAGCGCACTTTCGCTCTGGATTTTCAAGTGGGCCTATGACCGGAATACGCTCCGTCACTGGATTCTTTGCGCACTGGTCCTCGGCTTTTTTGCACAGACAAGACAAGAAACCGTCTTCTGCTTCCTTGCGTTCCTTGTAGTCGCACTGCCGAAGCTCCTGGACAAAAAAGACTTTAAAGCCCCGGCATTCTTTGCCACGCTTTCGCTCTTTTCCGCTCCGATTTTAATTACCATCAGTTATTTCCAAGGCTACGGATTCCAAGGCGGGCAATATTCCGCACACGGTCACTTCATTGAAAATCTCAAGAACAACTGGGATATCATGACAAAGCCTCTGACCGAAAGCGGGCTGCTTTCCAACCCGTTCCTTTCGAGCTTCAACTGGCTGTTCCTTATTGGACTTGTGATTCTTGTGCTGCTTGTCATCAAGGATATTTATTCTAAAAAGTTCGGTATAAATTCTAAGATCGCCGGATTTTTGCTCCTGTACCATATCCAGACGTACATGATCCTTGAAAACGTTTCGGGCGATTTCAGCATTGAAATCAACCAACGTTACGCCGTGGTGATGATGCCAACCATGGCATTCCTTGCGGCTTTTGCCGTTCGAAAGCTTTTGACAATCGCTTACTTCCTTTTTGGAAAGTCGGATCTTGAAAATAATTTCAAGGCAAACGTTGCGATGACTGTGATTTTTGCAGTTTTCATTTGCGGAAACACAGTCGGTTACAAGGATAGTTTTAACAAGAACATCATGTACAACCGCAACCATCTGACCACCGAAGAAGCCGAAATTTGGAAGTGGTTGAACACCCAGCCTAAAAAGCCCCGCCTGTTCGTTTACGGAAGACCGTGGCACTTTGTCGCCTACGGAGAATCCGCCATCCATTACAACCGCGCACGAAAGATCCCTCAGGATTCCCTACAAAGCCTGATCAAAAAATATGACGGAGAAGTCTATTACATCCGAGGGCTCGACTGTTGGGATTCCAAAACGTACCACGCTAAAGCGGTGGAACACCGAATTCCCACGACCTGCGATATTTTTGAACGGGAAGCGAAGCTGGAAGACGTTTACCAGGTTTTGATTACCCACAATTACTGGGTGCAAATCAAAAAGATTTCCACCCGTCGCAGTTACGATCCCAACAGGCTTCTTGCGTTTGGATTCTGGCAGGGCGATCCCCAGACCCAAACTTTCATTTTTAATTCTTCGGAATACTTTGGAAGTAAAACGCCTTGGAAAGTCCGTTTTGCGTTGAACGGAGATTCGATTTACGCAAAGCCTTACAAAGCCGGAAACTATAGCGATACGCTTACAGGCCCCATGCTAAAGCCCGGTTACAATAAGCTAGAAGCCGATATTTACGATTCCACGACTTTCGAATCCATCGCCCACGTTGAAAATTACAGGTTCTTCCGTTTTGACGGGGCTCTTGAACTTTCCCAGGTAAAGCCTGCGGCCCACAGACAAGCTTGGGGCGATCTCCGAACAAACGCTTCCGTTGACGGTCATGCGTTCACCATCAATGGAAAAAAATTGAAAGAAGGCTTTGGCATTCACGCTTCCAGCGAAACGAGCTTTGACTTGCACGGCAAGTTCAATCGTTTGACCGCAATCGTTGGGCTCGACGAAGAAAGCCTTTGCAGCGACGGCATTGCGTACAAAGTTTTCGGCGACGGTAAAATTCTGCATGAGAACGCTCATGTTTCTTACGGAAAACCCGACACCTTGGACGTTTCCGTTCAAAGTGTTCGCAATCTTTCCATTGTCACCGATTCTCTCGAAAGCAAAGACTGCGACCACGTGGATATTATCCACCCGACACTCTATCCTCAAGGAAAAGTCGTTCTTATACCGGAGGCAAAGTAATGCTCCTTTCCGTTATCGTTCCACTTTTTAACGAACAAGAAATCGTGGCAAAAACCTTTTCCGTTCTAGAAAAGGAACTTGAAGACGTTGAGCATGAACTGATTTTTGTGAACGACGGTTCTACGGACAAAACCCGGAGCATTCTCGAAGACCTTTTAAAAACGACCCCGCAAAACAAACTCGTCAACTTTAGCCGAAACTTCGGTCACCAGGCAGCATTCAGCGCCGGTTTAAAGCACGCGGCGGGAGACGCTGTGGTGATCATCGACGGAGATCTGCAAGACCCGCCATCGCTCATTAAAGAAATGCTTGCCAAATGGCGGGAAGGGTACCAGGTCGTTTATGCGCAGCGTCGCAAGCGCAAAGGCGAAACCATTTTTAAAAAGGCCACAGCGCATCTTTTTTACAAACTGCTCCATTCCCTCACAAGCATCGACATTCCGCAAGATACAGGCGATTTCCGTTTAATGGACCGCGTTGTCGTGGACCAGTTGAACGCTTTGCCAGAACGCAACCGTTTTTTGCGCGGTCTCGTTTGCTGGGTGGGTTTTAAAAAGATCGGAATTCTTTACGACCGCGCCGAACGTGCGGCAGGGACTTCCAAGTACCCGCTCCGCAAAATGCTGAGGCTTGCCATGGACGGCATCACGGGATTCAGCACGACCCCTCTCAAAGTCAGCTTTCTCATGGGATTTTTTGCAACGATCATCGCTTTTGGCGTGTTCATTTGGAGCATTCTCGAAAAGTTTTTAAGTCCGGCGACAACGGTTCCGGGCTGGGCATCTCTGATGACCGTTATCGTTTTCTTCGGCGGCATCCAGCTGATGTCTATCGGCATTGTCGGCGAATATATTGGGCGCATTTACGAAGAAGTAAAACAGCGTCCCCTTTACATCGAGGATAAAAACACGAGGAAGTGACCTAAAAATGAAGCACAGTTTATTCGTTATGAGCGCTCCATCCGGAGCTGGCAAAACTACCTTGAAGGATCTCGTCATCAAGGAATTTCCGGACATGGTCTATTCCATTTCCGCAACGACCCGCGCACCCCGCGAAGGCGAAGTGGACGGAGTGCATTACTTTTTCAAAACCCGTGAAGAATTCCAAAGCATGATCCAACACGACGAACTGGTGGAATGGAACGAAGTCCACGGGAATTTCTACGGCACCCCGAAGAGTTTTGTCAAGCAGATGCTTCAAGAAGGCAAACGCGTCCTTTTTGACCTGGATGTTTTCGGAAAAATCAACTTTGACAAAGTCTACCCCGAAGCCGTCGGCATTTTGATTCTTCCGCCGTCTCTGGATGTGCTCGAAAAACGCCTCCGCAGCCGCAACACGGACTCCGAAGAAGTCATCACGTTACGCTTGAACAACGCCCGCAAAGAAATCGCTTTTGCAGAAGAACATGGCAAATACGAACACGTGATCATCAACGACAATCTCGAAGAAGCCGCAAATCAGCTGAGAAACATCCTTTCAGCCTAGTTTGCAACCGAAAAATCAGACAAAAACCCTTTGCGATTGCAAAGGGATTTTTTTATCTTTGCGCTTTGGAAAATTCCTCAAGGACATACCACTATGACACTTAATCCTCTTGCCGAAACGCTCAACAGCGACCTCTCCGCTAACGGAGCTTCCATTCTTCAAATGCTTTCCGAAAAAGGCAAAGCCATTTTCTTCCCCAGCAAGGGCATCCTTGGACAGGGCGGAGAAGCCAAAGGCAAGGAAATCAACGCTACGATCGGTACAGCTCTCGAAGACGACGGTACCCCGCTCGTTCTTCCCAGCGTCATGAAGTCTTTGAACATGCCGAAGCAGGCATTCCTCTATGCGCCGAGCTACGGTAACCCGGACCTCCGCGACGCATGGAAGGCTCAAGTCATCCGCAAGAACCCGAGCCTTGCAAACAAGTCGTTCTCCCGTCCGGTGGTGACCGCCGCTTTGACCCATGCCATTTCCATGGCCGGTTACCTCTTCCTCGATCCGAACGACAAGGTGATCATTCCGGATCTCTACTGGGACAACTACGAACTCGTTTTCGAAAACGCTTACGGTGCAAAGATCCAGACTTACAACACCTTCAAGAACGGCGGTTTTGACGTTGAAGCTCTTGAAGAAGCTTTGAACAAGGACGGCATCGGCAAGAAAGTTCTCCTTTTGAACTTCCCGAACAACCCGACCGGTTACACCGCTACCGAAGAAGAAGCGAAAAAGATTACCGAAGTCCTCGTCCGTGCTGCGGAAAAAGGCAACAAGGTTGTCGCCCTTCTCGATGACGCCTACTTCGGACTCGTGTACGAAGACGGCGTTACTCGCGAATCTCTTTTCACGAAACTCGTGGACGCTCACAAGGACGTCCTCGCTGTGAAGCTCGACGGTCCGACAAAGGAAGATTACGTCTGGGGCTTCCGCGTGGGCTTCATGACTTTCGGTTTCAAGGGTGCAACTCCGGAACAGCTCAAGGCTCTCGAAAGCAAGGCCGCAGGCGCTGTCCGCGGAAACATTTCCAACGCTCCGAACATTTCCCAGCGCATTCTCCTTGCCGCTTACAACAGCCCGGAATACGTTCAGGAAAAAGAAGCGAAGTATGCCGTATTGAAAAAGCGTTACGACATCATCAAGGAAACTCTCGCCGCTCACCCGGAATATTCCGAAGCTTTTGAACCTATGCCCTTCAACAGCGGTTACTTTATGTGCGTCAAGCCGAAGGGCGTCGATGCCGAAGCCGCTCGTGTGGAACTTCTTCAGAACTACAGCACGGGTACAATTATGCTCAAGGGACTTCTCCGCCTCGCATTCTCGGCTGTGCCGACTGCGAAGTTGCCGCAGCTCTTTGACAACGTGTACCACGCGATTCTAGCTCTCAAATCCAAGTAAAAAGGAGGCATCATGCCCGATTTCGCTACCTTGAACTACGACGGAAAGGATTACAACCTTCCCCTCGTAACTGGAACGGAAAATGAAAAGGCGATTGACATTTCCAAACTCCGCAAGGATTCTGGACTTGTTACGCTGGACTACGGCTACACGAATACGGGTAGCACCAAGAGCCAGATCACCTTTGTGGATGGTGAAAAAGGAATCCTTCGCTATCGTGGTTACAATATCGAAGACCTGGCCGCGTACACAACATTCCCGGAAACGGCATGGCTTCTGATTTACGGCAATCTTCCGACTCGTGAAGAACTCGGCACGTTCCGCCGTCTCTTAACGGAAAACGCACTGATCCACGAAAATCTGTTGAACTTCTTCCGTGAAATGCCGCCTTCGGCTCACCCGATGGGCATTCTCGGCGCCGTCGTGAACGCTCTCGGCCTTTTCACACCGCGCTTCTATGATGACGAAAGCAAGCAGGACGTGTTCAACCTGACCGTGGCAAGCTTGATTTCCAAGGTGCGCACCATTGCCGCCTTCTCTTACAAGGCAAGCATTGGCGAACCATTCGTCTATCCGGATGCGGAAAAGAGTTACTGCTCGAACTTCCTCAACATGATGTTCTCGAGCAAGGCAAAGCCTTACAACGTCGATCCGCTTTTTGTCCATGCGTTGAACGTTCTTTTGATCGTCCACGCAGACCATGAACAGAACTGTTCGACTTCTACGGTCCGCATGGTAGGCAGCTCCCAGGCAAGTCTTTACGCAAGCATCTGCGCAGGCATTTGCGCCTTGTGGGGCCCGCTCCACGGCGGTGCAAACCAGGCGGCTCTCGAAACTTTGATGAAGATTCACCAGAGCGGTCTCACGGTCAAGCAGGTCATTGAAAAGGCCAAAGACAAAACGGATCCGTTCAAGCTCTACGGCTTTGGACACCGCGTTTACAAGAACTACGACCCCCGTGCCAAGGTTCTCAAAGGCCTTGTCCATACGATCTTTGACCGCGAACACATCGACGATCCTCTGCTCGATATTGCAAGCGAACTCGAAGAAGCGGCCCTCAAGGACGACTACTTCATTGAACGCAAGCTTTATCCGAACGTGGACTTCTATTCCGGTATCCTGTACCACGCCATGGGAATTCCGACGAACATGCTTACCGTGATGTTCGCCATTGGACGTCTCCCGGGTTGGATTGCCCACTGGAAGGAAATGCACGACGATCCTCTGTCGAAGATCAACCGTCCTCGTCAGATCTATACGGGTTACAACGAACGCCCGTGGCTCCCGATCGACGACCGCGCTTAATTTTCCAATTTCAAAAAAGATCCCGCCGGAACTCTGGCGGGGTCTTTTTTTGCTTATATTTACAATATACTGCTGAACTAGGAGGGAATTATGGATACATCTATCCTTGACAAGGCTATCATTTTTGCGGTCAAAGCCCATTCGGGAACAGAACGTCGTGGAAAAACATTTCCCTACATAGTTCACCCCATGGAAGCTGTAGAAATCGTTGCCACGCTGTCTTCGGACCAGGAACTGCTCGCCGCAGCCGCTTTGCACGATACCGTCGAAGATACCCACGTTACACTAGAAGACATCCGCCGAGAATTCGGCCCCCGTGTAGCTAAACTTGTAGAAGAAGAATCCGACGTGTTTATGGAAGGTGTAAGCGAATCGGATTCTTGGCATTCCCGCAAACAGGCCGCCATCGACAGGCTTTCCAAGGCAAGCCGCGACGCAAAAATTGTAGCTCTTGGCGATAAGTTAAGCAACGCCCGCATCATCTATCGAGATTTTGTCCAAAAAGGCGACGAGCTTTGGAAAATTTTCCACGTCACCGACGTAAAAGAACACGAGTGGCATTACCGCGGCTTGGCAACTGCCTTAAAAGAACTTGAAGGGACTTTTGCCTATTCGGAATTCACAGAACTGGTGGACAAAATTTTTGGAAGCCCAAAGCATTCTTAATTAAGGGATTTACGTTATGCTTATATTTTTAACATCCGCATTGATGTTGTGTTTTTTTGCGGTGATGCTCATCGTCGGATTTAGCTGTCGAAAGCATGCGATCGATGTGGACGGTTTTGTTCTCGGCGGAAGAGACGTGGGACCGTGGCTTACGGCATTCGCATTTGGAACGTCCTACTTTTCGGCGGTGATATTTGTCGGCTATGCTGGGCAATTTGGTTGGAACTTCGGACTATCTTCGACTTGGATCGGCCTTGGCAACACTTTTATCGGTTCTCTGCTCGCTTGGGAAATTTTAGGGCGCAGAACCCGTGTGATGACCCACCATCTCGATACAAAGACCCTGCCAGAATTTTTTGAAAAACGTTACCAGTCAAAGACGTTAAAAATCGTGGCTTCGGTAATCGTATTCATCTTTTTGATTCCGTACACGGCTTCGCTTTACAACGGACTTTCGAGCCTGTTCAACATTGTATTCAGCATTCCTTACTGGATCGTGATCGCTGCAATGGCCGCTCTGACAGCCATCTATGTGATTATCGGAGGTTACAAGGCGACAGCCGTAAACGATTTCATTCAGGGGCTGATCATGCTCGTGGGAATTGTAGCTGTCATCGTTTCCGTTCTTGCAAACCAAGGTGGCCTTACGGAAGCCGTGGCAAAGCTTTCAAAAGAAAGCGTCGAAGTCGCTAGCGGAACTGCTTTAAACGGCGCGTTTGCATCCTTCCTTGGGCCTCATCCCTTTGACCTTCTATTTGTGGTTCTGCTTACATCTTTAGGAACGTGGGGACTTCCCCAAATGGTCGGCAAATTCTACTCCATCAAAAATGAAGATTCCATCAAAAAAGGAACTGTCATTTCCACAATTTTCGCTCTCATCGTTGCAGGAGGCTGCTATTTTATCGGCGGTTTTGGAAGGTTATTTGGAGAATCTGCATTTATCAAAAAAATGCCGGACGGAAGAATCCTTTTTGATTCCATCATCCCGGCAATGCTTAGGGAAATGCCGGACTTTATCATTGCACTGGCCATTGTCCTCGTGCTTTCCGCATCCATGTCTACGCTTTCGTCACTAGTGCTGACTTCAAGTTCTACGCTGACTCTTGACGTGGTGGCGCCGACTTTTAAAAGAGGCTTGAGCGAAAAGAAAAAGGTGCGTACGATGCGTGCTTTCGTCGTGTTTTTTGTCATCATATCCGCTGTCATTGCGGTTATAAAAGACCGTTACAACATCACGTTCATTGCGCAGATGATGGGAGTTTCTTGGGGAGCTTTGGCCGGAGCTTTCCTTGCGCCTTTCTTGTACGGGCTTTATTTTAAGCATGTGACAAAAGCTTCCGTGGCGGTTTGCTTCTGCTTCGCCAGCTGCATGACCGTTATACAGCTTTTGCATTCTTCCGGAGTGATTTCTTTTAACGGAGAAATCCTCGGGTTCATCTTCAAATCTTCCATCAATTCGGGCGTCGTTTCAATGGTCGGCGGACTAATCCTTGTGCCAGTCGTCAGCCTGTTCACGCCAAAGATCCAAAAAGAAACCGTAGACGATATATTCGAAGGACTCGAACGGACCGTTACGGTTCAGGTAAAACGAAAAGAACAACTGGTAGAACACCCATAAAGCGCAAGCCTTACGGCTGCATACCGATCAGCTTATGGACTTCAGGGCGAATTTGCAAGGAAGGCCTTCCGAGCAAACGCTCCAAAACCAGAATGCGCAGGTAGGCGTAAACCAGAGCCTGTTCTTCGATTTCTTTAATTGAAACGTCTTGTCCGAAGTAATTTCGAACAAATTCATTCCAAAATTCTGTAGAGAGCTTTTTCGTAATATGATAAAGCTCCATTTCCATTTCTTCAGGAACTTGACGGGTCTGACGATAAATAATGCCCATGTCGAACCAAGGAGTTCCCGTGCAGAATTCGCTCAGATCGATCAGGTACTTTGTACCGTCTTCGGTAAAAATGATGTTCCCGTGGTGAAGATCTCCGTGCACAGCCGTGTCGGCATCGGGCAAGCCTAAAATGAACCGTTCAAGGCCGCTTTTTTCGTCCGATGTCAAATAGGGATCGTCCATGATGTTCTGGATATATTGATCCTTCGCTTTAGGGAATGTTCCCGGCGCAGGAATCGTGGAATGGAGCTTTTTACAGGTTTCGGCAAATTCCGCAGCCAATTTTTCAAGCTGTTCCGGATGTTCGCTTAAAGCTCTCGCAAAAGATTTTTTTCCCTGGATACGCTTAAACTGGATTCCCAAAGATCCGCTCGCAGTTCGCACGAGTTCTCCCGGCTCCGGGCAAGGAAGCCCCGTTTTATAAACCTTCCACGCTCTGTCAAATTCATCAAGTCCCATCTGTTCAAGCTCGGCAGGGTAAAGCTTCAACAAAATGTTCGGATCGTCGCGTTTGATATAGCTTTCGCCAAACTTTCCCCCTCCGGAAAGCTCGTAGTCATTGATATTGATAATAATTGGATTCATACCAATAACTTATACAAATATTACAGCAATGGCAAAAGAAAACGGAAGAAGCCCTTATTCTTCGGAATTCAAAATGCGAAGATAGCTTGCATAACGGGCTTTCGGAATTTCACCCGATTCCACACGAGCAAGCACATCGCAGCCCGGTTCATTGATATGCATACAATCGTTGTACTTGCAAGTAAAAAATTCACCAGGGAAAAATCCGGGGAAGGATCTGGCCAAATCGTGACCGTCCATTTCCACAACGCCTAGTTCACGAATCCCCGGCGTATCGATAATGCGTCCACCAAAGGGCAAATCAAAAAGGCTCGACGACGTTGTCGTGTGACGTCCTTTACCGTCAAGTTCGCGGACTTCGCCTACATTCAGCTGGGCTTCCGGCACAAGGGCATTTACAAGGCTCGATTTACCAACACCGCTCTTTCCCGAAAGAACTGAATTTTTTCCTTTCAGCACTTCTCGAAGTTCATCCAGGCCTGCGCCCGATTTGCAACTTACGCAAATGAACTTGTCCACAATCGAAATAAAATCTTTCACATCCTGCGGAATTTCTTCCACCAGATCCGTCTTGTTCAGAACCATCACAAGGGGCAGTTTGCAAAGGTTTGCCGCAAGCAAAAAGCGGTCCGCAAATCCATAATTAAAAGGAGGTTCTGCAACGCTTGAAACAACCACAACCTGATCGATATTCGACGCAAGAACGAGTTCCCTGCGGGACTTGTCTTTAGGACCGGGACGCACTAACGCAGAACGACGCGGTAAAACGCGAAGCAAAGAATAGGGCGCATCTTCTTCCGCATTTTTTGCCCGAGCGATAATCACCTGATCGCCCACCACCGGAAATTCTTTCAATTCATAAACGACAGCAGCGCGGTATGTCGCATTCACACTGTCCCCATTCGGAAGCCTTACAACGCAAGTGCGCCGGTGCACTTCCAGAACGAGTCCTTCCACGGAATCGTCTGCATCGAACTTTTCCGAAGGGTCCTTGATCTTTTTGATTTTCGGTTTTTTGAATTCACGACTCCAACGTTCCTTGATGGGGCGATCATCGAGAGTGCCCCGCTTCCACATTTCCATGGTATTTACACGACGGGCGCGGGCATCCCGGCGAAAAGTGCGCCCGGAGCGTTCTTCATCCTGTTCATCGTTGTCGAGTTCGTGATTCATCCTTCCAAATTTAGAATATTTCTAAATCTCTTTTTTATTTTTAAACCATGCTTGCGCTTTTACAAATGGCTCGTGCCGGAAACATCGTGATTGCAATCGTTACCCTCGCCGCAGGATACTTTCTGTCGAAGGGAAGCTTTAACCCGTTCAGTTTTATTGCCGACGCTTGCGCATTTGCCTTCGCCATTGCCTTTGGAAACATTTACAACGACCTGTTAGATGTTGAAGCCGATAAAATCAACCAACCGAATCGGCCAATCCCCTCTGGGAAAGTAACCCCTTTCATGGCAAAAGGGGCAAGCCTTGTCTGCATCGGGATAACCCTTGCCCTTGCCGCAATTCCTAGCACACAGCACCTGGTGCACCTCGGATTTTTTGCAGCGGTCATCCTTTTACTTTTTTTGTACGACAGATTTTTAAAGCAGATTCCTTTGGTAAAAAATGTGACGGTTGCACTCCTTTGCGCAACACCCATCATCCGGGCCATGCTCCTTCCCCACGCCACCTTTGAGCCTCTTTATGCCACTGCGGGTTTTGCGTTTTTGTTCACACTTGCACGGGAAATTTTGAAAGACTTAGAAGATGCCGAAGGGGATCTTAAATCAGGCATTGCAACGTTTCCGCTGATCGCTGGAAATAAAGAAGCAGAAACCCTGGCAAGCCTTGTCATCGGTTTTGGAATTCTCTCCATTCCGATGCCCGTGCTGCTCCATTGGTTTCATCCGGCTTTTTTACTGCTCCTCGTTCCCATGGTCCCCATCTGCATTTGGATCATTCGAAACGCATTCAAAAAGCAGTACCGTGCAGCGCAAAAGACCACCAAAATGGCGATGATCGTCGGACTTGTCGCATTGGTCCTTCATGGACTTTTTTAAGAAATGAAAAAATTTTTAGGGGCAGTCGCAATTCTCTTTTTTCTATTCGCAGCATTTGCGGCTAGAGAATTTGTTCTAAAAAAGAAAGAAGTGGACGCTTTCAATTTTCATGTCGATGAATTCAACGCCTGTTCCGACTCCAAGCATTGGACGTGCGCCGAAACCCATCTGAAATTTCTTTTGAAGGAACTTCCAAAAGACACCAACCTGCGCATCCATTACGCTGGCATTCTTTTTGAACAAGGCCGTTACGAAGAATGCATTTCTTACATCCAAGATCAAAACTTTCAAAATTCCGATCTGAATTTTCTTTTGCAAAAGTCCAAGCTTTTAATCCGCGAACGGGATGAACTTGGCATTCGAGATTACGGACATTTCCGTTTAGAACTTGAAGGTTATGCTTCTCCCATCGAAGTGCAAGAAGCCCTGAGCGTTCTTGAAGTCGCCTACGACTCCATTGCAAATCTTTTCCAG
Source organism: Fibrobacter sp. (assembly GCA_017959225.1). Taxonomy (GTDB): domain Bacteria; phylum Fibrobacterota; class Fibrobacteria; order Fibrobacterales; family Fibrobacteraceae; genus Hallerella. Next base: position 3,111 of record JAGDBD010000080.1, on the reverse strand, counting down.
TTCTATCCCGAAGACAGAATTCACGTGGTGATGTACCAGACGGAAAATTTTCAAGGCGTGGGAGAGCACCCCGACTGGGTTGCCGCCACTTACGACGGAAAGCTCCGGATTCCGGCAAACCTCATGCAATACCGCAACGTTTACCGTCCCATTCTTTTCCACGAACTGACCCACGCCTTTGTGCATCAAATGACCCGGGCTAAAGTTCCCTTGTGGCTGAACGAAGGCATCGCTCAGATCATCGACGGATCCCACCAAGGCGTACCCCAGCCAAACGGGCCCGTACCAAGCCTCGAAGATTTAACGGAAAGCTTCACCAAGCAAAAGGATCGCGCAAAAGCAGAACGGCTGTACTGGTACTCCCAAAAAATGACCGAAGCGCTTCTTGAAGACGCAGGCGAACATCGATTCGAAAAATTAAGAGACGCTTTGAAGGACATGAAAAAACTCGGCATCGACGAATCTTTGAATCGACATTTTTGTAAAAAACAGGGGGATATCCTTTACAATTTTGTCGTGAGAAAATAAAAAAACGATAGAAGCATCCATTGTGATACCGTACCCCGCTTTTTAAATTAACGGCATCACTAGAGAGGTCCCCATGTTGGATGAACTTCACGAAGAATGCGGCGTCATCGGAATTTACAACGGTGAAAACGTCGCCCGCAATGTTTGTATGGGGCTCTACGCTTTGCAACATCGCGGTCAAGAAAGCGCCGGATTCGCTATCTCTAACGGAGATAAAGTTCGAGTCCGCAAATCCATGGGACTTGTTTCCACTCTTCTCCGAGAACATAACGTTGATGAATTGCAAGGCTTTGCAGGTATCGGCCATGTCCGCTATAGCACAACCGGTTCAAGCACTCTCGCAAACGCCCAACCGATTCTTGTCAGCTGCAAATGGGGGCAACTCGCCATTGCACACAACGGCAACCTGACAAACGCAGCCGAACTCCGCGCCGAAATGGAAGAATCGGGCCACATTTTCCAGACCACTTCCGATTCCGAAATCTTTTTGCACGAAATCGCCCGCACCCACGCTCCGAATTTAAAGGAAGCCATCAAAAAAGCGATTTCCAAACTCACCGGTTGCTTCTGCATGCTGATCCTTTCCAAAGACACCATGTACGTTGCCAGGGACGGTTACGCGTTTCGCCCACTTTCCATTGCAAGGCTTGGAAACAGTTGGTGCGTCGCCAGTGAAACTTGCGCATTCGACCTTCTAGGCGCAAACTACGTTCGCGACATCCAACCGGGTGAACTTTTAACGATTACCAAAGCGGGCCTCCAGTCCGAAACCTTCACCCAAAAAGATCGGCTTGCCCACTGCATCTTCGAATACATTTACTTTGCACGTCCGGATTCCAAAATTTTTGAACAGAGTTGCGATAAAATTCGCCGCAAAATGGGAAAGCAGCTCGCCCGCGAATGCCCTGTAGACGCAGATATCGTGATTCCGGTTCCGGATTCTTCGACCACAGCGGCTCTGGGTTTTGCTCGGGAATCCGGTATCAAGTTTGAAATCGGACTGTTGCGCAATCACTACGTCGGCAGAACCTTTATCGATCCCACGCAAAACGTGCGTTCGCAGAAAGTACGGCTCAAGTTCAATCCCATTGAAGGCGTTTTAAAAGGGCGCAAAGTCTGCGTCGTCGATGATTCTATTGTTCGCGGCACAACGTTAAAGATTCTTTCCAAAATGCTCCGTGACGCAGGCGCTTTGGAAGTTCACATTCGCATTGCATCGCCTCCAGTTGCACACGCCTGTTACTTTGGTATGGACTTTCCGAATGCCGGCGAACTTGCCGCAAGCAGCATGAGTCCGCAAGAAATCGCTAAAATGCTCGGTGTCGAAAGCCTCGGCTATTTAAGCATCGAAGGCATGAAGGAATGCACAGCGGCTCCGAACGATTATTGCGCAGCCTGCTTTGACGGAAATTACCCGGAATACATAGGCAAGGAAGCCGGAAAGTTCAGCTGCGGCTAATCGATTTTTGTTATTATTTGCGCCGTGAAATTCTCTAAAGGCGTCATCGATGGGTTTCCCATCGGAATCGGTTATTTTGCCGTTTCTTTTTCTTTCGGTATTGCAGGGTCAAAAATTCTTTCTTGGCCTCTCGTTACTCTTATATCCATGACCAATCTGACTTCCGCAGGGCAATTTGCGGGACTTCAGATTATGCAGGCGACAGGTACCCTGATCGAAATGATCATCGCAACCTTTTTTATTAACCTGCGCTACTCTTTAATGGCAATATCCCTTTCGCAAAAAGTTTCCCCCAGTTTCGGAACGTTGCAACGCCTATTTTTAGGCATGGGAATTACCGACGAAATTTACGCTCTTGCTATTGGCGCAAAAGAACGTGTGAACCCCATGTATTTTTTCGGTTTAACGGTCTTACCTTATTTAGGCTGGTCCCTTGGAACTCTTTGCGGGGCTATCGCTGGCGAAATTTTACCCGGAATTCTCACCAATGCTTTAGGCGTTGCCCTGTACGGCATGTTTATCGCCATCGTCGTTCCGCAAATGCAAAAGCAAATATCGACTTGCATCGCAGTCGCGATTTCGATCGCGTTGAGTTGCGCCTTCTATTTTGTACCCGTACTGCAAAAAGTTTCGACAGGTTTTGCCATCATCCTTTGCGCCATCGTCGCATCCCTTGTCTGTGCAAAATTCTTCCCCATTAAAAAAGAAGCGGAGGCAAAGTCATGAATCTGCGCGATTTCGCCTTGTATCTCTTTGCCATGGCCGGGGTCACTTATCTCGTTCGCGCAATTCCGTTCGTTTTACTCAAAAAACAGTTAAAAAGCGAATTTTGGAATTCATTCCTCGCCTACATTCCTTATACGGTACTTGCCGCCATGACAGTCCCGGCTATTTTCTTTGCCACGAATAACCGTATTTCGGGGATTGCAGCCTTTATTGCTGCTGTCACGGCATCGATTCTCGGGCGCGGTCTTGTCGTCGTCGCCTGTGCAGCGACTGCAGCAGTGCTTTTCGTAGACGGAGTCATTCTTTAATTTTGTATCTTTACTCCCAAATGAATACGAGGTAACCATGGATTCTTCGCGCGAGCATTGGGGTTCGAAACTTGGCGTTGTCCTAGCGGT
>JAGDBD010000079.1 GCA_017959225.1 Fibrobacter sp. | reverse complement strand
TCCGGGTTCTGGGCGGTACCGCGCATAGTCGGGCGGTCCGGTGTGAGGCAGCGTTCACGGCAAGCCTTCACATACTTTTCGTCGATAACGTTACGGATAACGCCGTCTTCGAGAGCTTCAATCTTCATCACTTCGTGAGAAGTGCGGAAGCCGTCAAAGAAATGCATAAACGGAACGCGGCTTTCGAGAGTGGATGCATGAGCCACCAAAGCCAAATCCTGACATTCCTGAACGGAAGACGAGCTGAGCATTGCAAAACCGGTCTGACGGCAAGCCATCACGTCGGAGTGATCGCCAAAAATCGAAAGACCTTGAGCCGCAAGAGAACGCGCCGTCACGTGGAACACGGTCGGCGTGAGTTCGCCTGCAATCTTGTACATGTTAGGAATCATAAAAAGCAATCCCTGAGAAGCCGTAAAGGTCGTCGTCAAAGCGCCGGCCTGCAAAGCTCCGTGCACGGTACCAGCGGCACCGCCTTCGGACTGCATTTCAAAAACTCGAGGGACCTGTCCCCAGATATTGGTTTTACCAGCTGCACTCCAGTTATCCGCGTGTTCAGCCATCGGGCTGGACGGAGTAATCGGGTAGATTGCGGCTACCTCGCTTACTTGGAATGCAACGCTAGCAGTTGCTTCGTTACCATCAACTGCAATCATCTTTTTTGCCATAGACATCTCCAGAAGAGGATATTTTTGCGACAAAAATCGCTTACCTCCCACATAAATTATACAAAATCGCATCAAAATGATGAAAATTGCTGTAAAAAAGCTTACGAAAAATCACTCCATTTGGGCGTCAAAATAGCCCGTTTTGAACGACTGCGTTTTCCGTCACATTTTGATATATTAAAGGCATGAAAGAATACGCAAAAGAATTCCACACAAAGCATTTAGGGAACTGCGCCATGGCCGTTGCTGCCGCCTGGCTAGAGGCCCATCACAAGGACCCTTCCGAAGTAGAAACGTTTAGAACCTGCGGCGGCGGTCGTGCAGAAGGAGGCCTTTGCGGAGCCTTGTATGCAGCAATCCATTACCGCCCCGATCGCAAAGAAGAACTGAGGGAAGAATTCCGCAAACGCTGTAACGGAACGCTCTGCTCCGAGATCCGCCCGATCCAGTCCATGACTTGCAGCGACCGGGTTGCCGTTGCCGCGGAACTTTTAGACAAAATTGAATCTTCCAAATGAATTTGTTCTCAAAAGATTTCCTTTTCGCAGCCGCTTTCGCTGCGTTTTTTGCAGGTTGCGGAGAATCGTCTTCAAGTCCGAACATAGACAGTTCTTCGTCTAGCGCCACATCCAGCGTCGAAGCCAGTTCAGAATCCAGATTTTCGTCTAGTGTCGAAACCAGTTCAGAATCTAGTTCAGAATCCGGTGCGGAGTCCAGTGCTGCAGCAGACGCAGAAATTTCAACGCAAGACGCCTGGCGGGATTCCTGCGTCGCCATCATCAACGCTTACCGGGAATCTGTCAATGTAAAAAGCATTGTTCGGAACGTGGACAAAGAAAGCTGCACCGATGCGGAAGCCGCAGCCGACCTTTCCGAAAATTCGGCCCATGGACATTTTGGAAATTGCGGAGAATTCGCACAAAATAGCGGTCCAAACATTTCTACCGCCTATTTCAGCGATGAATTCAAAATCGTCCAAGCATACCTTCTGATGATGTGGAAAGAAAAAGAACTTGCCGACGCAGGAGACACCGTTTACATGAACATCGGCCACTATTTGAACATGAAAAATTCCCAAGTGGAATCCGTCGCCTGTGGGATCGCTTACAGCGAAGACGGTAAAACGGCCTGGTTCAACGTCAACTTTTTCTGATGCTCGACTTCCACGTTCACCTGGCACGGCTTCCAGAGCCTCAATCCACTGCAAAAGAACTCGAAAAAGCGGGTTACAAAGCAGTCGTTGTCGCCTGCGAACCGTGGGAATGGAACGCTAGCGCTCCCCTATTTTCAAAATATCCTAGCACCTTTACCCCCTGCTTCGGTATTCACCCGATGATCGCAAGTCAAATTCTTGAAAGCGATCTTGAAACCTTAAAAAGTTGGATTCAAAGATTTCCGCAAGCTTATGTGGGTGAATGCGGACTTGACAAGCGGTACCCGGGATACGCTCCGGGAGATGTCCAAGAAAAAATTTTTGAATTTCAGGCAAAGCTTGCCCTTGAATTTAGACGACCACTGATGATTCACATGGTCGGAGACTACCGCCGTATTTTCCAGATTTTTGAAAGGATCGGTTTTACAGGTTCGAATGCGTTTCCGATTTTCCATCGTTTTGGCGGAGACAAGGAAATTATAAAAAAAGCAATTCCTCTGAATGCGCTTTTTTCGATTCACAGGGATTCCTTTCGAAAGGCGTCCACGAAAGCAGCTCTTGGTGAAATTCCCAAATCAAAAGTTCGTTTTGAAACGGATGCAGACGAAAGCTTTCCCGTGGAAGCTCCGGACGGCACAAAAAAAGCGCCTTACGATATTGCCCAGGCGCTCATCCAAAACTTAAAAAACGTCGAAGAAAACTGGCAAAGAATTTGACTTTTCTTATTTTTCCCCTTTCCAACCTTTATTTTTGGCGAATATAACAAATGTCCGGAAGGGATCTATATTCATCTGCACAATCGAGACCGTAGCCCACGATAAAAACATTTTCGACCGTAAAACCAATATAATCCACATCAAACCGGACTTCCCGACGGCTGGGCTTGTCAAGTAGCGCACAGGTTTTCACTTGAGCCGCTCCGAGTTCCTTCACCGCATTCGATAGATTTTTTAATGTATACCCGGAATCAAAAATATCGTCTACAACGAGAACGTTTTTTCCTTTCACATCCAACGATTCGAGCCCTTGAATCGTAAACGAAGAACGCTCCGTCCCTTTGCCATAGCTGTTCACTTTCACAAATTGAATCTTCAGTTCTTTAGATGGCATCGCCCGCACAAGATCCGATACAAAAATAAACGCCCCTGTCAAAGCGCCGATCACCACGTCGATCTTTTGCAAAGAAATTTCCTGGGCGAGTTCCGAAACCCGCTTTTGCACATCATCTTTCGAAATCAAAAGGGCAACTTCATTCATATCTATCATTATATCAAATTTAGGCATAAAAAAATCCGCACCCTTTGCAGAATGCGGATCTTTTCGAATCCAAAAGTCTATTTCTTGTAAAGCAAGTTCACGCCGCAGAAAATGGCACGCATATTTGCTTTCAAAGTATCGCTAGAAACGCCTCGGCCTTCGACTTCCTTATCGTTTGCCTTGAGAACGATGCGGCTCAATCCGCGACCGGCCCAAAGTTTGTCCTTTTCAGGAACCACCAGCTGACGATACTTGATGAGTTCTACCGGCATGCCGATTTCACGCAGCAAAATGAGAGCCGCTTCTACAGGACCTTCAGCGGTCACGGACTTGATCATCGCTTCGCCATCTTTCTTGAAGTGGAAGATAAAGCGGTTTTCGTCCGGAATCACTTCGACATTGTTGAAGACCAAACGACCGTTCACATTGATGAAATGCTCACGGAAAATGTCGAGCACCCGTTCGGAAGAAAGTTCCCCTTCCTTTTCACTGGCGAGCTTCAACACCGGCTGCAATTCCGCAGCTTCTGCCAAAGAAACTTTGTAACCGTACTTCGTGATGATTTCATACACAGCCGTTCGACCGCTCTGGCTTGTAAAGCTCAAAGCGTCATTCTGATGACGACCGATGATAGAATAATCGATTGGACGGTAAGCGCCCTTCTTCATGTCCTTCGTCTTGGATGCGCCATCCTGATGAATGCCGCTACGGTGCACAATCGCTTCTGCACCGATCAGCGGAGCACGGCTATAGATGTTCACGCCCGACCATTGAGAAATGAGAATGGCCGTTTCGTAAATACGGTCAAGATGAATGTCCACAGGCGTTCCGGAATTTGCAAGGCCCACGACCACTTCATAGAAGTTCGTGTTGCCGCAACGTTCACCAAGGCCGTTCAAAGCGACTTACAACTGATCCGCTCCCGCATAGAAGCTGTCTCCCGTCGCAGCCGTCGCCATGCCCAAGTCATTGTGGCAGTGGACAGAAATCGTGATATTTTCATCTGGGATAGCTTCGCGGACCTGCTTAATCTGGTTCACGTACAGAGCCGGACGGTAACGTTCCACGGTATTCGGCAGGTTCAAAGTCGTAGCGCCCGCTTCGACAACCGCTTTCAATTCGTCAATGACAAAGTCCATGTTATCCAGGCAGTCGCCAAAGTGTTCCACGCTGAATTCCACATCACCCTTGTCGCCGACCAAAGACTTGGCAAGTTTTACGCAGCTGACTGCGCGTTCCTTCACCTGTTCCGGAGTCATGTGCAACACATGTTCCATCGAAAGCGGACTACCGGCGAGGAAGGTGTGAATGCGGGGGTGCGGTGCATAACGGACTGCTTCCCAGCAACGTTGAATGTCGCTCGGAACGCAACGGGCAAGGCCAGAAACCACACTCTTCTGAGCTTCTTCATTGCCTTCTTCTGCCAATTTAGCGGTGAGCTGCGCCAGTTCCTTCACCGATTCAAAGTCCATTTCGGAAGACGCGGGGAAACCGACTTCCGCACCTTGGACGCCGAGCTTCAAAAGTTGCAGATAAACATCTTTCTTCTGTTCATTGTTCCAAGGATTAGGCAACGCCTGATTTCCATCACGCAGAGTCACGTCATAGATAAACGGTTTTCTCTGATTCTTCGATTCACTCATTTTTTTCTCCTTGCCGCAACCTTCGAGGCAGCAAAGTCTTTTCATTTTTTCGCATAAAAGTTAGCTTTTTCTGCAAAACAAAAAGACCCACACCAAGAAGGAGCGGGCCATTTTTTGCTTTAAACCTAGCTTTTTGCGTTTAAACCAAAACCTATCCGTAAACAGCCACCGCTCCAGAGCCAAAGCCCGGAAGTCGATCGTTTAGAAGGTTTAGGTTCAAATTCATTCTCATGCCCATCAATATACAAGGAATTCAAGCGATTGGCAAGTGATTTCTTTCTAATCTTCAATGCAGCGCACCGATAGACCGTTATCTTTGAAAGAATTTCCAAATCCCATCGTACTAAACATTCCGCTCAACGACCGGATATACGCCGTTTCAGAACCTTCCGATTCGCTTGTCCAATAATAAGCCTTGTAACCCATGTCCGTAAAAGCTCTAAAATAGTATCGCCCCGAGGCAAGAGCCGTAAAACCGAAAACGTCATTTCCCGGAGTCACCAAGGACGAAGTCCAAGATTCTACACTGCGCAAGGAACTGTTTTCATCCCCAGCCTGTTCAAGCGCATATGCAGCAAGCAAGTCCCATTCATCGCGAGACGGCAAATGAAAGCCTTCCGGGCACGCCTCGACAGCAGCAGACCATTCGTAAAGTCTGCCGTAGACTTCGCAATTCGAAGCGTTGTCGTCATAGCACCAGGTATTGTCTGTGCAATAAGCCACGTTTTCTGCAAGCCAGGTTTGACTTCCAATTTTTACAGTTTTATAAACTTTTCCATCTCGGACGTCACAAATCGTTCCTGCTTCGAGCATGTCTGGGCAGACCGCAGCCTTACCGCAAGAAACATGGTTTTCCTTTTCTGCGATTTCTTCAGACGTGGAAAAATCACAGGCCACGAATAAAAAAGCCGTGATACAGCAAAGGATCGCCTGTCGAAAATTCAAAAATGCCATTTCCAAACCCGCCTGGTTAAAACTTTTGACTTCAATTTTTGAAGTCTTCTTTCCAAACATGGACAAATTAAAAAAAGATTCCCCTTTCGAGGAATCTTTTCAAAAAGTTCTGCTATTCCGATTACATGGATACAAGCATCATGGAGAACACCATGACGAACAGCGCGACGGTTTCTCCGACGCCGAGCACCATGAGGTAGTTCACCAGGCCCTTGCCGGTTTCGCCCAGCGCATTGCAGCCATTCGCTGCAGACTTGCCCACGAACCATGCAGAAATCGCAATGCCAAGGCCTCCAAAGATGCCCACGCCAAGGTAAGCCGGCCAAAGGGTGGCCGTCGGATCAGCCCCTTCCGGACCGATTGTACCCAGAATGTACATCATCAGGAGCATGCCGTAAATCGTCTGAGCAATGGGCGCACCGACAAAGATGAGCAAGGTAAAAAGCGCATTTTTCCCTCTCAGGTACGCTTTTTTCCAAGCACCTATGGCGGCCATGCCGGCTGTACCGCAACCCAGTGCGGAGCCAAATGCGGAAAGCCCTAGCGCAGCCACGGCACCGAACTTGGCTAATGTGGTCATTGTTTCCTGATCCATAAGTTCTAACGCTCTTTATGGATAGGATTAAAGAACCATCATGGAGAAGACGAGCACGAACAAGGCAACCGTTTCAACGATACCGAGCACCATGAGATAGTTCACCATGCCCTTACCGGTTTCGCCGAGAGCGTCGCAAGCGACAGCAGCGGACTTGCCCTGGAACCAAGCAGAAGCCATCAAGCCGAAACCGCCGAAGATACCGGCACCGAGGCAACCGCCCCAGTTAGCCACTTCGCCAGCCGGAACGCTAGCCACATAGTTCAAGATGAAGTTCATGAGCAACATGCAGTAAATCGTCTGGGAAATCGGAGCACCGACGAAGACGAGAAGTGTAAAGAGAGCGCCCTTGCCCTGAGCATAGGCCTTCTTCCACACGGAGATTGCAGACATACCTGCCGTACCGCAACCAAGGGCAGAGCCCATCGCGCCAAAGCCGAGAGCGGCTGCAGCACCCATTTTCGCGAGAGTCAAAGTTGTATTCGGATCCATTTTCTATTCCTCTTATTAGATAGCGGGATTTATCCCTTGGTTAATTTTTGTTCTTGGAGAATGGAGAGAAAGCATAGCCACTCCACTGCAAATCCAAGCCATTGGAAAATTCAAGTGTATTCAAACGTACCGCATGAACCGCGACGCCCATCAAGGCTAGCGCAATATTCAAACCGTGTACGAAAAGTAGAATGACTGCCGCTCCGAAGACGCCCACAAAAGAGCCGAACAACGGCGAAAGCATACCATTGAAGGCTTCCGCAATCGCAGCACCGGACATGCCCACAGCAAACAGACGGATATAGCTGATCACGTCGGTAAAACTGTTGACGATGTTCAAAGCGAGCATCGGAATGGAAATCCAGTCCTGTTTCAAACGGCTAGGCGGCACGCTGAAAAGAACAAGGAGCACAGCAGCCGCGACGAACAGCGGAATCGCAAAGCCCGGAAGAGCCATGCCGAGAACCATGTTGTTCGCAAGCATAAACATAAACCAGCAGCAAAGGAGCCAACCGAGCTGCGCCATGAACGTCGAATCCTTTCTCTTGAAACGGATCACGATATTCCACACGTGAGCGATGGTCAAATGCACCACTGCAAGGCAGAAGCAGAAGAACTGGACGTGCGTCATCTGAGATGCGCCAGCTTCAGCCGGAACAAAGGATTCCGGGAAGAACGTGAGTCCGGAAACCCACGCATGATAAGACTGGAACACCTGCGGATCGGACGGGGCACTTGTACGAATCCACTGCATCGCGTGGCGGACAGGTTCCGGAAGCCATGCGTAATTCGTCAAATCCAGGTAGTAACTCCAACCCGCCCATTCAGGTTTCAGGCCAAGGAAACTACCGTTGAAAAGGCCCCAGACAATCGTCGCTCCGCACATCAAGTACATGAAGCTAAAGCCAGAGGATTTCGAATTCGGATTCTTCTTGCGAACGTAGAGGGTGATGGCAAGGAACAAAAGTCCATAAGCCACGTCGCCCACGATCATCGCAAAGAAAATGCTGAAGAACACGAGGAAGACGCTTGAAACATCCACTTCATGATAACCAGGAGCAATTCCGATGATATCGTAAAGCATCTGCATCGGACGGGAAAGCTTGCTGTAGGTCAGAAGCGTCGGAACGTTATCTTCGTCCGTCGGATCTTCTACGCGGAGCGCCCAGCCGGAAGCCTTTGCAGCCGCTTCCAGTTCCTTCACACGCGGAGCGGGGCAAAAGCCCTGGATCGCTGCGAGGAGAGAAGACGAAAGCATGCCCGCCGACGTTTCTTCGAAAGTGTAAGCGTCGGAAGCTTCGTTCAAGCAGTCCTGAACCTTCTTCTTGTCCGCAGCGAGTTCCGTAAGACGGTTTTCTACTGCAGCAAGATTCTTTTCTGCATTTTCCTTGAGAATACGATAGTAAGAGATCGAACGCACCGGAAGCGGAATCGACGTAGCCGGAGTCGAAAGCTTTGCAGGAGCTTCCCCGCGGTTGATTACCGCGCGGCAAAGTCCTTCCCCGCTTTCTCCAAACGGGATTACCAAAGCTTCTTTATCTTCGACTTCAAACGGTTTCTTGCTTTCGGCAGCGTAAAGACGTACGAAAATGCCCCGAGATTCCAGTGCACGGACGCTGTCCGGATCGAGATTTCCAAACACGTCGTAACGCGAAATCGCATTATCCGCTTCGGAAACTTCATCTTCGGCATGTTTGCGCACTTCGATGAGCTTTTGCACCTCTTCGACCACAGCTTCGCCGTTCAAAGAGCTTGCAGCAGCCTTTTTCTTTGCATCCGGAAGGGTTTCAAGCGCTTTCTGCACGCGATTCATATCGTTACGTGCGGAATTCAACGCGTTGCCCGTGGGATTCTTGAGAGGCGTCACATGCAAAATGCCCATGCTACGAAGGGTTTCAAGCGAAGCCTTTCGTTCGCTGTCAAGACAGATGACTGTCACTTTTTTCATCGGAGTGATCATGCGGCAGCTCCTTCCTGGGCAAGGACTCGGGCATTAGCCTTTCCCTTCGCCAGCTTGGAACGCGCAACACCCGAGATCTGCTGGTCGGAAAGGAAGATGTTGATCGTGCGAATGTTTTCCTTCGCTTCCGGAATCTTCACCTTTTCGAACAGGTTGACTCTCTGGCTTGTCGAGCGCAGTTCATCGGACAAAAGTTCGTATTGTTTTTCGAGCACTCGGCGTTCCAGACGAAGGGAAATCAGTCCCTGCAGGGAACGGATACCTTCATCGAGCCACGCCGGCGTCGTAAAGAAATCTGGAATGGTGACATTAAAGTCTACTCCGTCAAAGAGCGGAATTTCCACACCGGCGATATTCCCTTCGCCCTGCCGAATTTCCTTGACGGAAATATACTTGTCCCATTCAATGGGTTCAGCATAAAGGCCGATCCACCCCGCAATGGACTTGCGGAGCGCGTCTTCTTCGTCTCGTTTGGCCATCACCTTCGCTTGAAGCGTACGCATTTCCATCTGGAGCTGCTGCTTCTTCAGCAAAAGCGTCGGCAAATAGCGCTGGTAGCGCTTGAGCGAATCGCGTTCAGCCTTTAAAGCGTTTTTTGTGAGTTTGACCTTCGCCATTAAGCCTTCCCCGGCCAGTACTGGTTGATCATCTTAGACGGAATACCGGTTTCTTCCGGAGTGAAGCAATCGGCAAGGATTTCCCAACCAAGGTCCAAAGCCTTTTCGAGAGGAATGTTGACGGAAAGATCCATCATTTCCTTTTCGAAACGTTCGCCATACTTCAAAAGCTTGTTGTCCCAGTTACTCATACGGAAGCCCATGGACTGCTTTTCCAGCGTTTCCTTGTAACTTGCGTAGAGCTGGATCAACGTATTCATAATGGTACGGTGGTCGCTGCGGGTCTTACCGTTCACCTGCTGCTTCAAACGAGACAGGGAGCCGAACGGTTCGATACGTCCGTGCTTCAAGTAGAACTGGCCTTCGGTAATGTAACCCGTGTTATCCGGAACCGGATGGGTCACATCGTCACCCGGCATGGTCGTCACGGCGAGAATCGTAATGGAGCCCGAACCTTCGAAGTCCACCGCCTTTTCGTAACGGCTAGCAAGCTGAGAATAAAGGTCACCAGGATAACCACGGTTAGACGGAATCTGTTCCATCGTAATCGAGATTTCCTTCATGGCATCCGCAAAGTTCGTCATATCCGTCAAAAGAACGAGCACATTCTTGCCACGGGTTGCAAACTGTTCTGCCACAGCGAGGGAGGCGTCCGGAACGAGCAAGCATTCCACGATCGGGTCAGAAGCCGTATGGACAAACATCACCGTACGGGAAAGGGCGCCGTTCTGTTCCAAATAATCCTTCAAATACAGATAGTCATCGTGCTTCAGGCCCATGCCGCCAAGAACGATCACGTCAACTTCAGCCTGCAGAGCGATTCGGGCAAGGAGCTGGTTGTACGGTTCACCTGCCACAGAGAAAATCGGAAGCTTCTGGGAAACGACGAGAGTGTTGAACACGTCGATCATCGGAATACCGGTACGCACCATCGTCTTCGGAATGATACGCTTTGCCGGGTTCACAGACGGGCCGCCGATTGCGACCGGATTTTCTTCAATCACAGGGCCGTTATCACGGGGAGTCCCTGCACCGGTAAACACGCGTCCAAGAAGAGCGTCGCTAAACGGGATTTCCATCGGCTTGCCAAGAAAACGCACCTGGGAGTCCGTAGAAATACCGCGGGCACCGGCAAACACCTGCAAGTCAACCATTTCACCGTCAATACGGATCACACGTGCAAGAGACGTTCCCTGTGCACTTGTAACCTGTGCGAGTTCCTGATTGGCAACGCCATCCGCTTTCACGGTAATAACGCTACCAGCAATACGTTCAATACGATGATAAACCTTATACATTCTTCGTGACCTCTGCGACGGAGTTGAAAATCTGATCTTCGAGAGACTTGAATTCGCTAGAATCAAACGCTACTCGGTTCCAGTCCTTAGTCGCCTGTGTAAGCTTCAAGAAGAATCCACGAGCGGAATCCTTGTCCTTGAATTCCATCGGAGTCTTCAAAATCTTGTAAACGCGGTCAAAGACGTACTTCTGACGATCGGCAGAACAAGCTGCATCGATTTCATGATAAGCATCCTGCTGCAGGTAAACGGCATCGAGATATTCGGACTTCAAATAGGTAATAAAGTCTTCGATCGACGTACCTTCTTCACCGACCACCTTCATCATCTGGTTCACATCGTTACCGGCAGCAAGAATGTGGCGAGCCTCTTCCACCTTGGCAGAATCGATAATGCCTTCATACTTGGACCAGGATTCGAGCGGGTGAATAGCCGGGAAACGGCGCTGGTCAGAACGTTCACGGGAAAGACCGAGGAATGCGCCTACCACTTTCAGAGTAGCCTGCGTCACCGGTTCTTCGAAGTTACCGCCAGCCGGAGAAACAGAACCGCAGATCGTCACGGAGCCCGTAGAACCATCGCGGAGTTTCACCACGCCACCGCGTTCGTAGAAGGAAGCGATTGTAGATTCGAGATAAGCCGGGAACGCTTCTTCGCCCGGAATTTCTTCCAAACGGCCGCTCATTTCACGGAGAGCCTGAGCCCAACGGGACGTGGAGTCGGCAAGGAGAAGCACATTCAAGCCCATCTGACGATAATATTCAGCGATGGTCACGCCGGTATAAACGGAAGCTTCACGAGCAGCCACCGGCATGGAAGACGTATTACAAATGATAAGCGTACGAGCCATCAAGCTCTTACCGGTAAGCGGGTCGATGAGTTCCGGGAATTCGCGAAGGGTTTCCACCACTTCACCGGCACGTTCACCGCAAGCAGCG
>JAGDBD010000078.1 GCA_017959225.1 Fibrobacter sp. | reverse complement strand
GAAGAACGAAGTGAAGAAGGACGACATCGGCGCTATCTACGGCGAAGGCAAGACCACCGCTGTGGATAACGAAGAACTCATCAAGGTGAATGCCAACATTCGCAAGCACCCCGTCGAAGAAGTGGGCGCTTGGCTCCGCGCTCGCATGTCCGGCATGACGAAAGTTGTCTAAGCTTCGTCTAGCGTCGTTCTCGACCCGCTCGCTGTACTAGTTGTACAGCTTCGGGGTCTGCGGCCTCGCTATACTCGCTTATACGACTTTCGCGAGGTGTCTCGCTCGCTTATACTTAGCGGATAAATATTCACGTACGTTTGTGAGCAATAAACCCCGAAGCGAAAGCTCGGGGTTTTTGCGAGAGTGTGGCGATGTCGTAGGTACCTATTTGCGGTAGAGCCGAACGATCTTGTTTGTACGCTGTGCGCATCCACGTCTTGTCGCGTTCGCTTATACGAATTTCGCGGATTGTTTGCTTGATTGTCCAACTTTCGCAGGAAGTCTCGCTTGCTTACGCTTGCGGGATACTGCAACCTTGCGAGTATTGGCAGAAAAATTTCATATGCAAAAAAGTCCTAGTGCAAGCTAGGGCTTTTTTGTTTTGCTAAATTTTTTGCGAGAGGTTATATGATCGAAACTCGTCCCGAACTTGAAAATCTTTCCGATTACGTTCCTGGAAAGTCTATTGAAGAAATTTGTGAACAGTACGGTTTGAAGAGCGCTGTGAAGCTTGCGTCAAACGAAAATCCGCTGGGCCCTTCGAGAAAGGCTTGCGAAGCGTACACGAATATCGTGAATACGTTGCACCTTTATCCTCGTGGAAATGCGCCCCATTTAATTTCCGCTTTGGCCAAAAAATTTCATGTGAATGCAGACCAGATCGTAATCGGCAACGGTTCCGACGAAATCATCGATATGGTCGGTAAAGCTTATTTCCGCCCGGGAGATGAAGTCATTGGCATTCGTCCGACGTTCTCCGTATACAAGGCGACGGCTCTTCTTTTTGGCGCCAAATTTGTTTCTGTAGAAGAGACGGAAGCGCGCCCGAGCCTTGACGCCTACATTCAAGCGATTACACCAAAAACGCGTGCGATTTTCATTTGCAATCCGAACAATCCGACGGGATATTATTACACGGAATCGGAAATTCTTGAATTCCTTGCAAAAGTCCCGCAGAATATTCTCGTGTTCATCGATGAAGCTTATTCGGAATTTGCGACTGCAAAAGATTATCCGAATCTGATTTCCCAACTGGAAAAATTCCCGAATCTGATGCTCAACCGTACGTTCAGCAAAATCTACGGTCTTGCCGGAGTCCGTGTCGGTTACGCTTTTTCGAACCGTGAAATCATTAAGGCGTTGTGGAAGGTGAAGCCTCCTTTTGACGTTAATTTGGCGGCTCAGGCGGCAGCGGAAGCGGCTCTTTCGGACGACGATCATATCCAGAAAACTCTCGCCATGAACAATGCGGGTAACGTTCAGCTGACGGAAGCCTTTGCAAAACTTGGATACAAGGTTCTTCCGACGCAAGCGAATTTCCTTTGCATTCACATTGGAGAAAAGTGCGCGGAACTTGTGAAATTCTTGGAACAGAATGGCATGATCATCCGCTATTTAAAAAGTTTCGGCATGCCGGAATGGGTCCGCGTGACCATCGGTCAGCCGCAAGAAAATCAGCTTTTGATCGATCTTGTTTCCAAGTGGACGAAGGCTTAGGATTTAGGTTTTTATGGCAGAAATTCAAGAACTTTTACAGATTGCAAAGCGTGCTGCGAGCGAAGCCGAAGCAGTAATCCTTTCCCATTTTGAAAAGGGCATTTCTGTGGAATGGAAGCCGGATAACACTCCGGTCACCATCGCCGATAAAGGCGCCGAAGAAAAACTTCGTCAGGTGATAGAAAAAGAAACTCCGGAATTCGGCATTGTCGGCGAAGAATTTGGTATTGAAAAGCCGGATGCAGAATACAAATGGATCTTTGATCCGATCGACGGAACAAAGTCTTTTATTCGCGGAGTTCCTTTGTTTGGAACTTTAATCGGTCTTTACCGTAATGACGAACCTTTGGTGGGCATTGTGAATTTACCTGCTCAAAAGCACATGCTTTATGCTGGCAAAGGTCTAGGGGCTTTTGTGGACGGTAACCAAGTTCACGTTTCAAAAGTTTCCCAGATGAAGCAGGGCCTCGCCCTTTCCGGAACGGTGAACACCTTTGAATCCGAAGGCTATGCTTCCAGTTTTGAACGGTACCGCAAATCGGCGTCTCTTTACCGCGGTTGGGGAGACTGCTACGGCTATTTCCTCGTTGCCACGGGCCGTGCCGAAGCGATGGTCGATCCTACGGTTTCCTTGTGGGATGTCGCCGCTTTCCCTGCAATTTTTGCAGAAGCAGGCGGAAAATTTTCCTTACTGAACGGTGAAACTAAAATTTTTAATCCGGACGGAACTCCTTCCCATCCGATTCATGAAGGTTATACAAGCGTCGCAACGAACTCCTTGGTTCACGCAGAAGTCCTAGAATGCTTCCAGTGATCACAGTGCACTGGTGATGCGGTAACCGCTTTCGTCAAAATCCACTTGGACTGTCCCTTTTTGGGAGGTGTTCCAAAGGGGAATTTTTAAGCTGTCGAGCCTTTCCACCACCTGCTTGTGTGGGTGGTGAAATTTGTTGTGACGACCGTTGGATGCGATCGCTACATCGGGAGCGACCGCTTCTAAAAATTCCCGGGAGCTCGAAGTTTTTGATCCGTGATGCCCTAGTTTTAGAATATCTGTTTTTAACGGAATGTCCGTGGAAAGGATTTCTCTTTCGCCTTCTTTTGTCAAATCTCCCGTGAGCAGTATAGAACCTCCCACGCCCGAAATGCGGATCGTGATGCTTTCGGAATTTGTCTCTCCGCAGTGATACGGATCGGGGTGCAGAATACGCATTTCCCAAGAAGTTAATTTGTTCAAATTTTGATGGGACTTTTCTAAAAAAAGCATTCCCCGGCGAAGATCCTGAATGGGAATGTTCCGCTCCTTTGCAACATTCAAAACGGCAAGCCATTCTGGCTTTTCAGTGATGCGCGAACATTCCTGCACCCAGAGATTTTCCACAGGAAATTCCCTCATCAAAACGGTAGCTCCCGAAAAATGATCCAAATCCGGATGCGTTACAATGATTCCTTTTAATTTCCGGATACCGCTTTCCTGCAAAAAAGGAATGATCTTGTCGTTTGCCACGTTCCTTTTACCGGTGTTCACGCCGACGTCCACCAAATAAGCGTTTCCTTGTGGACTTTGCACAAAAATACAGTCGCCTTGACCAATGTCTAAAACGGCAACTTTCCAAGAGGGCTTTAATTTCGATTGGACTTCCGACCCGATGCAGAACATTCCGAAGGTGAGCAGAATGCAAAGAACGGTGGCTCTTGCAACGGCGTTTCGCTTCCAAGCTCCGACCGAAATGACCAAAATTCCGAATAGCAAGAGAATCCAAGGGGGGAATGGACCGACGGTAACCGAAGCCATGGAAATCGCAGAAATTCGACCGACAAAAAAAGCGGAGAGCCGAAATAAAAATCCGGCAGCTTGGCAAAAAATGCTTGCCACAATGGGAATCGGAATCAGGAGCGCAAAAATTCCGGCTTGCATGCCAAGGCTCACAAGGGGTACCACAAAAATATTTCCCACGATGGAAATCGGTGAAAGGGAGTGGAAGGACCAGATCAGAAACGGCGCAGTGGATGCTGTAGCGACAAGCGTAATCCAGATGGCACTCCACACGTGATTTTCTAAAAATTTCCACAGGGGATTTTTTTTCAGGGCTTCGTTTTGTGTTGTAAAGGGAGAACGTTTACCATAGGCGATAATGCCCGCTGTCGCTGAAGCAGAAAGCTGAAATCCGACGTTCCAAAGAATTTGCGGATCGATTCCTGTTAAAATCAACAGGGCCACACCGAGGGAATTCAGACTATCCGCTTTTCGTTGAAAAAGCTGTCCTAACTGCACCACGGTGAACATGAAAACGGCCCGGTATACCGCAGGAGAACCGCCGGCGATAGGCGCGTACAGGAGCATCAAACAGATGGCAGCCATGCGTGCAAACTTGTGGGGCATCCGCGTAGCTTTCAGCAACAAAAGAACCATTCCTGAAAGCAGCACCACGTGGAATCCGCTGATCGCTAGAACATGGACGATTCCCGCTCTGCGAAAACCGCTTTGCAAAGAATCGGGAATGCTTGAACGGTCGCCTGCCAAAAGTCCAATTAAAAGGCCTGTTTCTGCAGGTGGCAAAAATTTTGCAAAATAGTTCTTGATTTTTTTCCGTATAAACGAAAAAAACTTCTTCGGGAATCGATCGGTGATGAAGAACGCGAAATTTTTCCAGTTTTCCAAATCCAGCCAGGTTCTGGCTTAAAATCCATTTCGGCGTATCGAATCCACCGGGAACCGTTGGCGGCTCCACTGGGAACCATTTGGCAGAATATTCAATGGAATCCCCAGGCGCGGGAAAGGGAGGCTGCTTTTTGGACAACCGCACTTTTCCTTCTTGGCTTTGTAAAATCACAGCGACGCCTTCGGATCTATCCAAAACGGATTCCACAAATCCGGAACCGGAAGGGGAGAGTTTTCCCTTATTGGGAATGCTTGCCGAAGCGCTTTCGCTTACGAGTAAAAGACGCAAACCGAATCCGAGCAAAATGCAAAAGGATATGCGTCTTGGAAATTTGGGAAGTATTCCAAGAACGAATATCAAAAGGGGAAGAAATGCGATCCCGTAGAACGGAAATTCCGCCGTGGAAAGAAATAAAACGGAACAAAAGAAGGCGGCAAGCGCCGGTCTTTGGGACTGCGGTTTTAAAAAATCCTGAAACGCATCGGTTTGCAAACCTTTCTCCTTGAAAATGATTAAATTGAGAAGAGTGAAGCTATCATGGATAGAAACGCTCGAATGGAACAAATGAAGAAAAAAAGACTATTTTCCGCTTTTTTAGGCATTCTCACAGCCTTATGGTTTTCGAGCTGTGGAATTCTCGATACGGAATCCTCGGGCGGGGAATCCTATTTGACGCCGAAAGAAGCGATTTTTGCTTTGTACGCGAACGATCCTGCTCCAAACGATTCGTTGGGGCCCCATTTGAGTACAGGCGTTCTCATGCCAGTCCATGCGGGAGCCCAGTACACGCTTTCTTTTGATGCGGACGAAACTCACGAAGCTCCCAAGCTTCAGTTGTATCGCTTGTATCCCCGAGATTCCGAATATTATGACGTGGGAAGTCAAACCAAAAATTTAACGGCAATCGATTCTGCAGGTCGTTGGGTTTATCATTTCGACTGCGGGGAAACTTCAACGCCTTACTGGGGAACGGTCCTTGTGGAAGACGGTGAATATTACACCGGTGCGGTGAACAATTTACGCTTTGAAGGGGTAGGTTCAAACAGTCTGCATTTCAGCTTGAATTTGGTGGTTGTCGGTTCCTATGGCGGAACGAGCGATGACGTTTCTCTCGATAGTCTCTCCCGTTTAATACTTGAAGAATTCCGGAGCGCTTTTTCTCCGGGGGGAATCGTCGTCGATACGCTTTTTTTGCACCATGCGTCGGAACGTTCGGACCTTTCTTCGTCCTATCCGGATAACGAACCATGGCTTGCGGGCAAATATTCGGATGATTACTTTGTAACGGAAGTCGGCGGATGGCCCAATTCGGATGCGGAACCGGACGTTTACAATGCTTTGGACATTGTCCTTGTGCATCGGATCGAAAAAACGGGAGTCCTTGGACTTTCCCAATTGTTTGGCGGAAACTTGGGCGGAGGCTCGGGAAGTACCGTTGTTGTCGGAACCCATTACTTAAAAAATAGCAGCCTCGAATCTTCCCAAAGCGCACTCCAAATCGCCTTGACCGCAGTTCATGAATCGGGGCACTTTTTCGGTTTGCGCCATACGACTTCCCAGGCGTCCGAAGTGCTGAGCTCATTGGACCAGTCGAATTACCATGACGGCTTGGACGATACGCCGTTCTGTGAAGCTTTACTTCGCATGGTCATGAGTTCCGAAATTTCGGAAAGCCTTGCGAGCATGCCTTCCGGGGCGATGCCGCGGGTTTACCTTGCCAAATCTCTAGAAACATGCCCGGATGCGTTGAATCCCATGTTCCCGGTTTCTGCAACGTATCCGGAAGACACGGAAGACTTTACCGAAGATCAGTTAACGCTTGTAGCCAAGATGCTTCAACTTTATCCTCATTGATTATGGCAACTCCTCATCAATTTTCAGAACCAGCCGAACTTATCGCATTTGTCCTTGTTCCGGGGGCCGAGTGGCCTTCCGAAATTTTGAACGCCCTTCAAGAAACCTGGGGACCGATTCGCCATCTGGGTAAACTTTACCCTTTCGATAAAACCGAATATTATACGCCCGAAATGGGAAGTGGCCTTTACCGCGGAGTACTATCCTTTGAAAAAACGGTGGAACCCCAAGAAATCGGCAGGGAAAAAGAACGTTCCAACGCCCTTGAAATATCCCTTGCTAGTTCTTCGGATCATCGCAAAGTAAATATCGATATCGGCTACATGGACCTGGATAAAGTCGTCCTGCCGTCATACAAACGTGGACCGTTTAAGCTTTACGCCGGTGATGGACTTTGGCTCGATATGATTTTACATTATGCGAAGGGGCATTTTATTCCCACGGAATGGGCTTTTGACGATTTCAGACGGGACCCTTATGAGCACGATTTGCAGCTCATCCGTGAAAAATTCAAAAAATCCATGTCTTCGAAATAAGCCTGCAAAAATTCGCATTAAAAGCATTCCGCTTTCAAATGCTCCAATAGAATTTTTGCACCGATAAAAATCAGAACGCCTCCACCGATAGCTTCTGCGATCCGTGGCGAAAATTTCTTCCCGATATATTTACCGGAATTGACGCCGATTTCTGCCGAAAGAAAGGCGACGATACCGATAACGGTAGAGGTCCATGGAATTTCGTGACCGATCAAAGCAAACGAAATGCCCACGGCCAAAGCGTCAAGGCTTGTAGCGACAGCCAGTGCCGCAAGGGTATAAAGGCTCAGTTTTTGAGTGAAGGTTTGCCCTTCTTCTCCGGATACCGCTTCCCGGATCATTTTTGCGCCGATAAACGCGAGAAGTCCAAAAGCGATCCAGTGGTCAAAAGCACCGATGGCTTCGGCTAAAAATTTTCCACAAAAAGCACCGGCAAGAGTCATTCCAGCTTGGAATAGACCAAAAAACAGCCCAATTTTTAAGATTTCGAGCTGTGAAGTTTCTTTCCGGCAGAGTCCCACCGAAAGGGAAACCGCGAAACAATCCATTGACAACGCGCATGCGACAAGTAAAATGTAGGCTATGTCCATGAGTTGCGCTTTCCTTCAAAAAAAGTTAATTTCAAAAGGACAACGTTAATATAGAAATTTGGGTGAAGTATGAAACGTTATAAAGCATTACTCATCACAGGGGCGAGCGCGGGGATCGGCAAGGAAATCGCTTATGCACTTGCGCCTCAGACGGATAACATTGTCCTCGTGGCACGCCGTGCCGACAAACTTGAAGCTTTGGCAAAGGATCTTTCGGTCCGTTTCGGCGTGAAGGCTTACGCTTTGCCGGCAGACCTTTCCGTTTCGGGATCTGCGACGCAGGTCTTCGACAAAACGATCGAACTTGTTGGGCGTCCGCCCGATCTTTTGGTGAATGATGCGGGCGTAGGTTTCAGCGGGGAAGCTTCCGAAATCCCGACGGAATCGGAAGTCAAAATGATTACGCTGAATGTCGAAAGCCTGATGGTGCTTTGCAAGCTTGCTTTAAAGCCCATGTACGCCCGTCGTTCAGGAGTCATATTGAATGTTGCAAGTGTTGCCGGGTTCCAGCCAGGGCCTTATATGGCCGCCTATTACGCAAGCAAAGCTTTTGTCCTTTCTTACAGTGAAGCTCTTGCCGAAGAAGCGCGCCCTTACGGAGTGCGGGTTTTAACGCTTTGTCCGGGGACTGTGGATACGGAATTCCATTTCTTTGCCAGTTCCAAAAGGGGCTATTTACGCAATTTGCTCAGCAGTTCACCGCAGAGCGTTGCTTGGGAAGCGGCACGGGCGATTCTCCTCGGTTTCCCGGAGCGAATTGTGCCGGGTATCGTTAACAAAGCGGTCCTTTTGGCGGAACGTTTACTGCCTCGCTTTGTCGTTACCCGTTTGACAGGCAAGTTCTTGGATCCTAGGAAGTAACATGCTTTGCCGTCCTGCATTATGGGGAGCCTTGTTTCTTGGAATAACGGCTCTTTTTGCCGCAGATATTTTCCAGGTGCAAACGCTTACCCCTGAAACACGTAAGCAGGCTGCGGAACTATACGATCAGGAATGTTACGCCTGCCACCGTTGGAATCGAAAATTTGCGGGCCCTGCCATGCAGGGAAATGTGGAGCGTTACTTCGATAATCCTAAAGCGCTTTTTGACTATCTCAAGGATCCAAAGCCGATTCACCCCGACGTGTATCGCCCCATGGAAATCAAGAAGCTTTCCGACCAGGAGGCGTCGCTGATGGTTGCATGGCTCATATCCCTAGCAAAAGATTCCCTAGCGCAAGATCGTCCTCGCTAGGGTTATCAAACAATCTTTCAAAAATATCCGTCGTTATAGGCTTCTTTTCGTCCTTTTTCGTTGTATTTCTATCGAAATTTTTCACTTTTTTAACAAAAAAAAGCCTTTTTAAGGCTAATTTTCTTGTATATTAAAATTCGACGCAAAATAGCGCTATTGAATTATCGGAGATTTTATGGCAGAAGATTTACAGACCCTGATTGATCGCATCCAGAAAGAAGCCGTGGACAAGGCGGAAGCCCGGTCCGCAGCGCTGATTGCCAAAGCGAAGGAAGAAGCCGCAAGCATTATCAAAAATGCGGAAGCAGAAGCCGCTTCCAAGCTCGAAAAGGCCGACAAGGATGCTCAAGTTTATACGGAACGCAGCGAACGTGCTCTTGAACAGGCCGCTCGCGATGTGCTTCTCTCTGTGGGTCGCCGTTTTGAAAAGATCATTAGCGACATTATCGCTCTTCAGGTCGAAAAGAACCTTTCCGAAGCAACCGTTAAGGAAATGCTTCTCGCTCTCGCAAAAAATTATAATTCCGATCTTTCCGTTGTATTCTCGGATGCAGACAAGGCTAAGCTCACTTCCTTTGCCACCGGCGAATTTGCCAAGGAACTCGGCAAAGGCGTGAAGGTAGAAAGCGATTCCGGCATCAAGTTCGGCTTCCGCGTCAAAGTTGAAAACGGCAAAATCTCTCACGAATTTACGGCTCCGGAAATCGCCGCTGCGCTTTCCTCGATGGTTCGTCCGCAGATTGCAAAGGTTGTATCCGCCGCGGCTCAGGAAAAATAATTCATGAGCAATGCTGTTTACATTTCCGCGTCGCTTCCGTTTTTGCGCTTCGGAGATACGCCCCCGTTTTCGGTGGCGGATTTACGAAATCGCTGCGTGAGCGTGATGTCCGAGCGAGAGCTCGCCACGTTCGACGCCGCTGTCAACGGAGAGCCTAGCGACGATCCTTTTGTCTCGGCGTATCAGGCTCACGAGACGCAAATGAAGAATGTTTTAGGACATGCACGTGCTGCATCCTGGGGCCCCGATGTGCGTTTTACCGAACGCCCGTTCCCCGGTTTCGACGTGACGTACGCCAAAATGGTCTCGGACGCATTTGCTAAGCCAAATCCCCTTGAACGTGAACAGGATTTGGACCGTGCCCGTTTTTGGCTTTTAGATCAGCTCGCTCCCCATGAAGAAACGATGGAATTCCTTTACGCTTTTGCCATCAAGCTTCAAATTTGCGAACGTTGGTCCCGTATTTCTCCGGAAGCGGGGAATTCGGCAGTCCTCAAAGTGATTAATGATAACGATCCTGCAAGCAAGCAGGGATGACCGGAGGTCTTACTTTCAATGGCTAGTATCGGTAAAATCGTTGGTGTGAACGGTAACTTGATCCGTGTTGCATTCAACGGCGCAGTCGCACAAAACGAAGTCGGTTTCGCCAAACTTTCTTCTGGTGTGGAACTGAAAAGTGAAGTCATCCGTATTCGCGGTGACTATGCAGAACTCCAGGTCTTCGAAGATACGACAGGCCTTAAAGCGGGCGACGAAGTCCGTTTTACAGGAGAACTCCTTTCTGTGGAACTCGGACCGGGCCTTCTGACCCAGGTGTTCGACGGCTTGCAGAACCCGCTTCCGAATCTTGCGGAAGAATGCGGATTCTTCTTGCAGCGCGGTAAATATCTCCCGGCTCTTCCCCGCGATCTGAAGTGGGCCTTTACTCCGGTTGCCAAAGTCGGCGATAAGGTGACGGGTGGCGACACCCTCGGTACCGTTCCGGAAGGCATTTTCAAGCATCGCATCATGGTGCCGTTCCGCGTCCGCGGACAGTTGACTGTGGAATCCATCGTTCCGGCTGGCGAACATGTGGTTGAAGACGTGATTGCCGTCTTGAAGGATTCTGAAGGCAAGACCGTCGAAGTCAAGATGTACCAGACCTGGCCGGTGAAAGTTCCTATCAAGAATTACACGGAACGTCTCCGTCCGACGAAGCCGCTTACCATGCAGCAGCGCATTATCGACACGTTCTTCCCGGTGGCTCAGGGCGGTACGTTCTGCACGCCGGGTCCTTTCGGCGCTGGCAAGACCGTTCTTCAGCAGTTGATGAGCCGTTATGCAGACGTGGACGTCGTGATTCTCGCTGCTTGCGGTGAACGTGCCGGTGAAGTGGTGGAAACCCTTCGCGAATTCCCGGAACTCATCGACCCGCGTACCGGTAAGAGCTTGATGGCTCGTACGCTTATCATTTGTAATACGTCTTCCATGCCGGTGGCTGCTCGTGAAGCTTCCGTTTATACCGGTGTGACGCTCGCTGAATACTACCGACAGATGGGCCTCAACGTGCTCTTGCTCGCTGACTCCACTTCTCGTTGGGCACAGGCCTTGCGCGAAATGAGCGGCCGCTTGGAAGAAATTCCGGGCGAAGAAGCGTTCCCGGCTTACCTCGAATCTGTGATTGCATCTTTCTACGAACGCGGTGGCGTTGTCCGCCTCAAGGACGGCAAGACCGGTTCCGTGACGATTTGCGGTTCCGTTTCTCCGGCAGGTGGTAACTTCGAAGAACCGGTGACCCAGGCGACTTTGAAGGTGGTGGGCGCATTCCTCGGCCTTTCCCGTGAACGTTCCGACCAGCGCCGCTTCCCGGCAATCCACCCGTTGG
>JAGDBD010000077.1 GCA_017959225.1 Fibrobacter sp. | reverse complement strand
TGGTGATTTGCAAGCCATAACTATAACCTCAGTACAGGAGATTTCCGCGTAGTCGGAAAGCAACTTTATATGAATCGTACACAACACGAAGCATTGCTTGAAGCGATGAAAATGGATGCCAAAAACCTTGTAAAATATCGAAAGATTTACAAGTATGCCTATCTTCTCTGTGACAGTGTTTTTAAAATCGTCTTTGCAGAAGAAAAAGATCATTCCCTTTTGATTTCTCTTGTGAATGCGATGCTTGATTTGCATGGAGATTCAGCAATCAAGAGCATTTCCCTTGAAATGCAAGAATATCCGGGCATTTTCAATAAGAAAAATTGCATTCTGGACATTATCGGCACAACTAATGCAGGGGAGAAGGTTCTGGTCGAAGTTCAGCAACAAGGCGACAAATATTTCCGGGATCGTGTCGAGTATTATATTTCTCGAGTCATCGAAAATCAGGTTCACAAGAATGAAAAGTATGAACTTCCCCGGATCTATTTCTTGGGACTTTTAGATTTTGAAATGTTCCCCGAAGAGCCGGCGGAATATATTCACCATGTAGACGAAATGTGCCATGGCAAGAAGTTTTTCCCAAAAATTCAAACAGTCTTCGTGGAAATCGAAAAATTCTTTGAACTTGAAAATGCGGGTACGTCCAAGGATGATGATTCCGAAGCGGCTCAATGGTTGCGAGCCATTAAAGCGATCGTCAAAGAAGAACCGGTTCCCCAAAAGATTCTGTCCAATGAAACTTTTCAGAAGTTGCTTAGTTCTGTTGAATTGACTAATTTTGAAGAAGAACTTTTCAACCTTGAGGTAAAGAACATGACGGATCTGAAGGCTCAGCATGAAATCGGCTTTGCTGAAGGTAAAGAACAGGGCTTTGCAGAAGGCAAGACGGAAGGCTTTGCGGAAGGCAAGACGGAAGGTTTTGCAGAAGGTAAGGCCGAAGGCTTTAACGAAGGTGAAAAGGCCGAACGTGCTCGAGCTGAAAAGGAAAAACGCAAGTTGGCTAAAGGCTTGCGGGAGGACGGCGTTCCTTTGGACATTATCGCTCGCAGGACAGGCTTTTCAGCGGAAGAAATTGAAAAAATCTGATGGATCGCATTGCCGTCGTAATACCTACAACAAAAAAGTTCCTCGTTTGAGGAACTTTTTGGAAAGGTTTTGTATTACATAAAGAAGATGATCGCACCTGCGGCAAGGATTGCAATGTTCGCAAGTAACAGATCCCATTCGGCTAAAATTTTCTTCAACATGGTTAGCGCTCCTTTCCCCTCATTCATAATCTACACATCTTCTAAGACAAAATTTGTCTATAATATGATTTATATTGCTTACAAAAGAGTTGCGAAATAGGATCCTATTTGCCCTTTTGTCACGAAAGTTCTCGATTTTAAGGGCGAATTTGTTTTATATTCGTTCTGAAAAAGGAGTCTATGATGCATAAAATTCTTTTGCTGGCGATCCCTGCGCTTTTTTTGCTTGCCTGTTCCGATCCGGAGGCGGAAAAGGTGATCGTTCAAAAGCAGAATCAAGCAGCTGGGATTGAATCCCAGATTCAAAAGACCAAAGCTCAGTTGGAAAGCTTGAAAGCGAATGACGCTGCTCTTCGGCAAGAACTGGATTCGTTGGACATGTCTCGCTGATGAAGGCATTTTTTAGCTTTATTGGCGCTGCGGTTCTGCTGATTTTAGGAGCAGCTTTCGCGGTTGCCCTGTGGAATGAACTTCCCGCATTGGCTGCTGGGTATAGACTGTATTTATATGAAGGTGTGGGCCTGTTGGCCTATTTTGCCTTACGTATTGTGCTGGCGATTTTTGGGCGGAATTATGAATTCCTAGAAACTTTTTGCCATGAACTCAACCATACCGTTTTTGCCGTACTTTCCTTTCACAAAGTGGAATCTTTTTTTGCCCATGCAGATGATGGTGGACAGGTGACTTTTTACGGGGGGACGAATCCGGTGATTTCCCTTGCCCCATATTCCTTTCCGCTTTTTGCTTTTGTAACGGCTCTTTTCACGCGAATCCTGATTCCGGAGGCCCAAATGGTGGCGCAGGGCCTTGTTGGGTTCTTTTTAATGTTTCATTTGATCAGCGTTTTAAAAGAAGCACGTCCACGGCAAACGGATTTGCAAGAATATGGCTATTTTTTTTCCTATGCCGCAATCCTTTTTTCGAATATATTTTTTATTCCAGGGGTTGCAAAACTTGCTGTGGGCGGATTCCCGTCGGCATTTGTCTGGTGCAAAACCGGTTTGGTTGTCGCCTGGAATTGGGGAATAAAATTGGGGAGCTAACCAAGGGTGCTTAATATGAGTCAGTTGTTGTTAAAATCTGTATTGCTCGGGGATTCGAATCGAGACATTCTGATTGCGGATGGAATTTTTAAAACAATCGCTCCGGCAGGGACTTTGACTGCGGATGTGCCCGATACTTATGTTTTGGATTGCCGTCATATGGCGATTGTCCCGGCGTTTTACAATACGCACACCCATGCTGCGATGACTTTTGTGAGCGGTCTTGCGGACGATGTGCCGCTGAAGGTTTGGCTCGAAGAGCATATTTGGCCGAGGGAAGCGAAACTTTCGGACGAAGATGTTTACGTGGCTTCCAAATTTGCAATTCTTGAAATGATCCGTTCGGGAACGGTATTCTTTTCGGACATGTACTGGCACAGAACGCAAACGATTCGTGCAGTGGAAGAAATGGGCATTAGAGCGTCTATCGGCATTACTTTTGCAGATGTTTTGAAACCCGATAACAGCGAAAATCTACAGTTCCTTGCAGACAATGTTCCCAAGTTTCAGGACCGCATTCGACTAGCGGTTGCTCCCCATGCGATTTATACGAATTCTGCAAAGAGTTTAAAGCTTGCAGAGGAATGCTCCGAAAAGTACCAGATTCCGCTGCACGTGCATTTGGCGGAAACGCTTGGCGAAGAAAAAGGGAGCATCGATCCGACAAATGGAAAGTCTCCTGTGGAATATTTGGATTCCTTGGGGCTGCTTTCGAAGCGGACGGTTGCCGCTCACGTGGTGCACGTTTCTGAAAAAGATCTGGACATTTTAGCGGAACGCGGCGTGACCGTTGCGCACAATCCATGTTCGAATATGAAGCTTGCTAGCGGTGTGTTCCGAGCAAAGCCTTTTATTGACCGCGGAATCCGCTTGACTCTTGGAACGGACGGCGCTTCTTCAAATAACAATTTGGATATGCGCGAAGAAATGAAGTTCGCATCGCTCCTTGCCAAAATGACTTCGGGAGATCCGACGATCCTTTCCGCAAAAGAAACTTTAAAAATGGCGACGCAGAACGGTGCGGAAACATTCGGATTCCACGCTGGGAAAATCGAAGAAGGTTGGCTTGCCGATGCTCTGTTGCTGAATTTGAACGCTCCATGCTTTGCTGTCGGGGATGTGATTTCGAACTGGGTTTATGCGGCGAATTCCTCGGTAATCGATACGGTCATTTGCAACGGTAACGTTTTGATGCAGCACCGCGTCAT
>JAGDBD010000076.1 GCA_017959225.1 Fibrobacter sp. | reverse complement strand
TTGAAAAGGAATCAGAGATCCGCTTTTATCTGGACCAAAAAAAGAGGGGATTTCTTGGCGGATGGTTTGGTCGATTCGGTTACATTCCGAAGACGAAAGGCAGCTGTATTGAATGAAAAAGTCTTCCGCACAGGATTGGATGATGTAAGAACATAAAAATGCGACGGAATTGTAAATGCGAGTCACGTTTCCCATATTTTGCTCCGTTCAAACCATTGGATAATTCTAACTAGAAAATCTTTTCTTCGGACTATCTCGAAAAATAAATTTTTTATGAAAGAAATCGGGAATGAGCGGTTGAAATATGCAAAACGTGAAGCGTTGGCCTTTCTTTTTACGAATTAAAATTCCAATCGCATAATGATGCTGTTTTCGAAATAGCTTGGAGTTGCGCCCATTCGCCAAAGCGTCGTTTTGTAGGAGAACAGGTTTGGACGAGCCTTTCGAAGAATTTCTGCCCCGGTAGCCCGGATGTAACCCGCTTTGCTTTTACCAGGAATTCCTCTGTAAAAAGATTCGAGGCTATCGATCGAAACGCTGATTGCGTTGCTGTCGTGCGGATTGTAAGGTTCCGCTTGAGCCTTGGATTTCAGCGAAGCGTAAATTTCTTGAATCTTTTGGCCGGCCAAGAGAGATTTTTCAGTAAAATTCATTCCAAAAGAAAAATCTGTTGTCGAATGGAGTTTACTAAGGCTTTCCACCCAAGGATGCGAAGAAGCTCCGACAAGTCCAATCGTCAAGTTGAAAGGCTTGTTCTGCTTAAAGTAGCGGATGAACATTTCTTTCGCCGATTCGGTTTCCGGATTCGGGGTTAAAGCGTCCCGGGCAGCGGCAAAAAGAATTGCGGTCGTGTCGGTTTCTCCGATAGAAATTTCGACGTTCTTCTTGTAGATCTCAGGAAATTTTCCTTCACCGCGGAATGAACCGTAAACCCAGGCAAAAAGGGCTTCGGCAGCAACCGGCTTAATGATATGCAGAAGGATCGGCAAAAAGCTGCCGAATACCGAAGAACGGCGGTTCACAAGTTCTGCGACGAGCAGCGGATCGCGTTCCTGCACGGCAAGAAGAATGGCTCCAATGTGAAGCAAAAAAGAATACTGATTTGCGTCGAGCTTTTGAATGTCGCCCGGCAGATATACGGTGATTTCTGTGATCATTTCCGTAGGAAGGTAGGTGTACCAGCTCGGGGTAAAATAACGGCTCCCTTCGACGCATTGCATCTGGGAAAGATCCGCTGCATCGACGGTGCCTGTGTAATCGAGGATTCCCGTGCTACTGCGGGTGAACTGGTGAATGACGTCGCCATTCAAAGATTCCAGTTTGACGTAAAAAATATCTTGAGCCATAAGAGCCTCCTTGATTTGTTCTTATTCTCAAGATAGAATTAAATGTTGACAAAAATTGTCAAAACAAAGAGACGCAAAAAAGAGCCGCAAAAAAAAGGTTCTCCGTGAAGAAGAACCTTTTAAACGGAATGGGAAAAGGCCGTTAAAGGAGAATGAGGCCCAGGATTCCCACTGCCCAAACGTACCAGGCGAAGTGCTGGAACTTTCCTTTTTGAAGGAATGTCATAAGCCACTTCAGGGCGATGACGCCGAAGACGAAAGAAACGAGCATTCCCACGAGAAGTTCCGGTGTAAAGCTTCCGGCACTCGCGCACTTCAAAGCCTTTTCCGGATCGAGAAGTGCCGCTTCCGGGGTCAGGCTCTGACATTTAAACCATTTGATGGCGTCTAAAAGCGCTGCACCGCCTACCGCTGGAATGCTCATGAGGAAGCTGAATTCTCCGGCATATTTACGGTTCACCCCCATAAACATCATGGCGCTAATGGTGGAACCGCTACGGCTAATGCCCGGAATACAAGCGATGCCTTGTACCGTACCCGTTAACAGGGCCCGCCACCAGTTCATTTTGACGCCTTCGTTTTCCGGGTGCTTCGCTCCAGTCTTTCCCCATTGAGACGTGAAGAGCAGAAGACCGGTGAAAAGTTCGGCAAAGCAGACCGCTTTCGGATTTTCAAAAAGACCTTCGAGGACGTCTTTAAAACCGAGGCCGATAAGCGCTGTCGGAATGCTTGCAAGGATAATGTATCCCGCTTCCCGGAGCTGCTCCGGATTCCTACGGATACAGCCGACGATGATGTCTGTAATCTTTTTGTGGAAGACGACAAAAATCGAAAGCAACGTTCCTGCGTGAAGCATCACGTCAAAGAACATGCCCGCTTCTTGCATGTTTAAAAGTTCGTGTCCGAGTACAAGATGCCCGGAACTGGAAATGGGAAGAAATTCGGCGAGGCCTTGCAAAAGGCCTAAAATAATGGATTCGATCATGGTGCATAAAAGTTACAAAAAAAGTGCAATCCCTAGTAGAAAAGCTTTCTGTTTTTAAATCCGTTCTGAAAATTTTACGGGGCATTTGCTATTTTGTAACCGTATGAAAAATCTTCGTGGAATTTTGCTTCTTCTAGGCGCTTCTTCCCTTGCTTTTGCTGCGGAAGATCCGCGTTTTGAACAGGGCGCTCGTTTTGAAGCCCTTGGAAAGTATGAAAATGCTCTCGGTGAATATCGCGCGATTCTCGCTTCCGATCCGCACAATGCGGATGCTTTCTATGCTGCGGGATCCGTTCGCTTGAAGATGAAGGATTACAAGGGTGCCATTGCGAATTTCCAGTTGGCCTATAAATTTGCACCTAAAATGACCGCTGCCTATGAAGGCGCTGCCACCGCTTACGAAAAACTGGGCGATAAAAAATCCGCAGCCTTGGAACGGGGTAAACTAGAACGGGGGAATAATCCTTCGGCTAAAGCGGAAACGAAACCGGAAGTAAAGTCCGAAAAATCGGCTCCGCAGTCGGATTCCAAGTATTCCTATACTTCGGCAGCATTCCTCAAAGCGAAACAAGCTTTTAATGAAAAGGAATACAAAACCGCCTGTTCCGCTGCCAGAGAAGTTCTTTTACAGGAACCGGGCAATCCGGGAGCGTATTATTTTGCAGGGGCTGGCCGCTATGAACTCGGCGAATTAGACAAAGCCGAATACAATTTGAAACGTGCTTTTGACTATCCGGAACTCGGTTACAATGCGCACTACTATCTCTCCCTGATTTACAAAAAGCAGGGAAAGAAAAAGGAAGAATTGGCTGAACTCGAAGCCTATATCCGTGCATCGAAAAATGAATCGGCCATTGCAAGCGCTAAGGCTCGCATTGCGGAACTTTCCCAGACAGAAACCAAAACGGTGGAATCCCCGGCAGAGGTGAAGCCTGTGGAGACTGCTCCTGTCGAAGCGAAGGCTGAAGCGCCTGCTCCTGCTCTGGAAAACAAGCCGGTTGAAGCTCCGAAGCCCGTTAAAAAAGTTTCCGGCCCGTCCATGGAATTTGCCAACGAGGCTTATCGTCAGGGCGATTTTGCAACGGCCCTTGCGGAGTACCAGGCTTTGCAAAAAAAGTTCCGTGATGAAAATACCAAAGCGTATCTTCTTTTCCAGATCGGTAACGTTTACCGCAACCGCAGAGATTTTCGCTCGGCGGTGGCCAAGTACCGTGAAGCGGTAGAATATTATCCGAATTCCGAATGGGCAAACGAAGCGCAACGCGCTTGGGAAGATGCTGTTTGGCAAGAAAAAAACGCGGATGCGCTTCCGCGTCGTTAATCCGCTTGGAGTAAAAGTCCCTTCAAATATTGACCTTCCGGGAAGCTGGTCTTGACCGGATGGTCTGCCGGCTGTCCAAAGCGTTCAATGA
The DNA here is from genome assembly GCA_017959225.1 of Fibrobacter sp. GTDB lineage: Bacteria > Fibrobacterota > Fibrobacteria > Fibrobacterales > Fibrobacteraceae > Hallerella. The sequence goes on along the minus strand of JAGDBD010000076.1, from coordinate 15,411 downwards.
TCTGAACGTCACGATGGGCGTCGATTGCGGCATCTGCCACGATCTTTTGGAACAAATTCATTTCCATTAGACCGGAGCAGCTGAACGTGGCAAGCATTCCGTGGGGAGCGAGAAGCTTTAGCGCAAGCAGGTTAATGTCTTTATAACCGCGGGCGCCTTTTTCCAAGTGAGATTTGCTTTCGATGAACTTCGGCGGATCGAGAACGATCAGGTCGAATGTTTTACGGCTGTCGCGGCACTTTCTGAGATAGGCGAAGACGTCTGCTTCTACAAGTTCCACGTTGGCTTTGTCAAAGCCGTTCTTTTGAATGAGACTGTCGGCAATCGCCAGGGCGTCTTTGGAAACGTCCACTTCTGTGACGAGCTTTGCTCCGTTTTGCAGGGCAAAAAGTCCAAAACCGCCTGTGTAAGAAAAGCAGTTCAGAACGTGTTTGCCTTTGGCATATTTGCCTACGTTAAAACGGGCGTCACGCTGGTCCAAATAATAACCGGTCTTGTGGCCGTTCCAAACATCCACGTTAAACAAAATGCCGTTTTCGATCATTTCCACCGGCGTCTTGGGCACGTCTCCATATACGGCTTCTTTGCGAAGGGGAAGACCTTCTTTTTCGCGGACGTCGGAATCACAGCGTTCCAAAATGCCGCGGGGATGCACTTTTTCGACGAGAAGCTCGTAAATCGTTTTGCGGAAGCGTTCAGCGCCTACCGAAAGAATTTCAATGGAAAGAATGTCTGCGTATTTATCAACGATGCAGCCCGGGATGCCGTCATTTTCTGCGTTGATCAGTCGGAACGCGGACTTAGCGTTGTGAACGTCAAAGCCTCTGCTTTGGCGGTTTTCAATGGCACGGTCGATGATCTTTGAAAAGAATTCGCGGTCGATGGGCGTGCGATCTTTAAATGTCCACAGGCGGCAGCGAATCTGCGACATGGAAGAGTAAGCTGCATAGCCTAAAAATTCCCCGTGAGCCGAGCGGACTTCTACTGTATCGCCGGATTTCGGTTCGCCGTTTACGTGGTGAATCGCTCCGCTGAAAATCCAGGGATGGTTTCTGCTTGCGGACTTTTCTTTGCCCGCATTCAAAACGACGACAGGGAATTCGGATTTGGACATTAAAGGGTATCCTGGAACTGGTGGAAGCTGTCGAGAAGTTCCTTGTAAGAATTCGCGTGAGCAAGTTCTGGGAATTTATCCGTCACGTTCTTCGGTGCAAAAAGGAAGGATCCCTTGTTTGCTGCAAGAAGCATTCCTGTGTCGTTGAAGGAATCCCCGGCGGAGAACACCTTGAAGTTTAAGCTCTGGAGCATTTCCACGGTTTTCCGCTTTTGGTCTTGCAGGCGAAGATGGTAATCCACAATTCTATCGTCTTTTACGATCAGGTTGTGGCAGAAAATCGTCGGCAGGTTCATCTTTTTGATGAGGGGGTAAGCGAATTCCTGGAATGTATCGCTTAAAATGATTACCTGAGCTTCGTCGCGCAATGTGTTCAAAAATTCAATGGCACCGTCCAGCAGGGGAAGGGTTCCGATGACTTCCTGAATGTCGGAGAGCTTTAAGTTTTCTCGTTCGAGAATCTTCAAGCGGCCACGCATCAGTTCGTCGTAATCTTGGATATCGCGAGTGGTAAGGCGGAGCTCTGGAATGCCCGTCTTTTCTGCGACAGCGATCCAAATTTCTGGGGTAAGAACCCCTTCCATATCAAGAGTGACAATGCATTGTTTGGTGAACATAGCGCAATTACTTTGTGAGACGATCCTTGAGAATATCCTGGATTTCGTCCGGGGTGATGATGTACTTATTTCGGCAGAATTCGCAAACGAGTTCGAGATCCTTGCCTTCTTTGATCAGATCTTCCAAATCTTCGGTGGGGATCGTGGCGAGGGTCGAAAGCGTTCTGACCTTGCTGCACGGGCAGTAGGCATGGGGAGCGATTTCACGGACGATCGTCGTCGGATAGTCGCCGGAGATGGCGTCCATCAGGGCGTTCAAGTTGAACTTCTTTCCGTCGAAGAATTCCGAAAAAGCGGGGAGCTTTGCCACTTGGGCTTCTAAAAGGGTGAGCTCGTCCGGGGCGATGTCGGCAAAAGGCTCGAGGTAAAAGCCCACTGCGTAATCGAGCTTCTTCGGATCGTCCTTGTTGAGTCGAGCTTCGATGCCGACTGCAGAACGGGTCTGCGCCGACTGCAACATGAACACGGAAAGATTACGTCCCATGCTTTCGGAGACAGCTTCGATAATGCTCTGGTTTACACGCTTTCCGCGTTCGTCGAGGGTGACCGCTTCGAATCGCTGTGGGGAAAGGGCCGGTTCGAACTTTTTGTTCTTTTGAATTTCTTCTTGCGGAATCATGGCGCGGACAAGGCCCTGAGGGGTAGAATCCGCTTCCGCATAAGTGATGTCGCCGTCAAAGGTGACCTTGACGCAAACCGTGCCCATGAACTTGAGGCTCGACGAAAGGAAGAGCGAAGCGATGGAGGTTTCGGCAAGGAGTTTGAGAGCTTCCGAAGAGGCGTTGTGCATCACGCCGATTTCTTCCGCAGTGCGGGTGATGTCGGCGAGGACAAGGCGGAATGGAACATGAGAGCCTGTGGCTCGAATTAAACGGTCTTTTTGATCGATATCCATGCCGCTTAATATAGAAATTCTTGATGGAAAGGCTTTGGCTATACCGGGTTATAGGCTTTGAACCATTCTGCGAACCGAGCGATTCCTGTGTCAAGGTCCACGGAGGGCGTGTAACCGGTTTCTTTTTCAAGAGCTTCGGTATCGGCCCAGGTGATTTCCACGTCGCCCGGTTGCATGGGCATCATGATCTTTTCGGCCACTTTGCCAAAGTTCTTTTCCAGGGTTGCGATAAAGTCCATCAGTTTGATGGGTTTGCCGCGTCCAATGTTGTAAAGGCGGTTCAGCGGGGCGGGCTTTTCTGCTCCGTTGTAAGCGATGCGACGGATCCCTTCCACAATGTCGTCGATGTAAGTGAAGTCCCGCATCATCTTGCCGTTGTTGAACACTTTGATCGGCTGGTTGTGGGTGATGGCGTTTGCAAAGAGCCATGGAGACATGTCCGGTCGGCCCCAGGGTCCGTAAACGGTAAAGAACCGAAGACCTGTCAGGTTCAGCTGGAACAGGTGGTGGTAAGTTTCCGCCATCAGCTCGTTGGAACGTTTTGTGGCGGCATAAAGGCTCGAAGGCTTTTCGACGCGGTCCGTGGTGCGGAACGGCGTCTCGGTGTTTCGACCGTAAACGCTAGAAGAAGAGGCGTAAACCAAGTGCTTGGGCGGGAACGCTCTTGCGCATTCGAGAATGTTCAAGAACCCTGTAATGTTGGAATCCACATAGCTCTGCGGATTGATTAAGCTGTATCGCACACCTGCTTGGGCGGCGAGGTTCACCACGATGTCGAAAGAATGTTCCTTAAACAGCTGAAGGAGAATTTCTTTATCGACAAGGCTGCATTCCACAAATTGAAAATGTTCTTTTGGAATTCGGGCCAAACGGTCGTGTTTGAGCTTGGGCGTGTAATAATCGTTTAAATTGTCGATGCCGACAACTTCATGACCATCTCTTAAAAAAGCGAGAACGGTTTCACAACCGATAAAACCTGCAGCCCCTGTAACGAGAATTTTCATTTTCAAAATCCTATACCGATAGAAACAAATGGTGACGACATCAGGTCAAAGTCTGCCATGAATTCGTCATCGTCACTTTCCCAATTATCCGATGTATATGTGTGCCAGTAAATGTGTGTGGAACGGACCCCGCCAAGAATCGAAAAATGGCGAAGGTTCAACTGGAGCCCGATGCCGCGGACATAACCATATAGCGGCGAGCTCATGTAATAGTCGTCGATCAGATTCAAACCGCTCATCAGCCCGGCAAAGCCGAAGGCGCGGAGCTGATATTCCTTGGCCGTGAGGAACGAAAATCCCACTTCCACTCCCAACTGCAACTGGATTGTGTGGGAAGACATGGAACTTTTTTCATCGGACTTGTCGCGAGGTTCGTATTCGATGTTGATTTCGCGGTAGCCGAGGACGCCAAAACAGGAAACCCATTCGTTGACGTTGTATTGACCGGTGACTCCAAGCATGTGGGCAACGTCAAGGTCGGCGTTGTAACGCTTGCCCTTGCGAGACATGTTGGTTTCTAGATTCGAAGAGCTCAAATACCCGAATTCGTAGGTGAGACCGAGACGAACCGGATGGGTTTTATAAAGTGGCGTCTGAGTTGAATCTGCGGTAGCGGCAAAAGCGGACGCAAGAGCCAGGAAAAAGGTGGCTATGAAGACGACTTTTCGAATTTTTTGACGCCAAATACTCATTTCTCTCTAAGTTTACAATTTTTAAGGGGTCTTGCGAGGGGATTTTTGCACAAAAACCTGAAAAAAATCCACAAATCCGGCTCCAAAAAGGCTTTTTTTGTTTATTTTCAATTTGACTTTATTTTACTGGAGTTTTCCGCATGAAAAAGAAATCCCTTCTTGTTCTCGGCGCTTGCGCGCTTTCGTTGATGTTTACCGCTTGCTCTGACGAAATGGATCCGAATGATCCGGCATCTGTTCGCAAGTACCTGACCAAGCAGAAAATTCAGTTTACGCCGAACAAGTTCATTTCCTATGTGACTCCGGGCGATACTGCAAGTATGAGCCTCTTTTTGAAGGCTTCTTACGATATCAATTCTACCGATGACAACGGCAACTCCGCAGTGGCAATTGCTGTGAACAAGGGTAAAATCGATGTTCTCCAGTACTTGGCAGATCACGGTGCAAAGCTCGACGGTTCAAACAGTGCTGGCAAGACTTACTTGGAAGACGCCATCGAACGCCAGAACAAGGAAGTGGTTGAATTCCTCGTGAGCAAAATGAAGGAAACCGGTGAAATTGCAAATACGGCTGCTGCTGTGGCGTTGGCTGCAAAGATCGGTGCTGCCGACATTTTGAAGATCCTCGGCGATGCAGGTGCTCCTCTTGAAGTCCGCGGTGCTGACACGTACTATCCGATTCACCTCGCTGTGAAGGGCGGTAATTACGATGCTATGGTTTACCTCGTGGAAAAGGGTGTGGATGTGAACGCCAAGTGCGGTCAGGGATACTCGGTTCTCGACTGGGCGAAGAACGAAGGCTATACCCGTTTGATCGCTTACTTGAAGAAGCACGGTGCAAAGAATACGCCGGCTTACATCAAGGAATTCGGTCGTTAAAAATCGGATTTGAATTTTGCAAACGCCTGGCTCTGTGCCGGGCGTTTTTTGTATTTTTACTCTATGAAGAAATTCCTTCCCCTATTTTTCATTTTGAGTCTGGGAGTGACCTTCGCGGCGGAAACCGTAGACGGAGTCCGTCGGCAGATTAAAACTGTCAACGAAGAAACTGCCCGAGAAAAGAAATTGCATGCCGACGAAAAAAAGCGTCACGAAGATTTTATCAAGTCCGGGCGTGACAAGGTCGTTTCGCTGAACAATCAAAAGAAGTCCCTTCGTTCGGAAATCGAAGCGATGAAAGCGGAACTCGTCCGTTTGAACGAAGCGCGCAACAAGTCATTTGGCGTTGCGCAGTGGTACGATTCCCGCAAACAAAAATACGCTCAGGACTTGGCAAAAGTCATCGAAGGACTTGTCCCGTATTTCGAAGCGGACTTTCCTTACCGCGCCACGGAAACTTCGGAAAGCTTAAAAGAAATGGCTTCGGAACTGCGTAAAGGCGTTATTGCACCAGATGACGCTCTTGGCCGCATTCTGGAAGTTTTTATGGAACGCATTCGCATGGGCTATACGACGGAATCCTGGGACGGTTATTTGACCGATTCGGAAACCGGCAAGCAGATGCAGGGTAAATATTTCCGCTATGGCGCTGTGGCTGCCATTTTTGAAAGTGCGGACCAGACGGAATACTATTGGCTCGATCGTGAAAATGGCGCTTACCGTTGGAAAAAAATTCCGGCGTCGCTTGAACTTCGGGCTCAGGTGAAGGATGCGTTCCGCGTGGCGGAAGGGAAGGCCGCTCCGCATATCGTGCGTGTGCCTGTGCCGGTGGTAAGGGTTTTGCCTGCTGAAAAACAGGTGGAAGCCGAAAAGAAGGAGGTGAAAAAATGATGCGCTCCTTGAAAAAAATTTCGACAGCGATTGTGCTTGGCGCCGGTGTACTATTTGCACAGCAAGCGCTTGGCGGCGATGTGAACGGAGACAATCTTGTCCGTGAACGTGCTGAATTGAACAAGGCAAAAGCGGAACTGGAAGAAGCCCGTCAAAAACGGGACATGGAAGTGGCTGCCCGTTGGAATGACCGTGAAAAGGCAAATCAGGAACGGGAACTTTTTAACCAGAAGTACGAAGAAGCAAAAGATGAACTTGACCGTTTGATGGAAGAACGTGTTCGTTTGGAAGAAAACGTGCGCGTTGCCCACGAAGATTTGGCTCAGGTCAAAGCGAATACGGAAGCGAAGCGGGCGGAATACATGGCTCTGGCTGCGGACAAGGGAATTCTTGAACCGATCTTCCAGTTGAAGGACCGTGGAATTCCATTCCAGATTCCTCAACGAATCGAAGAATTCAACCGCACCGAAAAGACCATAGCCCTTTACCGAGACGATCCTATGCGCGTTGCGAACAGCGTCATTGAACTTGCGAAAAAGGAACTCGCTTTTAGCCGTGAAATCGAATGGAGAAAAGGCGAATTGATTTTTGGCAGCCGAGTGGCTTTTGGTGAAGAACTCCGTTTGGGAGGAATTTTTGCTATGCGGGCTTCTTCGGGTTCGGACAGTTCTGTTTCGATGATGCTCCCGGCTCCAGGTGATAAAGGCCAAATTTTTACGTGGCACGATATGAATACGGCGGAACCGCGTATGGAAGTGAACTCGGCCTTTAGCATGTCGAAGGATTCCGCATTTGCCATGGTCCCGGTGGACGTGTTACTCAGCACGACGCTTTCCACGGAACTTGTCAATTCGGAAGAAAAAACTTGGATGGATCGTGTAAAACAGGCTTTCCACGATGGCGGCATTTTGATGTACCCCATCGCTTTGCTTTTGATTCTCGGCCTTTTGATCGTTGTAGAAAGGCTCGTTGTGCTTTCGATTAAAGGAGCTTCTCTCCGTTACCGTAAAGTGCTGAAGCTTGCTTCGGAAGGCAAAATGGATGAAGCCCGAGCTCTTGCAAAAAAACTCCACGGCTCGATCGGCAAGGTGGTGAAGACGGGTATCGCTTCGGATTACCCGAATCGCGCTGCTGCCGAAAAAGCCATTGAAGAAGTCTTTGCCGGTGAAGTCCCGACTCTTGAACGTGGACTTTCTACCCTTTCCGTTTTGGCGACAACCGCTCCGCTTGTGGGACTCCTTGGAACGGTCATGGGCATGATTCAGCTTTTCCAAGTGATTACGATGCATGGAACTTCGGACCCGAAGCTCCTAGCCGGCGGTATTTCTGTTGCGCTTTTGACGACGGAAGCAGGCCTGATCGTTGCGATTCCTTTGCAGTTCTTGCTTACGTTCTTAACGAACCGTGCCGATACGATTCGCGCTCGGATGGAAAAAGCGGGCCTTGCCGTTTTGAATTCCCGTTGGCTTCAGGGGTAAAATGACTAAGCTTTCGGCATTAGAAGAAATTCGCGCCTTGCTTGTGCAAGGAGGTTGGGTGCTCCTCCCGATCTTCCTTTTGGGGCTGTTTGCGTGGATTCTTTTGTTCGAACGGTATTTTGTGTATCGCCGTGCCAAAAGCCGTGGTGAACATGGAATGCTTGCGACTTTAAAACGTTCCATTTCGGATGCGGTAAGTCTTGGACGTTCCGCTGTCGATAACAGCTTAAAGCTCGCGACGCATTCGTACGATGTGGAATTCGATAAAGCGTTCCCGACGATTGCCGTTTGTGCGTCGCTTGCTCCGATGCTTGGACTTCTTGGAACGGTTTCGGGCATGGTGCATGTGTTCAGCACTATTCAGCTTTTTGGCTTTGGAAATCCGGTGCTCATTGCGGACGGAATTTCTGAAGCTTTGCTCACGACTCAGGCGGGGCTTCTCGTATCGTTCCCGATTGTACTTGCGAACAATCAACTGCTTGCCAGGTTGAATCATTTGAAAGCGAAGTGCTGGAAAGACGCTTTGCAATTTGAAAATGAAATGCTTTCCGTGGAGGGCTTATGAGTTTTATTCGCCCAAGACGCCGTCGCTTTGGCGGTATCGACATTTCTCCGATGATGGATATGACGTTTATCCTTCTCATCTTTTTTATTGTGACATCGACATTTACGCGGGAAACGGGCATTGACGTTTCAAAACCTAAAGCGAGTACGGTTAAAGAACTTTCCAAGGAAAGCATTCTGATCGGCATTACGCGCCAAGGGACTGTGCATATTAACGAAACCCAGGTGAACCTGTCTTCGCTGCAGACGATTTTACGTCAGATGATGAATGAAGCCCCTGACCGTCCGGTGATCATCGTTTCGGATCGGGACGCTCCTTCGGGAAAAATTGTGGATGTGCTTGATGAATGCAACCTTGCGCACGTGCGGAAAGTTTCCATTTCGGCTTCCAAGGAGTAACGGTTGAAGAAGCTTTCCGGAATCCTGTTTCGTTCCAGATGGTTCTTTGCCGTCGTTTTTGCGCTTGTGGTGAATACGTTCTTCTTTTTGGCGATTCCCGTCTTGAACGTTTTGCTGTTCCGCGATCACGGCGGGCCTAAAAAGCCTACGGTGGAAGCCATTACCGAAGTGGAAACGGTTATCAAAGAAAAAAAGAAGACGCAGCCGCAGAAGATGATCCACAAGATCATCCAAACGAACAAGTTTAAAGTGACGAGCGCTTCCAACAGTGCACGTTCCAATTCGAATTTTGCCATGGACCTTTCCCTTGCACGTGGGGACGGTTCCGGTGATGGCGTTGAAGTCGGAGCCGGTGGCGGTATGCAAAACGTCGTTTACGAAGCGGGGGACGTGGACGAAGAAGCTCAGGCGCTTAAAACGGTAAATCCGGAATACCCATCCCGGGCGAAAAAACTGGGAGTGGCCGGCTACGTTAAAATTTACATGGTGATCGATGTCTATGGCAATGTGACGAATTTGAAGGTGCTTTCCGTGGATCCTGCCGGTTACGGCTTTGAAACGGAAGCGTTGAAGGCGATTCGCAATTGGAAGTTTGAACCGGCGAAGCTCGGGCATTACCCGGTGGCGCAGAAAGCGACGAAGGAGTTCAAATTTGTTCCATAAGCTTTTGACACTCCGAAAGGTGAATTTATTTGCAATCTGCCTGATTGCGGTTTTGTCGATTTCTTCTAGAGCTTTTGCCGAAGACTATTTTAAAGCGGCCAACGAGCTTTACGATAAAGGCGATTACAAACAGGCTGTTAAAATGTACCGTGCTGCAATTCAGGACGGCCGGTATGAACCTTTTGCCTGGTTCAATTTGGGAAATACGCTGGTGCAGCTTGGAAAGAACAACGTGGCGATGGTGGCGTACAAACGCACCGTGGAGCTGATGCCGGATTTTACCAAGGCTTGGGTCTTGCTCGGAGATCTGTATTACTTGGGTTCCGATTACGGCCTTGCCATTGTCGCTTATAAACGTGCCCTTGAACTCGGTGAAGATTCCGACCACATTCACTATGCCCTTGGTGAATGCTTTATTAAATCCCGGGCTTTTGCCCTTGCCCAAAAACATTTTGAAGCGGCAACCCGTTTAAATCCGGATAGGATTGATGCCTGGTACGGTCTTGCGGAAGTGTACGAAAAACTCGGAGACTATGAATATGCAATTAAAACGCTGAAACGCGCCGTAGACAATTCTGCGGCAGCCGGCGCCGATGTGCATTATACGCTTTCCCATTACTACACCAAAATGGAAATGCCTAAAAAGGCGATCCGCGAAATGGAAAATGGCCTTTTGATCGATCCGCAAAATACTTCGGCACGGCGCTACTTGGCGCACATGTACATCGAAGATGCTTCCCCGTGGATGGCGATTTTTACCCTCGAAGAAGGCCTCCGGTTTAAGAAAGATTCAGACATGCTCTACGTGGATTTAGGGCAAATCTATTTTTCGCAAAATCGCTACGAAGAAGCGCTTGAAAATTACATGAACGCTTGGAAAATGGGAAATTCCCAAGGTCGCATTGGAGCAGAAAACGTGGGCAACGCCTATTACAATGCTGGCGACGAAGCGAAAGCCCAATCCATTTATCAACGTATTATCGGAAAAAAATAAATGACAAAACAGAAAAAAGTTTGGAAGTCCGCCGCTCTTGAAGATTCCAATCGCAGTGCAGCGGATAAAATTCGTGAAGTTCTTTTGGCTGTGGCCAAGGGTCAGCATCCGGCTATTGAAAATGCGGAGGAGCTTTACAACCTTCTCGCAGGCCAATTCGAAAAAATCGAAAGCCTAAAGGAAGACCGTGAAATCCTCGAAATGCTCGCTTGGTATTTGAACTGCAATGCCTTCTTTGAAATTCCAGAATCCGATGAAGAACTGGCAACGGCTGTAGAAGAACTTTTTGCGGATGCTGTCGCTTTCTTTGCAGAAAAGGCGAAGACTTTTGAAGATCGTGAATATGTGAAAAACCTGATGCATGATTTGATGGTGAATTCCGTTGGAGAAGATCCGCGTACGGAACTCATTCTTTCTGCGCACGATTTCCTTTCGGCAGAGGAACTTCAACAGCTTGCAAATGAAGTCCTTTCGACAGTTCAGTCCCATGATTTGGAAAATGAAAATGAAATTTACATGGGACTTTTGGACCTTGCGGACGGCGCCAACGATCCGCAGCTGTACGAAAAAGCCGCGTTCCTTTACGACCCGGACCGTTCGAACAAGACAAATATCGACGTGGCAAACGCTTATTACTTGGCCGAAGATATTCCGAATGCAAATCGCTTTTTAGCCGAAGTCAAGAATCCTACAGGAAGCGATGAAGAAGAATTTTTGGATTTAAAAATCGGAATTCTTTTTAAGGAAGAAAAGAAGAAAGAAGCATTGGAACTTGCCGAACAGCTTTACGAAAAATTCCCGAAGGAATATCACCTGATGAGCCTTTGCCAGGTAGTTTCGGAAAAGCGTAAAGAAGAACTTTTAGATGCCCACGAACAGTTCCGTTTAAACGACAGCGTGAACCCGGATTATGTGAACATGCTTGCCACGATGAATGAATTCGACAGGCTTTCCAAGTATCTCGATGCGAACGCTTCCGCAATCAAAAAAATGGACGGGCAGCTTCGCGAAGAGCTTGCCGGCCGACTGGAATCGTTAAATCGCAAGGATTTGGCAAAGAAATTCCGGAAGATCTAAAAAAAACAAAGCACTCGCGAATGCGAGTGCTTTTTGCATGAAGCTTTGAAAGATTACTTCAAGAAGGAAAGGATTGCGTCACCCATCTGAGTGGTACCGACCTTCTTGTCGCCTTCCTTCCAAATTTCACCGGTGCGGTAGCCGGCGCTGATGGCCTTTTCCACAGCGGTTTCGATAGCCTTGGCAGCTTCTTCTTCCTTGAAGGAATAGCGGAGCATCAGGGCGACGGAAAGAATCTGGGCGAGAGGGTTTGCAATGCCCTTGCCGGCGATATCCGGAGCGGATCCGCCTGCCGGTTCATAAAGACCGAAGGAACCTTCTGCGATGGATGCGGAAGGAAGCAGACCCATGGAACCGGTGAGCATAGCGCATTCGTCGGTGAGAATGTCGCCGAAGAGGTTCGGGCAAAGGAGAACGTCGAATTCACGCGGACGGCGGAGAAGCTGCATGGCTGCGTTGTCCACGTAGAGGTTTTCCAGTTCCACTTCCGGGAATTCCTTGTCGTGGATTTCCTTCACGATTTCACGCCAGAAGACGCTGGTGGTGAGAACGTTTGCCTTGTCGATGCTTGCCACTTTGTTGCGACGGCCCATGGCAGCTTCAAATGCGAAGCGGGCGATGCGTTCCACTTCGTAACGGCTGTACTTCATGGTGTCGAAACCGATTTCGTCCTTGCCAGAACCTTCGCGGCCCTTCGGCTGGCCGAAGTAAACGTCACCGGTGAGTTCGCGGACCGTGAGGATGTTGAAACCGTCACCGACGATGTCTGCGCGGAGCGGGCAAGCCGGAGCGAGTTCCTTGTAAACCTTGGCCGGACGGAGATTGCAGAAAAGCTTGAAGTGCTTACGGAGCGGGAGCAAAGCGCCGCGTTCCGGCTGGAGATTCGGAGGGAGGGATTCCCACTTCGGACCGCCTACGGAACCGAAGAGAATCGCGTCAGCAGCTTCACCCGTTTTGAGAGTGCTTTCCGGAAGCGGATGCTTAAAATGATCGTAAGCGATGCCGCCCACGTCTGCCCATTCCTTTTCGGTGCAGAAACCGAACTTGTCGGCTACAGCGTCGAGAACGCGGACTGCTTCCTTCATCACTTCCGGGCCGATACCGTCGCCCGGAAGAACTGCGATTTTATAATTCTTGCTCATGAATGCAACCTCTTTTATTAAAGTCGGGGAAAATTTAGTAAAAAAACGAGCGCCGCTAGGCGCTCGCTCTTTTTTGGTTTGGGGTATGTCAATCCTTGAAAATCTTCAGGGTCAAATGACCTTCTGCGGTGATCGCTCGGACGAGGTAGATTCCGCTGGGCATTTTTGCTAGACTGAATTCCGACTGGCCATTTGCGGAATGGAGCACTTTTTCACCGGTGATGGAGATGACGTCCACGCGGTTTACTGATGCGCTGCCGATGGTAAGACGGCTCGTGCTGCGGTTAAAGTGAATTCCGGCAGGAAGGCCTACCGCCCTTGTGGAAATGGCGGTTCTATCGCTAGAGCTTGAAGAACTTTCCTCAACGCTAGAACTGCTGCTCAAGCTGGTTTCGCTAGAACTGGAGCTCTGGACGTTTGTACTGCTAGAACTATTCCCGTCATCGAGATCGATCACGATCAAGAAAAGATAAGCGGCGTCGCCTTTTGTAATCGTGTGGGATCCTGCGGCAAGGTTCACCGTGACAATGCCAGCAGAAGCTGTGTAACTCGTTCCGTCCACTTTCACGCTTCCGGTAAAGCTCGAAAGGAACACGAGCTGCATTGTACCCGAAGTGCTCAGCGTAAACGTGATGGAGGTGGCGGTTTCCATTTTGAGGCAAGTGGTCAAGGTCGTTCCGTTATAAGTAACAGATCCCTTGCTCGTCGAAAGATTTCCAGAAATTCCGAACACGCTGCTTGTTGTTCCGCTTTCGGTGAAGTTGTGTACAATGTCTCCCGTGATGGTTCCGGTGCTTACGGCAACGCTGGAAGAACTCTTAGCGCTACTGGAAGAAGAGCTGGAAGAAACTGCGGAGCTCGAAGAGGATGTGCTGTAAGAACTCGTAATCACAATGTCGCCGTCGCCCTGGATGCTCTTGACGCTTCCCGTGTAAGACTGTAATGCGCTTTTGAGATTCGTATTGACTGCATAAGATTCGTCATCGGCATCGGTGAATGTCCAGTCAAAATCACCGCCATTCATACGGCCAGCATAGGATTCCACCGAAGTCTTCGCGTTTTCCGGAGATTCTGCCGTGTAAGAATACATTTTGGAACCTGTATCGAAATTGCTGTAATAGTGACCGCCTTGCTTGGAAGTGATGCTGCTCGGAACGGTCGTGCTTTTGCTCGTAACGACATAGGCGTCGAAATCCGTAGTCGTAGAAACTCCCATGGAGGAAGCGCTTACGGTAGAACCTTTGTTCACATAGGAGCTTGCTCCGTAAGGAATAAAGGTGTAAGTTCCAGTCATGTAATTGTTGTAGGCTTTGATCGTTCCGCCGTCTTCTTTGCTGAATGTGGCGTTGTCATTGCTTGCCGTGGACGTACCCGCGTAAAGGTCGCTACCCTGCATCGAGGTGAGCATCGGGTATTTGCAGTTACGGAAGTAGTTGCCTTCCATGAAGATCGAAGAGCCTTCGGTGCTGCCTGCGCCATACTTTGCATTGCCATCGTAGTAGTTGTTGTAAACGTGGGCGTTGTAGTAACGTACGCGGGGGTGACGGCTATCGGAATGATCGTACCAGTTGTGGTGATAAGTGATATAGTAATCGGTCGAGTTGTAACTATAGACATTTTCGGAAAGGCCGAGAAGGTTGCTCTTTCCGTTATCCCAGAAGTGGTTGTAGCTAAATGTGATGTAAGTGGACTTTTTGCAGTCGAGAGATCCATCGCCTTTTGCCTGGTCCGCGTCGGAACCTGCATCGCCGTAGAAAAAGTCCACGTTGTGCACCCAAACGTAAGCGTTGTTCTGCTGAAGACCGATGTCGTCGCCTTCATCGCTATCCACATTCATAATGCCGAGATTTCGAATTTCCACGTTCTGTGCATTTTTTAAGCGAATGCCCCAGCCGTTTGCAGTGGCGTCTTCACCAATCCCTTCAATGGTGAGATACGTGGTTTCCGAAGATCCCAGGTCGATCACCATGTCGCCAGCAACGAGAGAATCGGAATCGGTGACGTTTCCGATAAAACGGAAGTCGATAGGACGGGTTTCATAACCCTTCTTCATGCAGTTCAAAATGCCTTGGAAGCTTTTACACGTAGTCGTTGTGCCGTTGCTTTTGGTCTGCACGTCAAAAGTAACCGTGTTTTTGGTGTTCTCGGAAATGTAAATGACGACGGCACCGCTTTTTAATGTACCGTCCGTGTTGTAAGCACCCGGAACGCGGCCGTTGTTAAAGGCAAAACCAGCGCGGTCGTGGGCGATTGCCGTGGCTGTGGTTGTTGCGGATTCCGTTTCCGAACCCGATTTGACGGCTGCGACTTTAATGGTGTGGGATCCTGCTTTGACGCCCGGAATGTCGGCTCGGACGTAAGAGGAATAGGTGCGAATAAGTGCGTCGTCTATAAGCGTGCCGTCGCAATACACGTTGTAACTGGAAGCGCCGCTGACCGGTGCCCAAGTTGCGTAGACGGTTTCAAACCATCCGCCGGATTTGTTGATTGTAAGCGCTTGTGCGGACGTGGCAAGTCCGAATGCGACAGTGGAACAGAGTGCGAGTTTTTTGAGCATTATCACCAATCCTTTTCCATATTTGAGAATGTTCTCAAAAAGAAACATAAACAAAAGGCTGTGGAATGGCAACGTAAAAATTTGTTACGTGTTGAAAATTCAATGTTTAATTGATAAATTCCACTTTGGAATATTCGGAATTGGTTGTAAAATTGTTCTCAAAAAATAAAACCGAAACAAAAGGTTTCGGTTTTAGCTTGGGACGAATGCTCAAGAATGCTCAAATTAGACGCCGTAGCAGTCTCGGGTATTTTTTCTGACGGCATCCATGAGATCTTCAAAGGGGACGCCTTGGACTTCGGCAAGGACTTTTCCAATGTCCGGAATCATGCCGGCGTGGCTCACCTTGCCGCGGTGCGGAACCGGTGCGAGGTAGGGCGAATCCGTTTCGAGCAAGAGCCTTTCCAGAGGCACGTGACTTGCCGCTTTGCGGACGTCGTCTGCAT
>JAGDBD010000075.1 GCA_017959225.1 Fibrobacter sp. | reverse complement strand
GGGGCTCTTGTCGGGTTTGGACTATATGCCATATTGTACAATTCAAACGATCCTTACGAGAATGTTGCCGGGAATGTTTTAGGATCTTTAAGCCTATTAATTTCCATCCCTTTTCTTGGCGTGGGTATTCCTGTTCTTTCGTACAACACTTACAAGTATATTGTCCACAAAGGACATGCCAATAAGCGCGATGAATACCAAGCTGCGCTCGATCGTTATAAGCTGCGAAAGCGCGGTGGCGAATCCAGTGCGCTGCAATTGATGATTTTCCCCGAACTCAATTTTATCGAAAAGCGTGGCGGAGTAAATGCGGTTGTTCGGTTTTAGGGATGGTAAAATTTTAATTCAAGCGAAGGTTTGATTTTTTTATCTCACTCCACATTCCGCCTAAAATTTAAATCCTATATTATGGGCAATCAGAGGTTTATTTTATGGACCTCACGCCGCTTGACATTCGCAATCAGACTTTCCACACCAAACGCTTTGGCGGTTTTGACCCGGAAGAGGTCAAGGCTTTTCTTGAAACGGCGGCCAAAGCTTTTGAAGAATCCGGTCGTAACCGTACCGAACTCACGGAGCGTTTGAAAATTGCGGAAGAACGCGTGAACTATTACAAGCAAATCGAAAAGACGATTCAAGATGCCGCCGTGACGATGCAGAGAACTTTGGACGAAGTCCGCCGCAACGCTGAAAAGGAAGGGGAACTGATCGTTGCCGAAGCGAAGACCCGCGCACAGCACGAAGTGGAAAATACAAAGCGTGAAGCGGAATATCTCCGTTCCGAAATCGAACAGTTAAAACAGCTCCGCACGAACTACTTCATCCGCATCCGCGCCATGATCAAGAGCCAGTCCGATCTGCTTTCTGCAATGGAAAAAGAACAGGCTCTGGAAATTCCGGAATGAAGATCCAGATCAAAGTTCACGCTCGGAGCAAACGCGAAGGCGTCGTTTTGCAGCCCGACGGTTCTTATAAAGTAGACGTCAAGGCTCCGCCTGTCGAAGGCAAAGCGAACGAAGCCGTTTGTGCAGTTATCGCGGAATATTTTAAAAAGCCCAAAAGCGCAGTTCGCGTTGCGATGGGATCCACCAATAGTCGAAAAGTCGTCGAAATCGACGACTGATACAAGCTTATTTCAATTCACAGGGAAAATCTTTGGCGGAGAACGAAAGAGTATCTCCAAAGAACTGCGCATAGGGATTGCGCTTCATCTTTACAAGGGAATTGGTAAAGAGAATGCCATTGTCTTCAAGGCTCGTGTTGAGAATCATTGCGCATTTGCCTTCCGAAATGAGCAGCGGAGTGGTTGGCTTTGCCGCATTCTTTTCTAGGAATACTTCGCTTGCGTTTTTGTAAGTAATGCTTTCGATGAAGTTCAAAAAGAGCGTGCCGGGAACTTTGTTTAACGTGCGGCAGAAAACGCGATTCTTGGACGGAATGCAGTAGAGCGCGGAGTCTTTCGTTTCCCGGAAGAATTCGTCTGCGGAAAGGGAAATGAACGGTTGCTTTAGAATGTTGCTGTCCGTTTTGGCTTCGGCAGTGTCGCCGTAATATTCAATTTCTCGGACAAGGCGTTCCATGTCGTAAGATTCCGCTGTGCCGTCGGAACCTTCATAAATAAAGGATCCATAGGTTTCGATCAAAGTTGCGTTCCCATGGGCGTCGTATACGGAATGGGATTCTAATTCACCGTGGCGGTAGATGAAACGCTCCGAAAAGTTTGCACTGTCGCGATAAACGTAGAGTGTCGTGTCGTTTTTAGGAGACCAGGCTTTGGAATGCTTGGTGATGATACGCGTCAAACGTCCATTGGAATCGTACTGGTACGTTTCGGTGTAATTCAAAAGGTCGGGGTAAAAAAGATGCTCGTCAAAGCGGAATTCCACTTTCTGCAGAAGGCTGTCTGTAAATTCTCTTTCAATGGATCCGATCCTTTTACCGTTCTGGTCCATGGCCAAAATGCGCACCAGAGAATCGTTTGCGTCATATTCGTAAAGGTGGCGGTATTGAACGCTGGGGGTGCTGCCTGAAGCGGCTACAATCTGATGTTTGGAATTTTCTTCCCAGGAGAGATGCCCGTCTGCGGAATTCCAAGAGTTGTCTACGGGACTTTGGCGGTAGAAAGGAGTACCCGATTCTTCGATGATGCGGTTGTCGTTGGCGAGGAAGTACACAAAGTCACGGTTTGCATCAAAAGTGTGAACGTAGATTTCGCGGCGGTTCGCTTTGTGAATTACCTGGGCGAGGGTGGTTAAGCTCCCGGTGCTATCGTAACTTGCGAAATCGGCCAATTCACCGTTTGGCAAATGATGGATTTCGACAGTCCCTGCAAAATGCGGTTCCATCCAATTCCCGTATTCATCTTTGGCAACGACGTAATTCTTTTGTGAAATATGTTTGACCGCTCCGTGAATGTTCTCGTACTTTTTGGCTTCTAGGTTTCCTAAGAGGACTTCGTATGTGGATTTGATGTTTGGCGGAGTCGTGTAACTGAACTGCAAACGTTCCGCTCCGCGGGTGTCAAATTCAACGCCGCAAGCGCACAGCAGGGAAACGGAACAAATGGAAAGTAAGAATCGTGGACGGGGGAACATGCCCCTAATATATATTAAAAATGCTATTTTCTTTTGTGATGAAAACGTTAGAACTTCCGTTACCCGATGATTTCCACGTGCACCTTCGCCAGGGTGCGCCTCTTGAAAACTACGCAAAGACCGTGGCAAGTGAATTTGGCCGCATTCTTGTGATGCCAAATACGGTTCCCCCGATCGCAAGTGCTTTACAGATCCAGGATTACCGCGCTGAAATTCAAAAAGCGGCTCCGGATCTGGATCTTTTGATGACATTCAAGCTGAATGCGAAATTCACACCGGAAGATTTGGCCGCGATGAAGGCTGCCGGGGCTGTTGCCGGTAAATATTACCCGGCAGGAGTCACAACGAACAGCGAAGACGGCGTATCGGACTTCGATTCCATTCTCCCGGTGATCGCTGAAATGGAAAAGCTGGACTTGGTACTGTGCATCCATGGTGAAGAGCCCACAGCGTTCTGCTTGGATCGCGAAAAGGAATTTATCCGTCGCGTGGAATATTTGGCAGAACATTTCCCTAAATTGCGCATTGTTTTTGAACATCTTTCCACAAAGGCTTCCGTGGAAGCGGTCCTTCGATTGCCGCAGAATGTAGCGGCGACCATCACTGTGCACCATTTGCTGCATACATTGGACGATATTATCGGAGGATCTTTGATGCCCCATCATTTTTGCAAGCCGACGCCTAAACGCCCGGAAGACCGTGCCGCTCTCCGTGAAGCTGCATTCAGCGGAAATCCAAAGTTTTTCTTCGGCTCGGATTCGGCGCCTCATGCCCAGAGCAAAAAGGAATGTTGCTGTGGAGCCGCAGGCGTTTACACGGCTCCGGTTGCCATCCCTGTTTTAATTCAGATTTTTGAAGAAGCGGGGCATTTGGATAAACTTTCGAATTTTATCGGAGGCTTTGGAGCGGATTTTTACCGGATTCCGCGGTCGGCGAAAAAAGTGGTGTATGCGGAAGAACCGTGGACCGTTCCCGAAAATGTGGACGGCGCAGTGCCTCTTTTTGCCGGAAAAACACTCCGTTGGAAACGTGTATAAATGATTTGCAAAAGTTTTTTCAATTAACAAAACTTTACATTTGAGCGTTTAGACGGCTCGGAATCTAAATTTAGGCTGACTTTATATATAGAGGTTGGTTTATGAAAAAATTGATTCCGTTGATGGCTGCGTCTGCCTTTGCTGTGCAGGCTTGGGCGCTTCCGACTGCAGCTGAAATCCAGAAGCAAATGGGCTTTGGCATTAACATCGGCAACACCATGGAAGTGCCAATTTCGAGCGCTTGCCCGACGATGGAATGCTGGGGTAACCCGTTCCCGACAGCGACGTATATTAAGGACATCGCTGACGCTGGCTTTGGCTCTGTTCGTATTCCGGCAGCTTGGTATACGCATGCAGATCCGACCACGGGTAAAATCAATGAAGGCTGGCTCGATTCCGTTTACACTGTGGTGAAGATGGTGGTCGATAACGGCATGTATGCCTTCCTCAATAGCCACTGGGATACCGGTTGGCTCGAAGACAACGTCTTTGCAGGAACCCATTCGATTAGCGATGATGCGGTTGCCGAGACGGACTCCGCTTTGGTAAACAAGCTCCAGGGTGAATTCTGGAAGCAGATTGCGGATAAGTTCAAGGATTTTGATGAACACGTGATCTTCGGCAGCGCAAACGAACCGGGTGTGAACGACGCATGGCTTTCTTCGGGTCAGGTCCAGTTTACGACAGAACGTATGGCGCTTTTGAATCGTTACCACGAAACGATGATCAATGCAGTCCGTGCTTCGGGCGGAAACAATGCTACACGTACCATTGCAATTCAGGGTCCGCGTACCGATGAAGCTCTCACGCTTTCGCTGTTGGCTAACAACATGCCGAACGATCCGGCTGGTCCTGGCTACTTGATGATGGAATTCCACTTTTACCCGTACCAGTTCTCCCTGATGAAGGAAGACGCCGATTGGGGTAACTGCTTCTACTACTGGGGTGAA
The DNA here is from genome assembly GCA_017959225.1 of Fibrobacter sp. GTDB lineage: Bacteria > Fibrobacterota > Fibrobacteria > Fibrobacterales > Fibrobacteraceae > Hallerella. The sequence goes on along the minus strand of JAGDBD010000075.1, from coordinate 36,789 downwards.
GAAAACTATTCCACGACGGATATCGCTCACAATGCAAACCGTCAAAAGGTGATCTCTGGAAGCGATACGACTTATGTGCTGAACGAAAATCAGTATGCAGGTCCGGCTTACACGGATTCCGTTTTTGCAGCGATCAAGACTGCATTTGTGGACAAGGGCTATCCGGTTGTCATCGGTGAATATGCGGCCATCAAACGTTCGCAGCTTACGGGCGATAATCTCCGCAAACATTTGAATTCCCGCGTTTCCTGGTACAAGCGTGTGAACGAACTTTCCAAGGAATATGGTTTTGTTCCGTTCGCATGGGATACCGGTGCGGAAGGTGATGCGGACAATTCGATTATTCTCCGTCAAAAGGGTCACAGCGGCATTTACGATTACAACGTTTTGAATGCGATGCGTACGGCATACGGCCTTCCTGCTCTCGACGGCGATATCATCGATTCTCTTGTAACGGCAAGTCTCGATCAGAGCAACCGCGCAGTTCAGTTGACTTATACCAGTGTGCGCTCGGATTCGAGCGAAGTCGGCACGTTCCGTTTGAATTTGAACGGTGCAAACTGGAGCAATTACATTGGCGTGTCCATCCTTGCTAAGGTCGATCTGGAAAGCTCTCCGCTGGACGGCGTTACTTATAGCTGGGTCACGGTAAGCCCGTTTGTCATGTCTGGTTCTGCATGGAGCTGGAGCGATTACAACATTGAAACGGCTGATATCGTTGCAGGTAGCTGGGCAAATTATGTGATTTCTTTCAACAGCACCGGTTTGGATATCACTGCTAAAAACAACGTGATGGCTTTCGGTGTCAACGTTTACGGTACGCAGTTAAGCGGAACGGTAACCATCGACAACATTTTGCTGCTCAAGGCGGACGGCACTGCCGATACGCTGGCGAACTTCAACAAGTCTGTGACGGGTGATGTGGAAGGCATTATTACGGATGCAGTCCTTGTGACACCGGACGTCCCGGCAACGGCTGTAACGGTGGGCACTCTCGGTATTGAAAAGGCTACAGTCGCACGTGCTGCCAAGATGAATGTGAACGTTCAGCCTGGTCTTGTAACGGCGATGTACACGGCAACATCTGCAGGTGCTGGCAAGGCCATGCTTTTGAACGGTCTCGGACAGGTCATTTCTCAGCAGAACTTTGCAGGTAAGGCTGGCACGAACAGTGTGCAGCTCGCTGCAGGTTTCCGCGGCCCGGCATTCTTGGTTGTGCAGCAGGGAAGTCAAAAGTACACCGCTCGCATCAATCTGAAGTAAATAAATTCGGATGTTAAAGAAAACCCCGAAAGCGAATAGCTTTCGGGGTTTTTCTTTCTTATCAACTTTCTTATAAGCGTTCTAGCTTGGCTGTAAATTGCAAATTTCGAGTGGTTTCAAGCCTGTCGAATTGAATTACATAACTCGAATTGGGACCGTCGATTTCTAATATCGTTCCTTCTCCAAAAACCGCATGACGCACACGGTCGCCGGCAAAAAGGAGGTTCTGCAACAGTTCCAAACGTTCCGTGTCTTGCTGAATGTGCTGCAAGGCTTTTTTCCGCAGATCTTCCGGCAGAGGGCGCACAAATTCCAAATTGTGTTCCCCGGAATCAAAAATGAATCTCGATGGGAATTTGCTCAGGTTTGCACTGCCGCCGCCTTCATTTTCCGAAAGGAACAAACGTTCTCTTGCGCGGGTAAATGCCACGTACGCAATGCGGCGTTCTTCTTCCATTTCTTCCATGGTTTCGATCTGCGCACTTGGAAAAACGCCTTCTTCAAGTCCCGTAACAAAAACAAATCGGAATTCAAGACCTTTGGCTGCGTGAATGCTCAACAGCTTCACGGCATTTTTACGCTCTTCTTTGTCGAGGTTTCCGTACAATGCCACGCGTGAAAGGAAGGTTTCCAAATTTTCGTCAGGATCTTTGGCCGCCGTTTCCACGTTCTGTTTGAATTCGGCAATGTTGTCTAAACGGTCCTGGTCCGCATCCATGCGAATGTATTCCGTATACCCGGAAAGGTCCAAGACTTCGTCAAGAATGTCGTCGAGTTTTTTATCGGCAAGGCCTTTTTGCGTCGTAAGGATCGCATGGATATATTTTTGAATATTCGTCCCTTTGAAAATTCCGTTGTCTTGATTTTCAAGCAAGGCGTTCCAAAGCGAAATGCGATTTGTGTTCGCATATTCCTTTAAAAAGGCGATTTTCTTTTTTCCGATTTTTCGACCGGGAACATTGATCGTCCGCAAAAAGGCAATGTCATCTTGCGAAGTGAGCATTCGCAAATAGGCGACCACGTCTTTAATTTCTCGACGTTCATAAAAAGAGATTCCGGAAAGTACGCGGTAGGGAATCTTCCGTTCCATCAGAATTTCTTCGACACCGCGAGAAAGAAAATGGGAACGGTACAAAACAGCGATGTCGCTTAAACGGGCGCCTTGTGCCAAAAGCGTTTGAATCGTGTTTGCGATCCATTCCGTTTCTTCTTTTGGGGTTTTGCAATGAAAGTACAAAGGCTTTGCACCATCGCTTTGAACGGCGTAAAGTTCCTTTGGAAAACGCACAACGTTGTGCGAAATCAGTTCGTTGGACATTCGAAGAATTTGCGGAGTACTTCGATAATTGTCTTTTAAAACGATCGTCTTTGCGCTGGGGTATTTTTTGTCGAAATCCAGAAACAGCCGAACATGGGATCCTCGCCAGGAATAGATCGTCTGATCGCTGTCGCCTACAATAAAAAGGTTCTTATGTTTTCCTGAAAGGATGCGGGCAATCTTGTACTGCTTTTCGCTCACATCCTGGAATTCGTCAACAAGAACATATTCAATGCGCTTTTGCCATTTTTCACGGACTTCGGGGAAGTTTTCAAGAATGTACAGGGCAAAATTGATCAGGTCGTTAAAGTCTAGGCCGTAATTCTTTTTTTGCTCGTAAAGGTACCGTAAAAAGATTTCGTTCTGCTGGTCTTTTTCTTTGTCGATACACTGCTGCAATTCTTCTGCAGAAATTTGAATGAACCCGGTGATGTAACCCGGAGTCATTTTTTTCGCTTCGAGAACCTGATCGATGGTTTTTTGCATCGTCGTATCGCGAAGGGTAATCTTCATGTCCGCAAAAATGCGCTGCAACATTTCCCGTTCATCTTCGGTGTCGAGGATGATGAAGTTTTTGGGGTATCCCAAATGGTGGATTTCTTCTTTCAAAAAACGGGTGCAGAAGGCGTGAATTGTGCTGATGAATCCGAGGTCCGCATCGCCGAGAATCGACCGTACACGGGCTTTCATTTCGTTTGCAGCGCGGTTGGTAAACGTGACCGTGAGAATATTTGCGGGAGAAATTCCGAGTTCCGATACAAGGTAGCAGTAGCGCGCCGTCAAAGCTTTTGTTTTTCCGGTGCCAGCGCCTGCCATAACGCGTACGTAACCTTCGGTTGTTTTGACTGCCGAAAGCTGCTCAATATTGAGCGTTGAAAGCAGATCGTTTAGCATCAATGGAAATTAATTTCCGCGTTCCGTCATGGAATAGAGGAACGTTTTCAAAGATTCAATATGTTCGGTCATCGGCAGGGAATCGGCGATTTCCATTGCGTCAGCAATGTGCTGCATCGCAGTTTCCTTGGCTTTTTCAAATGCACCGGCTGATTCCAAACGTTTGCAGATTTCTTCCGGAATTCCGGGTTCTGCGGCACGCTTTAAAAGGTTTTGAAGGGAAGCGTTGTCTTCTGCGGAAGCGCTTTCAAAATAATAGATCAGCGGAAGCGTCACAAGGCCGTTAGAAATATCGGTGAATTTTGCCTTGTCGAGATTGGTGGCTCCGATTCCGTAATCTAAAAGATCGTCGATAATTTGGAATGCAAGCCCGAAGTGCGCGCCTAGCTTTCCGCAGGCTTCCACACGTTCCGCATCAAAACCGGCAATGATCGCTCCGATTTTTGCACTGGCTTCCACAAGAGCAGCTGTCTTTCCTTCGATGATCGAATTGTACTTGGCAAGCGAAAGACTCATATCGCCTGCGTTGTCCAATTCGAGAATTTCACCAACGATCAAGCTGTTTGCAGCAGTAGAAAGCGTCAAAGGAATGTCGCGGGATTTTTCATTGATGACGCAGCACATGGCCTGTGAAAGAATATAATCACCGATGAGAACGGCAACTTTATTTCCCCATTCCACGTGTGCGGTCCGTTCACCGCGGCGCATGGTCGTTTCGTCGATGATGTCGTCGTGTACAAGGCTTGCCAAGTGCAAAAGTTCAATGCCAGCACAGGCGTGCGCAATACGGGACTCGTCCGCTGGTTCGCTTCCCGATGTTGCAATCAGGGAAAGAATCGTGGAACGGATTTTTTTCCCTTTGCGGGCGATCAATTTGGTCATGCGTTCCGAAACGCCTGCAGGCGCACTGCGAGCCACTTCGGCAATCACTTCTTCGGATTTGTCGAGATAATCTTGAACCTGTCCCCGCACTGATGACAGCACGGCTTGAAAAGACGGATGTTCTGCGGGATTGATGCTCACAATTAAACGTCCAAATCGTTAATGACCTTGTATGCGTTGTCTTCGATGAACTTGCGGCGTGGTTCCACGTCTTCACCCATCAGCATGCTGAAGATGTTGTCCGCGAGGACACCGTCGCTCACGTGGCATTTCTTCATAATGCGGGTTTCCGGATTCATGGTGGTTTCGGCCAGCTGTTCCGGGTTCATTTCACCCAGACCTTTGTATCGCTGAATTTCGTAATTCTTCTTTTCGTTTGTGTCGATGCTCGAAAGTTCCGCTTCGTCGAAGATGTATCGGATCGTTTTGCGACCCTGCGACAGGCGGAACAGAGGCGGCTGAGCGATAAACACATAACCGCCGTCTACAAGAGGCTTCATGTAGCGGAAGAAGAACGTGAGAAGAAGTGTCTGAATGTGGGAACCGTCCACATCCGCATCGGTCATGATAATGACTTTGTGGTAGCGAAGCTTTTCCAGTTTGAATTCGCTGCCGATGCCGCAACCGAGAGCGTTCACCAAGTCTTGAATCGTATCTGCATTCAGCACACGGTCAAGACCTGCTTTTTCCACGTTCAAAATTTTACCGCGGAGAGGAAGGATCGCTTGGAATTCACGACGGCGACCTTGCTTTGCAGAACCACCTGCAGAGTCACCTTCCACAATGAAGAGTTCGCATTTAGCGGGATCGCGTTCACTGCAATCGGCAAGCTTACCCGGAAGTCCACCACTTTCGAGAACATTTTTGCGGCGGGCGAGATTACGAGCCTTGTGGGCTGCTTCACGTGCGATGGCCGCATTGTAAACCTTGTCTACGATCATCTTGACGATGTTCGGATTTTCGGCAAAGAATTCGTCCAGCTTGTTTCCGAATGCGGTGTTCACAAGACCAGCAACTTCGGAGTTTCCCAAACGGCGTTTCGTCTGACCTTCGAACTGCGGCTGAGGAATCTTGATAGAAATGACCGCAGTCAAACCTTCACGAATATCGTCTGCGGCAATGGCCGTATCCTTTTTTCCCTTCGGCAAAATTTCTTGGGCATATTTGCCGATAATGCGGGTCATGGCGGTTTTAAAACCGGTGACGTGAGTTCCACCGTCGTGGGTGTTCACGTTGTTCACGAAGCTGAAGAAGTTTTCTTGATAGCCGTCGTTGTACCAAAGGGCGATGTCGAGCGGATAGTTGCCTGCTTCGGTGGAAATGTGAATCGGTTCGTCGAACAGAGGCTTGCGGTGTTCGTCCACAAACTTCACAAATGCAGAGATTCCCCCTGGGAAGTGGAACGAATCTTTTTTACCGTCCGGAGTCCGTTCGTCGGTGAGGGTAATACGGATGCCGCTCATGAGGAACGCATATTCGCGGAAGCGTTCTGCGAGAGTGTCGTAATTGTATTCTGTTGCCGAGAAGATGGTTTCGTCCGGGTAGAATTCGATCGTCGTACCGGTAGAACCGTCGGTGTAAGTTCCGATGTCCTTCTGCGGGCCAAGAGGATTGCCCTTAGAAAATTCCTGCTGCACAATGCGGCCGTCACGGCGGACCGTTACGATATGCTTTTTGGAAAGAGCGTTCACGCAGCTCACGCCCACGCCGTGCAAACCGGCGGAAACCTTGTACGAGTTGCTGTCGAACTTACCACCGGCATGGAGCTTCGTCATCACGACCTGGATCGTGCCCACATGTTCCTTCGGGTGAATATCGATAGGAATGCCACGGCCGTTGTCCGTTACACGGATGCCGTTTCCCGGGAGGATCGAAACTTCAATATGGTCGCAGAATCCTGCAAGAGCTTCGTCCACAGAGTTGTCAACGACTTCCCAAACCAAATGATGGAGGCCCACAGAGTCGGTAGAACCGATATACATTGCCGGACGTACTCGGACAGCTTCAAGCCCTTCGAGGACGGTAATGCTCGAACCACTATATTCTTCAGCCATGAAAACCTCAAATAAACAGTCTATGAAATAAAACGGATTCCCTTGACGCGGGGTGCACCGAGGAGTCCGTTGCACCTATCAATAATAGCTTTTTTCTGGTACAGCGCCTCGTTCTTCCACACGGAATTGCTGGCTTTTATAAAGAGAATTCCGTCTTTCAAATCGGTGATTTTCAAGTGTTCGGCCAAGTGCTTTCCGAACAGCTTTTCAAAGTTTGAAAACAGGGCAAAAAGGTCCTGTTTTTCCCCGATGTTCCCCATGGCAAGAATCTTGGAAAGAAGCACGCTCGCATGGGTAAGTTGGGGAGTATTGTGAAGCTTTGGACTATTTTCTTCGGCACTCATACAAGCAACAATTTTGAAAGCGCAAAGCCGCCAATTAGAATACTTGTCATGCCGGCGACCACTGTCGCCTTGGTGCTTTTACCGACGCCTTCTGCACCGCTGTGCGTATTGTAACCGAAGTAGCACGCGTAGCTTGCAATGAAGTAGCCGTAGAGAGCGGCTTTGATAAGGCCTACAGCAAAGTCCCAGTCTTCATAAAACATGCGAACGCCATAGAAGAACGTGGAAAACGAAACTTCTTTGTAAAGCGCTGCTGTAGCATAGCCGCCGACGATACCAATGAAAATACTGATGATCGTAAGAATCGGAAGCATGACGATTGTAGCGATCAAGCGCGGCGCAAGTAAAAAACGGTACGGGTTGAGGCCCAGCACGTTGTAGGCGTCTAACTGTTCCGTCACAGCCATAGTTCCAAGTTCAGAGCACATGGAAGCGCCAACGCGACCGGCGAGAACCATGGCCGTCAAAATCGGGCAAAGTTCTACCATCACGGATTTTCCCACCGCCATTCCGACGAACACAAGCGGAATCATATCGCCGAACTGATACGCGAGCTGCCACGCCATAATGGCGCCTGTAGCAAGGCTTGCCGCAAATACGACAGGAATGCTCGTTACGCCAGTTACATACATCTGTTCCACGATAGTGTGAAAATTTCGGAAGGAGCTGGGACAGTTCTTTCCGAGTTCCCACATAAAAGCAAAATATCCGCGGACAGAGTCAAAGAACTTGCGGATGTAATGTCCCAAGCTCGTAGCGGCAATGTCCAACACAGAAAACATTTTACTTCTTTTTCTTCTTTTCTTGTTTAGCAGGAGTCTTGGACGGAGCGCTGATGGTCTTCTTGTAAAGATCCATGTCCGAAAGGTACTTGATCGCTTCCTTCACCTGGGCATCGCTCTTCAAAGTGAAAGCGGTGCTTGCGGAGTCGCCTTTTACAGCGGTCAAAAGTTCGCGCTTGATGCCGTTCAAAATGTATTCGCGGTTGTCGTCGAACTGCTTTTTACGGTTGTCGTCCAGTGCCTTGCGGAGCGCAGAAACCTGCAAGTTCAAAGTCGAATCCGAGAGGGTTTTGGAAGAATCTCCCATAAAGTTCTGTTCGCGAATCAAGTCTTTTTCGAGGATGTCGAGAGTCGCAATGGAATTGCTCTTGATCTTTGTAAAGTTCGTATCCTTTAAGCAGAAATCCTTGAATTGCGTGAAGAGGGAATCTGGAACGATCCAGTCTCCGTCGATCTTTGCACCGCTCTTTTCAAGGCTCGGACGCATTTTAACGGCGAACTTGAAGTACATCGCCATGCGTTCTTGTACTTGGACTACCCAAGGAATCGGATCCAGTTCCACGTCAACGTCTGGAGTAATTCCGCCGCCGCCGTACATTTTACGTCCGGCGTTGGTGAAGAACGTATCGACTTTGGCCGTGTCGGTTTCTGCCTTGGCTGTGGTGTCGGCTGGAATTTCTTCGCCTTCTTCATCGGCGATCGCTTCTTCTTCGCGGATCTTCAGACCTTTGATTCCGTTTTCCGGCTTGTTGATGCAACGGCCGAACGGCAGGTAGTAGAAGGCCGTGGTAAGCTTTAACGCATAGCCTTGGTTGTCTAACGGGAAGATCGTTTGCACGGAACCTTTACCGAAAGAAGTCTTACCGATAATCAGGCCGCGGTCCCAGTCCTGAATGGCACCGGAAACGATTTCTGCAGCACTGGCCGAACCTTGGTTCACAAGAACAACCAAAGGAACTTCCTTCGGAACGATACCGTCTTTACGGGCACGGCTTTCGGTCGCTTGAGTCCGTCCGCGGGTCGAAACGATGGTATTCCCCTTCTTTAAGAAGAGTTCTCCGATTTCAACGGCCTGGTTCAAAAGTCCACCCGGATTGTACCGCAAATCGAGAATGAGCTTCTTCATGCCCTGCTTCTGGAGCTTCTGAATGGCTTCCACCACTTCGTCACGGGTCTTGAGAGAGAACGAAGCGAGCTTAATGTATCCGATGTCCTTTGTCACCATGCCGCTGTACGGAACTGCGTGAACGACAATCTTTGCGCGTGTGATTGTAAAGTCCATCAGTTCGCTGACGCCTGCACGGGCAATGCTGATCGTTACGTCCGTACCCACTTTACCGCGAAGCTTTCCTACTGCTTCGTCCAAAGTGTATCCACGGGTATCCTTCCCGTCGATTTTCATAATGCGGTCGCCTGCGCGAATACCCAGGTTAAAGGCCGGAGTTCCTGCTAACGGGGAAATCACGGTTAAAATGTCGTCGCGGAGACTGATGGTAATGCCTACGCCTCCGAATTCACCTTCGGTAGAAACCTTTAGGTCTTCATAATCCTTAGGGGCGAAAACGGCGGTATGCGGATCCAAAATGTTTCGCATGCCTTGGATCGCAGCTTCGGAAACTTCCGCCGGATCTACATCTTCGACGTATTTCAGATTGACTTCCGAAAGGACTTTGTTCAAACGGGAGAGTTCTTCGTAAAAGTCTCCCGGAGCCTTCTTTTCGGATTTGGTGGATGCCGCCAAAGCGACGCTTGCCGCAAGACCTGTCAAAGCGATCCCGCGGAACATGTAATGCGCAAAAGACATTTTGGAATTCATGCCTTAAAAATACAATTTCAAAAAAGAACGGAGCCTGTGAAAAGGAGAAAACCCAGCCGTATCGGCTGGGTTTCATAGAAAGGAGAGAGATAAAACGTTTGAGTACTGAAAATGGGGGTGCTTTTAAGCGGCGTCCAGAATCTGATCGATTTTGGTGGAACGGAGCTTTGCCAAGGCTTTTTCCTTCACCTGGCGAACGCGTTCCTTCGAAAGGCCCACCATTTTGCCGATTTCTTTCAGGTTCAGGTCGGCGTCCACATCGAGACCGTAGTAAAGGCCGATCACCTTGTGTTCCTGATCGGTAAGGTTATCCTTCAACAGCAAATCGAGGGAAGCCTGTTCGTTGTTCTTTGCAGCGAGAGCATCGGTAGATTCAGTTTCTGCAGCGATGCAGTCGCCGAGAGTGGTGTCACCGTCTTCACCTACCGGGGAATCGAGGGATGCGGAACGGGACCCCATCATTAAAATCTTTTCAATATCCTTGGCTTTATAACGGCTAGCGCCTTCGAGGCTTTCCGGGTCAATGGTGAGCGTTCCACCGACAACCTGACGGGTCTTGGAAGACACGCGGTTAAAGCGGCGAAGAACGAGTTCCTTTTCGGCGCTAATGCGAACAAGGCGAGCCTTTTCGGAAATGGCGCGGGTGATGTTCTGACGAATCCACCACACGGCATAGCTGATAAACTTGATCTTTTGACTTGGGTCAAAACGACGGGCTGCTTCGATCAGGCCCATGTTGCCTTCGTTGATGAGTTCGTTCACGTCCAAACCTTGGCCTTTATAAAGGTTTGCAATGTTGACGACAAACTTCAAGTTGGATTTGACGAGGAGATCCTGGGCGCGGCGGTTTCCCTTGGCGGAAAGTTCAATCAAAACTTTTTCTTGTTCACGGGTGAGCAGCGGGTATTTGGCGATGTCATTCAAGTATTGGAAATAAATGGAATTCATCAGGACCTCTTTTTTGTTTTGCAACGTGTTTTCGTTACATTTGAAATTTAACGCCTGTGTAATTCTCGAGTGTCAGAAAGAACCCTTGTTTTGGCAAAAGCTTCATCGCTTTTCTGTACACATTTATCGACTTTTTGTCATTTTTCTGTCATTTTCCCCTTAAAATCCCTATATTGAGAGCTATGGCAGACTCTACTTCATTTGAAAAGCTCAATATTCCGGATTCTTCTGCGATTATGTCTGTGGAAGCGCCTTTGGGGAAAATCCCGGATTGGCTGTTAAAAAAGAAACCTGTATCGGGCGTATCGATGCGGGTGATGATGATTCTCTTCTTTTTGTCTATCGCTTTTGTGGCGGCAACGGCGTGCATCGATAGCAGTACATATAGCTGGCGATCTTTTGTGGTGCCGACGGTGACGACCATTAATTTTCTTTGCGGTTTCTTTTTGAACCAGTTTATTTTTGTTCCCCGCTTGTATTTTGCGCGTAAAATCAAGCTGTTTATTTTTGTCAATTTTCTTTATACGATTATCACCATTTGCATTCGGGATTTTACCGTGTGCGCATTGGATAGCAACGTGGGGACGATTTATGAAGCGTTGAGCTCCAACTATTCCTTGCCGACAATCCTTGGTCTTTGCTGTTTTTTTGTGGTGGTGACGGCCATTATATGCACGTTTAATGTGATGATGCGCCTTGGCGGAATCCGTGCGCAGGAAGTCTATATCCGTAAGGTGCAAGAAAACTTTTTGTTGCAGGCGGACCTTGCGTTTTTAAAGCAGCAGCTATCGTCGCACTTTCTTTTTAACACGCTGAATAATATTGCGGCATTGGTGGACATCGATCCGAAACTTGCGCAAAAGTCCATGGTGCGACTTTCGTCGCTGTTACGGCAGATCTTGCACGAGACCAAAGAAGATAGCGTTTCCCTTGAAACGGATGTGGAAATTTTGCAGAAGTACTGCGAACTGGAAAAATTGCGTTTTGGATCCAACATGCATTTTGCATTGAACACAGACATTGAAAATTTGCAGAAGCGTGTAACGCCCCTTTTGATGATGCCTCTGGTGGAAAACGCCATTAAGTATGGGGTGCATCCTTCGCAGGAAAGCCATGTGACGATTGATATTTCCGAAAAAGACGATGTTCTTACATGCCATGTGGAAAATACGATCGTTCCGAAAAAGGCGTCTTCCCATGTGAAAAGCGGCATTGGACTTGCAAACTTGCAAAGACGCTTGGAAGTTTGCTATCCGAACAAGTACCGTTACACAGCGAAAAAAGAAAATGGCGTGTACATTGCAGAATTAAAGCTTTTGCTGAATGACGCCCCGTTATCCTTTGATGAACGGGTTGAAAATACGAAGAACATTTTCAAGAATTCGGAAGATTTCGAAAGAGTCGTGCATTCCTGATTTGAACGTTCATTTGTGTTTAAAATAAAAATGCCCCGGTTTTGACCCGGAGCATTTTTATTGAGAATCAATCTCGTAGGCTTTGAGTTAAGCCTTCACCTGCTTCACGATGGCAGCAAATGCTTCCGGATCGCTTACAGCGAGGTCAGCGAGAACCTTACGGTTGATGCTGATGTTAGCCTTGCTGAGCAAGTGGATGAACTGGCTGTAGCTCAAATCAAATTCACGCACAGCAGCGTTCAAGCGGGTGATCCACAGAGTGCGGAATGCGCCCTTCTTGTCGCGACGGTGAGCGTATGCATATTGACCTGCATGGGCAACAGCGTCTTTAGCAAGGCGAATGTTCGACTTGCGACGGCCGTAGTAACCCTTAGCAGCCTTGAGAATGTTCTTGCGGCGTGCGCGAGAAGGAACTCTAGTCTTAGAACGTGGCATTCTTACTTACTCCTTATGCTTTGACAAGCAGACGCTTGACTCTGTATTCATCGGACTTCTTGACGGTTCCGGCCTTGCGCAGATTGCGCTTACGCTTTGTCGTCATCTTGGTAAGAATGTGGCGAAGACCAGCGCGCTTGAACTTCACGTGGCCGCTGCCGGTCACGCGGAAGCGCTTCTTAGCACCACCGTGGGTTTTCATCTTAGGCATTGTTTACCTCTTCGGTTTGTTGTGTAGCCTCACCTGCTGCCTTCGGCTCGGTTGCGGGCTTTTGCGGAGCGGTTTTAGTCGCACCGCGTTTTGGACCGTAAATGTAAAGCAAGGTATTGCCTTCCATTCTCGAGTCCGTTTCCAATTCGCCGACGTCGGCCAAGTCTTGCTTGGCGCGTTCCATCAATCGGCGACCGTAGTCCATGTGCGCCATTTCGCGTCCACGGAACTGCATAATCAAACGTACCTTCATGCCACTCGTGAGGAAGTCGCGCATCTGCTTGACACGATAGAGATAATCGTTTTCAGCGGTCTTCGGATGCATCTTGACTTCTTTGAGCTTGACCACGTGCTGCTTCGCCTTGGCGGCTTTAGCTTTCTTGGCCTGTTCAAACTTGTATTTGCTGTAATTGATGATACGGCATACTGGCGGCTTGGCATTCGGGGAGACTTCCACCAGGTCCAGTCCGGCGTTCTTTGCCATCTGCAAAGCTTTGCGCGTATCAAGAACTTCCTGGGTGCCGTCTTCTTTGATGACACGGACCGGGGAAATGTGAATGGCTTCGTTGATACGGGTTCCGTCTGCAGGACGGTTCGGCATTTGCCTCATGCGCGGATTAGGATACAAGTATGCTACCTCATGATAGTGGTGATGTTTTGCGACGAAAATTTAGCAAATCGGATAGAAAACTTCAACTTTTCGACGGCTTCCCCATTGGAAAAAAGCCTAAATTTTGTATAATTGGGAGTGCTGCGGCGGTAGCTCAATGGTAGAGCTTTAGCCTTCCAAGCTAATGGTTGCCGGTTCGATCCCGGTCCGCCGCTCTAAAAATCAAGCCTCCGATGATCTCGGGGGCTTTTTTTGTGCAAAAAGGACGACCGCTAGCGGTGGAGAAGGCTCGGGGCTTCCAGCTTAACGGGAGGTTCCGTTTTGACGATGTCAAAGGCTTCGAGAACGCCGGACTTCCAGATGAAGAAGACCGCTGCAAAAAAGAGGATGACACCGAGAATCGCTCCGAAATTGGATTTTTGAGGGACGAGTCCGCGGATGCGGGCTGTTTCGACCTTGTTCCCTGACCGTGGAACGAGCGTGTCGATGGTGACGATATCTCCGAGGATCGGTTCTCGCGGAATGCGACCGAATGCGCTTTTATCGACCGTGTAGGTTTTGTGGGTGGCGTCGGAATAGATTGTGCCGGTATGCTTGGATGCGTTCCAGCTATCGATGCGTCCAATGTCGAGAACCATGGTAAACCTCCATCTTGAGCTCCTGTTTTTAATATAAAAAAACCGCCCGACGTGGACGGTCTTTTCTCTTGAAGAGCTTTCTAACGGCTTAGATGGTGTCCATTCGAGCGACGTCTTGTGTGTAATCAACGCCTTCGATGTCGAAACCGTTGGTGGCGAGGAAGTCGTGGCGATAGCCTTCGATGTCTCCGAGTTCGGCAATGTTGTCTTCATTTACGATCGGCATGTACTTGGCGACTTCTTCCTGAACTTTCGGGTCGAGTTCCAGTTCGTCGATACGGATGCGGTGTTCTTCGTCGGTGGGGACTTCGGAACCCGTGTAAAGGCGTTCTGCGAAAAGACGTTCCATCTGTTCAATGCAACCTTCGTGAGTTCCGTTCTTCTTCATGATTTTGAAGAGGATAGAAATGTAGAGCGGAATCAGAGGAATGACTGCGGAAGAACGGGTGACGAGACCCTTGTTCACGGAGATGTAAGCTTCGCCGTTCAGGGTCTTTTTGAGTTCCGCATCCAGTTCGCGGGCGGTGCGTTCGATGTCTTTTTTGGCAGCGCCGATGGTGCCGTCACGGTAGATGGCGTGGGTGTAGGTCGGTCCGATATAGGAATAGGCTACAGTCTTTACGCCTTCGGCGAGAACGCCTGCTTCGGAGAGTTGCTTGATCCAACGAGCCCAGTCTTCGCCACCCATGACTTTTACCGTTTGACGCTTTTCTTCTTCATTTGCGACTTCGGCAGTAATGATGGAGAACTTTCCGGAGACAACATCCATGGTGGCACCGGAGAAGGTTTTTTCAAGGGGCTTTAAAACGCTGCGATACTTTTCGCCGCTTACAGGATCTACGCGGACTGCGCTTGCCACGCTGTAAATCACCAGGTCGAACTTGCCAAACTGCTTGGAAGCTTCGATTACCTGCTTGCGCATTTCGTCGGAGAAAGCGTCTCCGTTGAACGTGATGGATCCGAGGCCTTTTGCCTTGGCGGCGCGGTCAAAAGCCATGTTGTTGTACCAGCCCGGAGTACCGCTCTTGTCGATGGTACCTTCTTTTTCGAAAGAAACTCCAATGGTATTTGCTCCGCATTCAAATGCCGCGGAAATGCGGCTTGCAAGACCATAGCCGGTAGAGCAACCGAGGACGAGGACGTTCTTCGGGGCGTTCGGAAGAGAACCGCGTTCCTTTGCCTTCTTTTCAACGTAGGCAATCTGATGTTCCACATCTTTTGCGCATCCGATGGGGTGCGCATTGATGCACATGTTGCTACGAATGAGAGGCTTAATAATCATGATTTATTCCTTGTTCCTTGAGTTAGTCTTGAAATTTTTTGATGATGACGACACCGTTGTGACCGCCGAATCCGAGAGAAGCGGAAGCGGCGCAGTTGATGTTGCCTGCAATGCCTACATTTGGAACGTAATCGAGATCGCAGTCGTCATCCGGAGTGTCGAGATTGATGGTAGCCGGGAAATAGGAATGCGTAATGGCGAGAGTCGAAATGATGGCTTCGATTGCGCCTGCAGCGCCTACGCAGTGCCCGGTCATGCTCTTTGTGCTAGAAACTTTGATTTTGTACGCATGGTCGCCGAGAGCCGCTTTGAGCATTGCCGTTTCGGTGGAATCGTTCAGATGGGTGGATGTGCCGTGGGCATTGTAATAATCGATGTCCGTCGGCGCAATGCCTGCATCCTGGATGGCGCGGGTCAAAGCCTTTGCACAGGTTTCTCCACCGGGACGTGGGCTTGTAATGTGGTATGCATCTGCAGATGCGCCATAGCCTGCGAGTTCTGCGTAAATGTGTGCACCACGAGCTTTAGCGTGCTCAAGTTCTTCGAGAACGAGAACGCCTCCGCCTTCGCCCATTACAAATCCGGAGCGATCCTTGTCGAACGGGCGGGAAGCCTTTTCCGGAGCATCGTTGAATTTGTCGGTGAGGGCATGCATGGCTGCAAAGCTTTTAATGGAGAATTCGGTAACGCCGCTTTCGGAGCCTCCTGCGAGGCAAATGTCCAAACGTCCGGAGCGGATCGTGTCGAAGGCGAGTCCCAGAGCGTCGGTGCCCGAAGCGCAGGCCGTTGCGATTGTCCATGCAGATCCTGTAATGCCGAGTGCGATCGAAACGTTTGCGCAAGCTTCGTTTGCGATCAGTTCGGGCATGGCAAGCGGCGAAGCTCTGCGTTTACCGCTTTCGAGATACTTGGAGTAGGAAGCGTCGATAATGTCCATGCCGCTAAGGCCGTTTCCGGCGACGATTCCGGTTTTTTCACCGGCGAGATCTTCTTTGGAAAGCTTTGCATCGGCAACAGCTTCGTTCGCAGCGGCAAGCAGGAATTGTGTAAAACGAGCCATGCGGCGCGCTTCTTTCGGATCGATTCCGTGTTCTTCCGGTTTAAAATCCTTGATTTCGGCAGCGATTTTTACGGAAGAATTACTGGCATCAAAAAGCGTAATCGGAGCGACCCCGCTTTTTCCCTGTTGAATGGATTGCCACATGGAGGGAACGGTCTTTCCGATAGGGGTGACTGCTCCCATGCCGGTGATCACAATTCGTCTTTTATTCATAAATCTTAGTTTGCCTTTTCTGCGTCGCTTTTTTGTTGGTCTTGTTTGTCTTTTTCACGGATCGTGGCGCGGCGGATTTTTCCGCTGATGGTCTTCGGGAGTTCCGTGACGAAATCAATGATTCGCGGACTCTTGTAAGAAGCGGCTACTTTCTTTGTGAAAAGCTGAATGTCTTTTGCCAGTTCCTTTGAAGCTTCGTAACCCTTTTGCAGAACGATGGTCGCTTTGATCGCTTGACCGCGAGAAGCGTCTTCGACACCGGTCACGGCAACTTCCATCACCGCCGGATGTTTAAGCAGAACTTCTTCCACTTCAAAGGGGCTAATGCGGTAACCGGAGCTCTTGATCAGGTCATCGGTACGTCCGATGAACCAGCAGTAACCATCCTTGTCCCGCCAAGCGGTATCTCCGGTGTGGTAGACTCCACCTTCAAAGACTTTTTCGGTGCGTTCCGGATCTTTGTAATAGCCGCCAAACATGCCGAAGGGTTTTCCGCCATCGATCCGAATAATGATTTCACCTACTTCTTCGTCATCGCAAGGAGTTCCATCTGTTCGAACGATTTCGATGCGGTAGCCCGGAGAAGGTTTTCCCATGGAACCTGGACGGGGATCCATCCACGGATAATTGCCTTCGGAAAGGGTGACTTCCGTTTGACCGTAGCCTTCGTGCAAACGGAGACCGGTCTTTTCGAGCCAGCGGTTGTAAATATCTAAGTTCAAAGCTTCACCCGCCGTGACGCAGTAGGTGAGGTTTGAAAGGTCGTACTTGGAAAGGTCGTGCTGAAGTAAATAGCGGTACACGGTCGGCGGAGCGCAGAACGTGGTGATTTTATAATCCGACATCTTTTCAAGAAGTTTGCCCGGAATAAAGGTGTTCATGTCGTAAGTGAACACGGCACTGCCTGCAAGCCACTGACCGTAGATTTTTCCCCAGAGAGCCTTTGCCCAACCGGTTTCCGCCACAGTCAAATGACGTCCGCCATCGACCACGTTTTGCCAGTACTTGGCGGTAACGATGTGACCGAGGGGGTAGGTAAAGGTGTGGGCCACCATCTTCGGATTGCTGGAAGTTCCGCTGGTGAAGTAGATGACCATGATGTCATCGTTCAAAATTGCGTCATCACCGGACGGACGTTCGAACTTGGACGAGCAGATTTCGTAATCGTCGTAAAAAGAAATCCAACCTTGGCGCGGCTGACCGACTGCGACAAGAGTCTCTACGGATGGGGACTTGGCACGGGCAGTTTCGATTTCCTTCTGCATAGCAGGGTCGTCATAGGCGACGACCATTTTGATCTCTGCTGCGTTGAAGCGGTATTCGAGGTCTGCTGCCGTGAGCATGTTCGTCGCTGGTACGGCGATAGCTCCGATACGGTGCAACGCAAGGAGGAAGAACCAGAATTCGTAGCGGCGGCGAAGCATGAGCTGCACGCGGTCGCCCTTCTGGATTCCGTGCATCTTTAAGAAGTTTGCCGTGCGCTTGGATGCGAGGGAAAGGTCCTTAAAGGTGAAAATGTGTTTTTCATCGTTGTCGTCGCACCAGACGAGAGCTTCTTTCTTTGGTTCCTTTTCGGCGTAAACGTCTACGACGTCATAGGCGAAGTTGAAACTTTCCGGTACATGAATTTTAAAGTTCGCATACAGGTCTTCATAAGAGCTGTAATCGATGCGATCGATGAAATTTAAGAGAAGATTCATATAAACCTGGACTTGCCGAAATTAAAGATCTCGGTAGAAAATTTTTTCGCGTTTGGACATCGCATAGCGGATGAGGTTCATCACGCGGGTTTCTCCGATAGAGGTGAAGTCCACGTGGTGAATCGTCAAACGGGGAGTTCCGATAGGAGCCTGGATGGTCAGGCAGGCAGAGGTCTGCGCCACGCCGAGCGAAATGTCCGGAAGGCCTGCGAAGCTGATGCCGAAGGAAAGGAACTTTTCGGTGTTTTCTTCCTTGGACTGTTCTTCCGTTTTTTCCGCGCTTTCTTCGGCTTCTTCAGCGTCTTCGTTCACAGAAACGATCAGATCGCTTTTTTTGTAAATCGTGGTGCGGTCTTCGTAAGTTTTAAACTTGGCGAGGATCTGGTCTTTGAGATAGTTATTGTCGTACCAGGCAGGCGGAACGTAGCCGATGGGGAGTTCTTCTTGTCCAAGAGCGTGCCAAAGGGCAATGGAACGGTCGAGAAGCGCCTGGGATTCTTCTTCGTTTAAACCGGCGAATTCTGCCACGTTATTGGAGAACATGAGGGCGCTCTTTCCGAAGACCGAGCGTTCCTTGCCGAGGTTTGCCGCATGACGGGCTCCGTGCAACAGAAGTTCATGACCGTCGGCCTTGAGCTTGTCAATGGACTCGCAAAAACGTTCGCGTTCATCTTCCGGAGCGGCGCCGATAGCCGGGACCACTGCGATGGAAATAGGGGAACCTACCACCTTGGTAATCTTTTCGATTTGAACCAGGGCGCTTTCAAAGTTCTTGATGTTATAGTCGTGATAGCAGAGAATAAATCTTTTGCCTTTGAAATTTTCTGCTTCGGCGGCAGAAATATCGGCAATGTCTTTGTTAAGTTCCATTCCTGTTCTCCTATTTTAATGGTGCGCAAAATAGAAAAAGCCGTGGAATGTCCGCGGCTAAAAAGTGAGTTCGCTCACAAAAGAGATTCCGTCTTGCTTCTTTCCGGTGACGATTACGCGGTTTTCAGCGGACTTCGCCATGAAGAGCTCCAAGGTTTCTCCGTAAAGCGCTTCCTTGGAGTAATTGATTCGGAAGTCAATAAGCGGTTTGGAAGCATATTCGTCCGGCAAAAAACTCATGACAAAGGCAGCGTAAAACGCATTGTCCGTGTGATTGTTTCCGTCGAGGTTCGACCGTCGAATGGTCTGTTCCCCGATCTTTTCCATCTTTTCAGGTTCGAGAATTTTACCGCAGGGAAGACAATCGGGCTTGGGAAGCACTTCTGGGTTCAGCTTTCGAAAACTTTCGATGGTTTTGGTGGGTAAAATTTTCCGAGTATCAAACGAGGTGATCATCCATTTGGAAGATCCCGAAATGAGCAGGTTCTTTTCGCTGTCAAACACTTGATAGTGACGATTGAATTGAAAAGACTCCGCTTTGGATTCGGCGGTGACGACTTCGATTCTTTCGTCGATAGTCGGCATGCGATGAAACCGGAAAGAATTTCTGGCTACAACGCGGGCAATATTGTGAGAGGCCAAAAAGCCCATGGATGTACCGCGTAAACGGACATCTTCGGTAGAAATGTCGGTGGTTAGACGTAAAAAATCGAATAGCGACATTTTTCCATCGGGACCGCACTGCGTAAAAGGGATGCGCGTTTCCACGTGGAAAGTAAAGCCGTCGTCGTCATACCACCGGGCAAAATTCTCGTTCAAACCCATACTTTAAAAATATAAACTTATTTAGAAACCGATTCCCAAATGGAACAGATGGTTTCCGTCGAGCACGGGGCTAGAAGCATAGGCATAGTCAAATTGGAAACGTCCAAAGACAATGCCTAGACCCGCAGAAATCCCGCTTTCGGTTTCGTCGCGGTACGCATAACCGACTCGGAACGCCAAGGATTTTTTGTAAAGGAGCTCTCCGCCGAAACGCCATTCCGGATTGTAATCGGCACGGCGATAAGCATCGGCGTGAATAGCCAAATCGAAAATGTCAAAGATCGGATGCGTGCCGGTAACGCCCGCTTGCAAAGCCATCGGAGCGGATTCTTCTTCGCTTTCATACTCCGAAACCCAGCCGAAGTTTGTAACGGTGGCGCCAAAAGTAATGTACCGGTTCAGCTTAAAACTTGCACCGCCATCGGCAAGGACTGCGACCGCTGTAGAATTATCGATCGTCTGCGAAGCGAACCTTGCTGAAATCGCCCAGTTAAAAATGGAAGGGTTGCTACCGATGCCAAGTTGGACTGCCCAAGCCATGGCTCCGTAATCTTCCAATTTAAAACCGTCTTCGTCACGGCCTTCGATGTCGCCATAGCCAAGATATTCGACTGCGGCACTTGTATTCACATATTTAAATGGAAGCCCAAAGTATACCGAAGTGAGCTTGGCGTCCACATTGCTCGAAAATACAATGTGTTCAATGCCCGCCTGAGCCTTATCCGAAGACGTGGTGGCCAAAGGATTTCGAGAAACTTCCGAATAGCCTTGAGGGGTAGCGACGCCTGCGCCTGCAAGGGCTGCGGAACGGGGCGACGTGGACATGGAAAGGAACTTCATTGTTGTACCGCCTTCGTCCACATTCCAATAGCGGCCTCCGGCAAAGGTGGCGGTGGCACTGCAAAGGGCTGCGGAAAAGACGATGGTTTTGAAGTTCATAGGACTAAACATATAAAATTTGCTTTAGACCTTCCAATTCTGCATAATGGCAAGGACCTTTCCCTTGAGTTCTTCTGCACGGGCTGCGGTATCGCTTTCAATATAGCAGCGCAGTTCCGGAGCGTTTCCGCTAGGGCGCAGGTGAATGATATCGCCCTGGTCGAATGTCATCCGGTAGCCGTCGGTAGAATCTTCACCGACGAGTTTTCCGACGAGCTTTCCAAAGTACTTTTCACCGAGCTTCTTTTCGGCGATTTCTGCTACTTTCGCCTTGCTCTTTTCGGTGGGGAATTCCTTGACGCGGTCGCTTGCGGTAAAGCGTTTCGGCAAACTTTTGAACAGGTCTTCGACTCCGGTGAGTTCTTTGCGGGCGCGCACGAGAATAGCGAGCTGCGGCAAAAGAGCGTCGCGGGTGGGGAGAGCCTTTAGAATCTTTCCGTCGAGGGAGATGTCCGTTTCGAGAAGGAATCCTCCGTTTGCTTCGTAACCGGCAACGGTTTTTCCGTCTGCGTCAAGCTCCTGCATGCCGGCGATGACGTAGGGACTACCGATGCGAGTGCGGAGTGTCTTTTCAAAAAGTCCGCATTTTTCAAGGGCCGTGTTGCAGCTGACCGGAGTCGCTATGCGGTCAATTCCAAGGGATGCGGCAGCGAGAATTCCGAGCACGTCTCCGCGGACCCATTTACCGGTAGCGTCTGCAAAGAGAGGACGGTCGCTGTCGCCATCGGTACTGACAATGGCGTCAAGGCCTTCTTTGGCCCATTGAATACCCAGTTCAACATCTTCCGGACGAACCGCTTCGGTGTCTACCGGAATGAATGTTTCCGAACGTCCAAGAGACTTTACATAGGCGCCGAGCTTTTTCAAAATGTCAGAGATGATATCACGGCCAACGGCGGAATGCTCGTACATGCCGATGGTGAATCCGGAAAGCGCTTTATCGCCAAAGAATTCGATGTAGCGATTGATGTAAAGTTCTTTTGCTGCGGGATCTTCCAGAGGGAGCTCTGCCGGATTCTTGAGCATGCCCAAGTCGTCGAACTTGGAATCGTCTACTTCGAAAGTTTCGGCACGGATTCCGGTTTCATCTTTTTTGGAAATTTCGCCTTGGGGATGGTTGAATTTGATTCCGTTTCGGTCCGCAGGGATGTGGCTTCCGGTGACCATGATGGTGGGGAGAGCCTTTTCGATTCCATATAGCGCAATCGCCGGGCTTGGAATGCGCCCGCTGTAAATGACTTTCCAACCCATGTCGATAGCGGCCGTTGTCAAAGCTTGAAGAATGCGGCCGGTACTCGGGCGTAAATCCCCTGCAATGGCGACTGTTTTTTCGGACGGGTAATTCTTTTCGCAGTAGGCGATAAAAGCGTGTGTGTAACTGTAGCACACAAGGTCCGTCATTTTAGAAACGAGACCGCGGGCGCCGCTTGTGCCAAAACCAACGCCACTGGAATTCATCAAATCGTTTACGGAAATCTTCATAGCTAGAAATATATTAAATGAAAAGAAACGCTGCCCAGAAAGACTTCTGGACAGCTGAGTTTTTGAATGTTACCGCTTTACATAAGGATTTGAAGAATTTTCCGAGCCTCGTCACCGATGACGAAACGGATTTCGCCGACCGGTTTAAACGAAAAGTCTTCGTATACCGAAAGCTGTAGAGCGGCGAAATTTCGATCCTTGGATGCGCATAAATACAGCCGGAATTTTCCGTTGACGGTGGCTTTTATTTTGTGCGTGCACAGCGAAGGAATTTCGGAAGCTTTCGCAAACAGAATCCGTTGGACGAAAGCGCCTTCTTGCGGATCGTATTCCAAATAAACGCTGTAAACCGGGGAATGGGTCGGTTGGTAGGTAATGTTTGTTTTGAGTCCCAAGAACCGTTTTTCAATTTGAATGTATGACTTTTGAGCGAGTGCTTTTTGCATCGCCAATTCGTTTTCTTGCATGTTGAAATCTCTTTGTTGAATTGAATGCGCTATAAGGCGATTCCGATGCGAATCATTTTGTGAAGGAATCGCTTAGAAAAAAGAGATGTTTTCAACAGAGAATACGCTCTAAGGTAAAGACAAAGTAATCCTTGGAATATCGAAAGAAAATGCGGATTGGACTAAAGCGTGCGCTTTTGAAAAATGCAAAACGCTTTTTAACGGAGATTGTAAAAACTTGACCGAGATCATCGGATTCCCGGACTCCGGATCTCGAAACCGATTGGAACCGGCGGATGTCAAAAATTGCAGAAGTTGTAGCGAGATGATCCGAAGAAGAAAGGGTTTCTTCTTTTGAAATTTCAGTGGGAAAATCGTTTGCATCCGCAGGGGTATGCAAAAAAGAAAAAGCTTCAAATCCGATAGCAAGCAAGAGCAGAGCGCTTGCAAGGATTAGAATCGCATTTTGCCGATAACGTAGCATGGCTCCCTAAATATATATCTAAATTTGTCGTATGGATAGAGATCGCAGACGCCGTTTTGGGCAAAATTTTTTGGACGTAGAGACCGCAAACCTCTTGGCCTCGGACATTCCGCTTTCCCCAGGAGATTCCATTTTGGAAATCGGTCCGGGCCATGGCGCGCTCACCGAGCCGTTGCTTGCTCAAGGCGTTCCTGTGACGGCTGTGGAAATCGATGAAGAATGCGTTGCCTATCTCAAGGATAAGTTTGCCGGTAATCCGAATTTTCACGTTGTGAATCAGGACATTCTCCGCTTTCCAATAGATGAATGGCTTAAGGAAAATCCCAAACCTTGGCTTGCTGGAAATTTGCCGTATAACGTTTCTACAGGGATTGTCGCCAAGGTAATGCCTCTTTTGAAAAAGACCCATGGCTTTATGTGCATGGTCCAGTATGAAGTCGCAGAACGTTTTTGTGCTGAACCTCATTCCCGAAATTATGGAAGCCTTTCCGTTTGGATCCGCGCTCATGCGACGGGGAAAATGCTCCGCAAAATCGGCCCGGAACATTTCACGCCCAAACCGAACGTCGACAGTGCCACGGTGCTTCTCACGCCGCGGCCCGATCCGTTAGACGCTCCACCGGAATTTTTCGATTTTGTACAGGCAGCATTTTCTCAAAAGCGCAAGGTCATTACAAATTCGCTTTCGTGCCGTTACGAAAAAACGAAGATTTCGCAGGTGCTAGAACGCTGTGGATTTGCGCAGACGACCCGTGCCGAAGAGCTTTCCCCGGAAGAACTTTTGCAACTGTACGAAGTATTAAAATCCAATTGATCTGTGAATGGGGGGCTTTCGAACCGGAATTCTTGCAAATTCGGATTTTTCTGGGGGTGAAAATGTGTATTTTGAGAAGAAAAGGATTTTTTATGAAAAAAACGATTTTTGCTTTGCTGACGATGGCGATTGCTTGTGCGCTTACTGCATGCGGTCCATCGGCTCTTGAAATCAAGGAAATGTCTTCGGATTGCGATTTTAACGTGGAAATTCGCTATGTTCCCAACGATTCCATTGCGATTTTCATGGGCAATGCGATTTATGTGGCAACGTCCCAGCTGGTTTCTGGAAATCTTTATCCGCTGTCTATTAGTACGCGGACGGATATCGATAGCCGAGCTCCGACCGATGTGGTAAATTCTGACGAAGAATTCGCCGCTTATATCAACCGTCGAGTTCCGGGCGTTTCTCATTTCGGTATTGTCATCGATGAAAATTCCGGCAATGAAATCGGTTTTGAAAAATCGTCGGCGATTCAAATGTTTGACAACTTTTTCAGCAAGGCGTATCCCGGTTCGAACGTCGTTTATTTCGATTCTAGAAACGGGAGCCTTGTCAGCGCAAAGAAACTCCATTAACAAGGAGTGTGCATGTTAGGTATTCAACAAAAGAAAGGTGATCCCGATAGGCTGTGCGGACGCATGGTGGCCTATGCAAAAATTACACCGTCCGCTGCCAAAGACCAGAATTCCGGCCCGATTCCGTTTGCATCGATGGTGCGAAACGGCATTTTGGCCGTCCGCGGAGAATTTGAAAAGAACAGCAATATCAAGCGCTTTCTTCAGCACGAAGCAGGTGCGTCTTCGGTGGATAAAGGCATTTCGGAAATGATCGAACACATCAAGGAATCGGGCGGGGAACTTCCCGAAGGCTTGGACATCGATTCGTTCAGGGATCGTTTGGAAGAACTTTCCAGCATGGAAATCATTCCGGTTCCGGCAAAGATCATGTTCTACGATGACGAAGCAGAAATCCTCGAAGAGAATGCAGATATTTATTACATCGGCGAATTTACTGGAATGAGCCAAGCACATCTCTGCATCACGAGCCTTCCGATTCTTTATCAGGCGAAGTACCGCGAACAGCAGAGCGCCGAAGAACAGAGCTATATCAACGAGCTTCTTTCGCAAATCGAAACCGACGGTTTAATCACCAGCAAACCGGAAGGCGGGGAATTCTTGCCTGGCAAAGGCAACCTTCTCACTTTCGTCGGCAATTTGCAGGAACTTTTGGAACGCCAGGTGGTTCCTTACCTTTTGTATCAAGCGGCAGAAGAAGACCAGTTTACGGCGAGCCTCAACCGCTTTAACGAATTCATGGTGCCTTACAAAGAACCGAAGGATGTACAGCTGATCGGTGCAACCCTTCGCAAGCTTCGCACCAATGAAAATAATGTGAAGGAGCGTTTCCGTTTGGAACTGCTGTGTCGTAAAGTCAGCGCCATGTACCACGAAAAGTTCGAAGAACTTCCGGGAATTCAGCGTAAACTTGCGGAATTGGACCTTCCGGAATCCAAAAATTTAGACGAAGGAAACCTGTGAAAAAACTGGTTGTGATTGCGACGGGAAACGCAGGCAAGGTTCGAGAATTCGCCAAGGCCTTCGAAAATTCCGACCCTGATTTGGAATTTAAGACCCAAAAGGAAATCGGCTTCACAGATGACGTGGATGAAAATGGAACGTCGTTTCAAGAAAACGCGAAAATCAAAGCGCTTGCAGTTGCCGCGTTCTTAAAATCCAAAAATATCGGCGGAACGGTCATTGCCGACGATTCGGGGCTCGAAGTCAAGGCTCTTGGCGGTGCACCGGGAATTCACAGCGCACGCTTTGCTGGGGAACATGGAAATTCCCGCGCGAACAATGAAAAACTTTTGCGTGAACTTGCAGACAAACAGGATCGCTCGGCCAGGTTCGTGTGCCATCTTTGCATTGTCCATGAAAATGGAAACGTGGACTATGTGGAAGGGGAATGCCCGGGGAACATCATTCAAGAGTTCCGAGGTGACGAAGGCTTTGGCTATGACCCACTGTTTGTGCCCAAAGGAAAGTCTTTGACTTTTGCAGAAATGTCTTTAGAAGAAAAACAGGCTTTAAGTCATCGCGGTCATGCCATAGAAATTCTCAAGTCGCGAAAACTTCTTTCCGCTTTTTAATGTTTGGAACGGGTGATGTTAAAAAAGATTGCAAAGTTCGATGAAAAATTTTCACGTTACCTTTACACGCACCGTCTTTCGAGTAATGCGGACTCATGGCTTCGCCGTTATACGCGGCTTGGCGACGGTTACGTTTGGGCGCTGATTGCCATTTTGATTGGGATCGTGGACGGTCCGCTGTTCCTTGCGAAAGTGCTTGCCCAGGTTGCGCCTTCGCTTGTTGCGGCCCTTGCGCTGTATTGGATTGTGAAACTTACTTCAAAGCGCAGACGCCCTTTTGAAGCGATTCCTGAATTCAAAGCTTTGGTTCCGCCATTGGATAAATACAGTTTTCCTTCTGGCCATACCATGAACAATTTGGCGATCGCGACGACGGTCCTTTTAGCGGTTCCCGTTGCCGGCGCCGTGATGATCGCCCTTCCGCTGACGTGGGGATTTTTGCGTGTCTATTTTGGCGTGCACTGGCTTTCGGATGTGATTGGAGGCTTTTTGCTCGGCATTTTGAGCTTTGCCATTGGCCATGTGGTTTGGATTTTTGCCATTTTGCCGCTTGTTGCAGGATTTTTCCAAGGATGACTTTTTTGACTGCGGAACAGGTTCACCGTTCCATGCAGCCCGGTGAATCTGTCGCCTTTTTACTGCGCCATGCGGAACGTCGCCACATCACTCCGCAAGATACGGACCACGGCACTCATGTTCCGCTAAACGACAGAGGTCGTGAACAGGCTTTGACCGCGGGCAAAGAACTTTCCATTTTCCAAGGAAGTCTTTTTGTTGGATCGAGTCCCGTTTTTCGCTGTTGCGAAACGGCTGCGCTTATCGCTCGGAGCATGGGAAATCCAGAATTTTCCGATCCGGAAAACGTCGCGCATTTGCAGCCTTTAGCGGAATTTTATGTGAACGATTTTGATGCGTACCTGCACCATCTGACCGAAGGCTTTTACCCCGCTATTTGCAAATGGATTACAGATGGGCGTCTTGCGGGGTTTGTTCCGGTAAAAGAAGGGTCCGAAACATTTTTACGGTACATTTTGGAGCATTCCCAAGCGGATGTTTCCCTGTTTTGTACCCATGACGCTTGGGTTGTGCCGTTCCTTTCCTATTTTACGGATATCCGCTTTACGCCGAGTTTTTGGTTGAACTTTCTTTCGGGGGCGGCTATTCTTTATCGGCCGGAAAATCCGCTGCAATCGGCAAAAATCTATCCGGTGAAGTTCATCGGGGATGGTTTTTTAAGATTTTAAGCAAAAATCCCTTTAAAAAGCTTAAAGGTCCCTGCTTACGCAGAGACCTTTAAGAGCGGGAAGGGCGAGATTCGAACTCGCGATAGGAAAACTCCTATACGTCCTTAGCAGGGACGCGCCTTCGGCCAACTCGGCCACCTTCCCTAATTCGGGGGATCACAATTCTAGATATTTTTCGCTGAAATTTCAAGTTCAAATTTTGAAAAAGCTGCGTTTAGTTATTTTTACCCCTGTTCAGATCCGGAAAAGCCATGAAATTCTTGAAGACTCTCTTAAAAATCGCAGTTGCTTTTTGCATTGTCGGGCTTCTTTGCCTGATTCCTTTATATATAGTCGTATTCCGCGTTCTGCCGGAAAAGGATCCGGACGGAATTTTTAACCGTCGATACATTCTTTCGGAACTTTCGGGGGAATCCCGGGTGTATTACCGCGACGGGGTACGGCTATTGGGCTCTTTTTTCGATGTGAACCACCGAATTTACGTTCCCTTTGGTGAAATTCCGGAAAACATTGTAAACGCTCTGGTGGCGGCAGAAGACTCCCGTTACTTTGAACACAGCGGTTTCGACATTACGGGTTTTTCCCGTGCCATGGTGAATAACATCCGAGCGGGCCGTTTACAGCAGGGCGGTTCCACGCTGACCCAGCAGACGGTCAAAAACATTTATGGACGAGAAGAACGGAGCGTCAAAGCGAAGTGGAAGGAATTGATCAATGCCCTTCGCATGGAAAAACACTTTTCCAAAGAAGAAATTCTGGAATTTTACCTGAACCAGTTCCACGTCTCCGGAACGGGAAAAGGCGTTGCGATTGCTGCCCAATATTTCTTCAATAAAGATCTTAAAGATTTGACACTTGCGGAATGCGCCTTTATCGCAGGTTCGGTCAAAGGACCGTTCAATTACGATCCCTTTATTCAGCGGAACCAGCAGCGCAGAGACCGTGCTTTAGAACGTGGAAAAGCGCGTTTGAATTACGTCCTCGGTCGCATGGTCGATGAAGAGTACATTACGCAGGAGCAGATGGATTCCGCCTTGGCGAAGCCTTTGGAATTTAACCATGGTAATTTCCGCTTTGCGCTTTCGACCCAGCTTTCCCGCTTGGAAGAAAAATTCGAATCTGATTTTTACCAGGGTCTTTTTGAGAAAGAAGGCATTCCGGACTGGCGAAAAGCTCAGCTTCAGATTGTGACGACCATGGATGCGGATTACCAGATGGCCGCTAAACGGGCTGTTCAGGATAACATTTCAAACCTTCAAGTGAAGCTTGGCGGCTTCGTACTTCCGAAGTCCGATCTTCCGAACCGCGCAGCATTTGCACGAGCCGGGGATTATTTGTACGGCGCAGTCGATTCGGTACGCTATGACGGCAACGGAAATTTGGCAGACATTTTCCTTTCCTTTGGACAGCTGCACGGTCATGTTAGCGCTGCGGACCTT
Source organism: Fibrobacter sp. (assembly GCA_017959225.1). Classification (GTDB taxonomy): domain Bacteria; phylum Fibrobacterota; class Fibrobacteria; order Fibrobacterales; family Fibrobacteraceae; genus Hallerella. The sequence continues at coordinate 8,229 of JAGDBD010000075.1, read as the reverse complement.
GCCGATCTCGGCAAGCAGATGAATGCCGACGTCAAAACGGTACTTGCTCCGCGCCTTGCAAAAGGATCCGTTTTACTTGTCAGTGTAAAGGATACGGTTAAAGTGGACGGAGCTGTTCCGTGTTTAATCGAAACGGAACCGGTTTTGCAGGGTGCGCTGGTCGCGCTTCAGAACGGAGAAGTCGTGGCGAGCCAGGCCGGTTTCCACAATACGGGTTACGACAGATCCTTCAAAGCGAAGAGACAGCTCGGTTCTAGCTGGAAGCCTCTCCTGTATGCGGCTGCGTTGAATTATCACTGGCACTATCTTGACGAACTTGAGAACGAATTCAACCTGTTCCAGTACGAAAATGACTTTTATTTTCCGCGCCCCGATCACAAGAACAAGGGCGAAACGGTCAGCATTCTTTGGGCGGCAGTCCGCTCGGAAAACATCGCAAGTATCTGGCTTTTGGACCATTTGCTGGATAAACTTTCTGCCGAAGAATTCATGGCGGTGGCTGCCGAAAACGGCTACCTTAAACGGGACGACGAATCTTTCGACGATTACCGCAAACGTTTGCGGGATAAACACGGCTTGTATTTGAACGAAACCGCCAAGCAGGAAATTGAATTTTCCAAGGCGCAAAAAGCGTTGTACGAAAAGCTCCTTTATGAAAATCGACCGGCTGCGGCTCGGGCCGTGCGCAACATGTTCTACGGTCGCAACGTGGAATTCGGGAAAAAGAAGTACCAAAAAATTCAAAAGGAATACTTTGCCGAATTCAACCACAACTTCTTGCGCTATTTGGCAATCCTTAAAGACCGCGATTTAAAGGCTTCAAATCCGGAAGAGCCTTTGGCTCCGACGACTCTTGCGGACGAAGAAGTTTACCCGAATTTGAATCTTTCGGATATTCGCCGCTTAAATGGAATGATGGGAATTCCCCGCGAAGACGTAGACTATTCGAAATCGGAAGAACTCTTTTATTGGCCGGATTTCCGCCGTTCTGTTGCCATGGCAGCCTTTGCAAGGTTCGCCGGTGAAATCGGCATTCACGGAAAACTCCGAGAAGTGTTGAGCATGCCTTTGGGCGTAAACGAAATTCCGCTTTCCGAAATGACGACTGCGTACCAGACGCTTTTAACGGGAAACGTTTATAAGTGCGCAGATGGCGAATGGAATGAACCTTGCCTTGTCAAAGAAATCCGCGACCGGGATGGCCGTCGCATTTTTGAAAATTCCGTGGAAGTGAAAAAAGTCCTTTCGGATACGGTCACGGAACAGATGGCGGTCATGCTCCATGCGGTATTCCAGTACGGTACAGCTTATAGCCAGTACAAGAGTCTTACCATGCAGTCTCCGTCCGGTGAAAATACGCTTCTTTACCCGGCGCTTGGAAAGACCGGCACCACAAACGATTACCGCAATGTGGCTTTCCTTGGAGCGATCCCGACATTTGTACCAACGAAGAACGGCTTTGGTCTCGACTCGGTGATAGCAATCGGCAGCTATGTGGGCTTTGATGACAACCGTCCGTTAAAATCCGGCAGAACACGTATCGCAGGATCTTCGGGTGGTCTTCCGCAATGGGCGGAATTCGCAAAAAAAGTGGTGGAAGTGCGCAAGGAAAATGCAAAAGTGGACTTCCTCGACATTTCGATGCTTGCAAAGGGAACGATTCCGTTGCGCCTTGGAACGGAACGTGGAGAAGTTCAAGTGAATCCGGTCACCGGTCTTCCGGTTTATTCTGCAAACGAAACGGTTCGATCCATCCCTCTGCTAGATGTTCCGGGCTATACGTCGCCTGCTCAAGTGGAAACTGCGGCGGCATCCGCTGCAAATTCGGGAATAGTCACGTCCCTTTCGATGCCGAGCTTTGCACCGGAAGCTTTGCAACCTCCAGAAACTTCCGCTCCGAAAACACAAGACGAAGAATTTGAATTGCCTGCTGACTTTACCGGCGACAATGCTTTCATTCCTATTGAACCGGGAGAATTTTAACCGATGAAACCTTTGCACATTCTTGCGTTCACAGGAATCGCTTCGTTTTTTTTGACTGCTTGCGTGGGAACTTCTCCACAGCCTTCCTCCGCTTTAGAACCTCCCACGGAACCGTCTCCGGTTGCAAAAGATTCGACTCTTAAAGAAAATTCGGAAGTCTTTCGCCCGGTAGTTCCGAGTGCCTTTGCAAAGGACGACGCTCCGGCCAGTGAACCGGTAAAAGTTCAAGACTCAGAACCGGTTGCGCAAAAAATCGAAGCGGAAGAAATTCCGGACATCTACGTGGAAATTCCGCGCCTTGCACAAATGGCGCTGACTCGGGCGGACTCTTTTTATGCTGCAGGGGAACTGGATTCTGCCGCAGCTATCGTCGAACGTTTTTCTGTGCTCAACCCTTTGTGGAAGGAATGGCAAGTCCAAGCAAAGTCCATCAGCGAAAAAGTCCGCAGTGGATATTCCAAAAAAGATGCAGATCTGCAACGGTATTTGATCGCTTTGGTCAATGCGAATTCCCGTCGCGCTCCCTATTCGGAAGTGAAACCCATCGTTGACACGATCTTTGCCACGTCGCCCAGCGATTCCATTCGCCATTTGACCGATTCCCTTTCAAAAATCGCTTACGTCCGTACTTATGAAAAAGTGAAAATGGTTCGAGACGAAGCTCTTCTTCTCGCCCGTGAAAAGGCCGCCTTCGATGCAGCGGAACAAAAACTTTCCGATCTTATTCTGCGCTATTCCGATTTCATCGACACTCTAGAACTTCAAAACGCGGTGCTAAAAATTTCCTCTTTGCGCATCGAGACTTCTGCCTCCGCAGAATTTTGGCAGTCTCACGATCCTAAAAAAGCGCTAGAAGAAGCGAAACAGCTTTCCGCAAGCAATAAATGGCAAGCGGCAAAAGAAGCTCTCCAAAAACTCAAATCCAGTCATCTCCGTGGAGAATCCTTACGGGAATTGGATTCTTTGAATACCCGTTTCTGCACCGAAAAGCGTAAGCTCGCAGCGGCGCTCTTTGCGGAGTCCAAAAATAAAAAGGCAAACAAGTCCGATAAACTTTCCAAGGCTATCGCCGAACTGGACGCTTGTCTAGAATTTGCTCCGGATTATAAAGAACGAGCCACGGTCCTTTCGAACAAACAATTCTTACAAATGGAACTTGCCAAGTGATTCTCGGATATGAATGGTATTTATACGTCGCCTTTTTTCTTGTCGGCATTTTGACGAGTGCCATCAACAGCATTGCGGGCGGCGGAAGCACAATCAGCCTTCCCATCATGATATTTCTCGGTTTACTGCCAACGGTTGCAAACGGTACCAACCGGATTGGACTTTTCATCGGGAACACGACGTCTGCAATCAACTTGTTCCGCCATGGGCTTCTCCATCGAAAAATCTACTTCAACTTGTTGATTCCGACTTTCATCGGATCCTTGGTGGGAGTTTTCTTTTTGATCCGCTTGAACGATAAAGTTTTCCAGGGAATTCTCTCCTTGGCGATTCTACTGGTCGTGATCATGGGGCAGTTGAAACGGGATTTTCTGGGAAAGCCTCCTGCAACGCCTCCCCAAAAACTTTCCCTTCCGGCGTTTTTCGGCTTTTTGGCGGTATCGATTTACGGTTGTATTATTCAAGTGGGAGTGGGCTTTGTCCAAATATTTGCCCTTTCCCGCTACACCGGGCTTGACCTTCTGCACGTGAATGCCATCAAGAACGCGTTGACATCCACCTTTTTGCTTGTCAGTACCATCGGTCTGATTGTGATAGGTAAAGTGGAATGGGGACTTGCTATTTGCGTTTCGGCTGGTTCCATGCTCGGCGGTCTTTTGGGCAGTCGTCTGCAGCGGAAAAAGGGGAATGTTTTTATCAAAAGGTTTATTTCGGTTGCAAGCATCGTGATGGCGGTGGTTTTGATTCGGGATTTGTTTGTCTAAATGGGGAATTTTATGGGGTTTATTTGCACGATTTCTACACGATATGTGGTTGAAATTGGAAAAATTAAGCGTTTTTCGGTGTATTTTAGAGGCTCTTAGAAGATTTTTTCTGCGTTAGTGGGACGAATTGTTTCGAATAAGGAGAATTTTTGTAAACTTTCATAGATTTTTATTTAAAATGGCGTTCACTAGTCTAGTTTTAAAGTTTGGTTATTTGGTGGGTGAAAAGGAGAATATGGGATGAGATCGTGTGTATGGGTCTGGGCGTTTGCCTTGATGGCCCTTTCTTCAGCCTTTGGCGCTGTGACTTTTTATGTGTCGGTTCCTGAATCTTGGGACGCCGAAAATGGCCTGTTTCTTGTTTTTTCGGGAAGCTCGCGAACATACACTTTAACTCAAGATGCGAACGGTTACTATACCGTAACCTACAATAATTCCATCGGTGGAAACAAAACCGTGACGGTTTACAGCCGTTCGGAGTATTCGGAATCCTATGCTCTGGCATCTGTGGCAACGGCAAGCGTCGTCTATTTGACCGTCGATGAATCCGGAGCCGTTTCGGCGACAACCGGAACCGCCGAGGCGTCATCAAGTTCTGTGAGCTCGGCAAGGTCTTCGTCTTCGGCAAAGTCTTCGTCATCTACCGGTATCGTTATCCCAATCAGGTCTTCTTCGTCCGAAATGCTTTCTAACGCAAAGAAGGTCCGCTTCCTTTCACCGTGGACAAGTACAACCCCGAGTATCGTTTATAACGGTGCACGGGACACGCTAAAAATGAAAGCGGTTGTAGATACCTGCGACTGGTACGAAGCCACTCTTTCTGCGGACTACATGGACGTTATCTTCATCCAGACTGTTGGACCGGAAGTCTTTACGGCTGCGGGCGCTACGGAAGGTGCTCAAATCGCATTGGATAGCATTGCTGACATCAGCAATACCATTTGGATCAACACCAAGAGCGGTCTTCCTGTTCTGTATTCTGCGTACCCCAAGGTTTTGGGAGACTGCCCGTCCCGCAAGCTTTCTGTGACGCTGTACGACTGGTTGGACGGCTCGGGCGGAAATACGGCAGCTGATACGGGAACTAGCAAGGACTTCGGTAAACACGATAACAATGCGACTAACAACAATTGCAACCAGTTGACCAAGGGCATGGTAAAGTCCACGCTCGGTTCTAACGGTCTCCCGGTGCGCAATGACGAAAATTTCCCTGCAAACTGCAAAGCCTCTGACCATATCAATCATTGGTTCCTTCCGGATACGCTTGCCGTAAAAGATGAAGTCATCTATACGAATGCGACGTGCCGAGACATTACGATCATCCTCGAAGATACCACCGGACTTTGGCTTGGACAGATCAACAAGGATTATACGACGACCGATTGCAAGGGATGCAATAGCGGAGGCGCGTTCCTTCTGGACGACTTCGAATACTTAGACGATGACCTTTCGATCAAGAATCCCTACTTCGACAATTTGAGCGGTAGCGGTGGCTATCACAACTTTGGTTTCACGATGAAGGTGCATGCGGAATTCACCTACGTGGAAGGTCAATACTTTGACTTCTACGGAGACGATGACGTATGGGTGTTTATCGATAACCGCTTGGCTGTGGACATCGGAGGTGTTCACGATCAGCAGGCTGGCGCTGTGAACCTGGACACGATGAGGCTCACTCCGGGTGAAACCTATAGCTTTGACATGTTCTACGCAGAACGCAAACAGAGCGAAAGTAATTTCCGCATGCGTACTTCCATGGATCTTCACACGTCCATCAAGTACTACAGTATGCGTGACTACACCTCCACATCGGGCGGCAAATCTTATACGATTTGGCAAAACATCAAAACAACGGGACTTTCTTGCGATTATTCCGCAACGGCAGAAGATGAACCGGCGGCTTCCTTCTTCCGCTTGTACGGCGGAAACTTGCCGGTCAGCGGCCTTTCCCTGGACACGGCGGGTACTTATTACGGAGGCATCACCATCAATTCTTCGATGAGCGGATTCTCCATCGATACGACGGCAATCACGGGCCTTGTTCCGGGAACGTACACCTTTGAATTTACTTCGCAAGCAAATGAAGCCGCGACTAAAACGATGACGTTCACCATTCCGGAACCGGAAATCGATGTTCCGGACGTGTCGATTGCTTTTGCGGATTCCAAGTACAACGAAATCGATGCCGATACGACGAAGCTCGGGGAATGGGCTGGCATCATGTATCCGGTCTACATCACTTTGACTTACGATACGTTGCTTACAACGGACCTGTTCTTGAACAGCTCCAATGCGAACCTTGTGTTTGTGAATTCTGACGGTAGCCGCGTCACTTCCGTGGTCATGGAAAAGGGCCACGCTATGTTCTACGTGATGGCTCTCGAAGAAGTTGAAAACGCTTCGTTCATGGTCCAGGCTTCGGCGGTGGTGAACCTTCTTGTGTGGAGTGGCATTACGCTTAAGGAACCTCCTGTTCCGAAGATCGAAATGGCGGGCATGTACGACCAGGACGGTGACGGTATCGGTGATAGCCTCGTCGTGCGATTCTCTTCTGCTCCGGATGGGGAAGATGCTCCGGATTCTCTCCAGTGGGTATTCCGCGATTCCGCATCCAGTACGTTCGGCGCATTTGAACGGGAAAATGACGTAACGGTGAGCCTTGTCCGCGATGCTTTTACCTCTGGAATTTTCACGGGACTTTCTTCTTCCGCCTACGGTGGAAGCATTTCTGCCCATTACACCTATGAAGGGGATCCGTTCCGTTTGGACGGTGTCTTGGAAGACCGTGTAGGTCCAATTCTTACTGGTGCATCTCTTTCTGTGGAAGATGACATTTCCACGTTAACGATTAGCATCAGTGAAGGTCTTTCCGATAGCCAAAAGGTGGATCTTCCGCAGGCCTTTGAATTTAGACGCTGGCGCTCGGGCGCTTTGCAAACGGGCGTCGTAGAAGCTAGTTACAGTGTCCGTGTCGCTCCGGACCGCGTGCAGCTCTATTTCCATGTCCTCGCTGGCGATGCTCCGGAATCGGGCGATAGCGTTCGTTTTGTTCCGAACCTTGCCATGGACATGTCGCACAATACACCGCATGATAATAATCCGTGGATTCGCATCACGGGCGGTGGCGCTGTGGCTGTGGCCGCTACAGAACTCGTAACGCTTTCTCCGGAAACGGCGCCTGCTGAAAAATCTCCGACGGTGGAAACGATCCCTGTGAAAGCAGGATCTTCTGCGGAACAGATTTCGAAGGAATATGGTCGCCACGGTCAGCTGGTTTCCTTTGATGGAATCCTTGGCGCGTTGGAAGATGTGAACGCTCATTTGGAAGACGGTGAAACACCGTACACGGTGGACGACATTGAAATTCACTATGAAAACTACTACTTCACCAATCTCGGCGAATATGTGAATTCGGCCCAAGGAACGATCCGCTGCTCGGATGCGATCTTCAGTGGAGATTGCACAACGGGTGATAAGGCTCTGTTCCTCGCTTGGAATATGCGCAGTAGTGAAGGACGTCTCGTTGGAACGGGCGCCTATGTGGTTCGCTTGGATGTGCGAATGCTCGTTGGCAATCGCGTGCTCAAGAAAACTTCAGAAAACGTCTGGGGCGTTCGCCGCTCGGTGGGTTTTGTCTACTAAAGATTGTTTCACAGAATGTTTCACAAAAATCCTTTCCTATTCGGAAGGGATTTTTTTTGTGCCGTTTTACAACAAACGAAGTAAAAGTGAATTTGTTGCAAAATAAACGGAATGATATTATAAGCATCTCCCAATGTAAATAGCAGCGTTGTATAGAACCAGCTATAGAAAGTCAAAATAACCGGAATCGCGTCATCGGATGTACATTTCTGTTCAAAGCGGTGCCGTGGTTTTCGAAAAAATGTCGGAAATCTGCCGCGTAAGTTTCGTTTTTGGGGGTAATGGAGGCATTTTTGGTGAATTTGAAAGGGTGCTAGCAAAAATTTTGCAGCCAAACTCGAAAAAGATTGTGAATTGTTTGTTGATAAAGTGGAATTATGTAGGTTTTAAGTCCGAATTAAACGGATTTTAGACATTGTAAGAAAAAAAACGCGGAAATTCGTCGATTTTTGCGCAAAAACCCCTTGACGTTTTTGTGGGGATTTCTATAATTGGCGTCGTTCCGGTCGAGAACGACTGAGAAACACCCCGGACGAGATTCGGGAAGGCTGATTGAAGGATTTGGAGATGTGCTTGAGTGATGCTCCGGTCAATGAATTGACTGAAGAGAAAGCGTGTCGGGACAGACCTTTTGAATACAATGAAGAGTTTGATCCTGGCTCAGAACGAACGC
>JAGDBD010000074.1 GCA_017959225.1 Fibrobacter sp. | reverse complement strand
TTTTCGAAACTTTTTAACCCTATTTTACGATGGTCCGTTTTCCGTTGTGAATAAACGTCCCTTGAACGGTGGGTTTTGTTCCGAATTTTCGACCATGCAAGTCATACCAAGCATTCGAACGGTTCTGGAGCATTTTACGGGCTTTTACTTTTGGAATGCTGTTGGGATCGACCTTCCATACCGGATAAAGAATCAAATCCGCATTGGTTTTGTAAGTCGCTCCTAAGTCATATTTCTTTTGACCGCCGTCAGAAGTTGCCCAACCGGTGATCACGTAACCTTCCCGGGTAAAGGCGTCGGTGGAATCTTTGATCTTTATAGACTTTCCGTAGGACTTTGTATCCGGAGCTACCGTTCCGTATGCATCCTTACCGGCAAGGTAATGGATGGAATAGGTGACTTCAGTCCATTTGGCGTACAAAGTCACGTTTCCTGAGCTACCTGTGGAAATTTGCGTAGCGGAATTGGTGAATTCCTTGTCGTAGAACCAGCCTGCAAATGTGTAACCATCTCGAGTTGGATCTTGAAGTACAATGTTTTCGCTTTCTACCGTGTAAGAATCCGGATTGTTTGCGTTTTTACCGCCGTTTAAGTTGTAAGTAATGTTGTAAGTGACGAGACTCCAGTTTGCGTACAAAGTAAAGCTTTCTTCCGTAGTTCCGCCAAATGTGTAAACGCTCCCTTCCGAGAATTCCCCATCTGTGTACCAGCCTTCCAATTCATAACCGTTTGCAGCATCCAATGTGGGGTTTTGAATTTCCGTGGTGGACGTTACCACCGCCGACTGTACATTGGGGAATGCGTGGCCATTAGAATTAAAGGTGACTGTATACGTCGGTTCTTCGGTCCAGACTGCGTACAGGTCTAAGGTCTTCTTTTGGGCATCGATTTCGATGCTTGCCAAGTTCAACGTATCGTCTACTGCTGAATTGGGGTCATAAGCCCAGCCTGTAAAGTAATACTTCACTTGTCCAACATCTTCGTACACTGTCAAAGCGTCAAAGCCTTCTACAGAAATCGCTCCCTTTGTGGGAACTTTCACCGACTTTATCCCTTCTCCATCGGAAAAAAGTCCCGGTTCCGCATGGAAATTGACCGTGTAACCGGCATCCCAGACTGCGTAAACAGTGACATTTGCCGTTGCATTTCCCAATTCTTCGGCGTCAGAAGCCTTGGAATCATAAGCCCAGCCAGCAAAGAAGTATCCGTCCCGCGTGGGCGTTCCGATTTCATCCGTTGTAATCGCTGCACCGGCAATCACCGTTTTATACGTTTTTGCCGAAGGTGCAAAAGTTCCTCCGTTAGCGTCAAAAGTCACCTGGTAACCATCCGAACCGAATAAGGAAATACGCTCCATGCCCACGGACCAAGCGTTGGAAGTTTCCCCAGAACATGTTCCGTCGGACCAAGTTCCGGAATTCAACAAGCAGGTCACTTCTGCGGTGTTCAACTCTTGGACTCCTGTACCATGAGCCGTATCCGAAGTGACATCTTGATCAAAGAAAACATTGGTGGGAACGGTAGTTCCCGATTTGGTGTAGCCCACAAGGGCGGCAGAAAGACAGCTATCTCCGGTGTTCACGATTTCAGGACCGTCGTAAACACAAGAAATGATTGTAGACTTTTGTTTGGAAACACCGATTAAACCGCCCAAATAGGAATTGTTTCCGCTGGCGATCAGCTGCACCTGACTCAGGCAATTTTTGAGCGTGACAGAGCCGACTGCACCCACGATGCCTCCAACGCCCTGCCCTTTACCGCTGACGATAATCGTTCCCGACGTCATCACGTTTTCGACTTTACCACCGCTGTTCGCTTCCCAACCGACAAGCGCTCCGATGGAAATCTGGTCCGCTCCACCGCCTTCGCCTTTGTTGTGGGAAGCTTCGATTTGCACATCCAGCAATGCGAGATTTTTCACATAAGAGCCCGGTCCAAGAGTTCCAAAGAGTCCCAGGTTCTGAATGTACTTGTGATAATTGGTGAATTCCTTTTTTTGGTACAGCGAAACGATTTCTGTCCCTTTGATGTACATGTTTTGAATGGTGTGACCGTTGCCGTCGAAAATGCCCGTGAAGCGGGTTTCGCCTGTACCCGGAGCGATAGGCGTCCAAAGCTTTCCACTCAGATCGATGTCCGAAGTCAAAATGGCGTTGATACCGATGTTCGTGTCGAGGTTATCCAGGTCCGACTGTTTTAAAAGCCACGCAAGGTCTGCTGCCGAAGCGATTTTATAATATGACTTCGACTGGATTACCGTATCTGCCGGAGCTTTTTTACTTGCAAAATCCACCCAGGCGTCTATCGCTAGCGCTTGCCCCGTCACCAAAAGAATCGCCCCAAAAACCAATCGCCCCATCTTTAAGCAATTCATACCAACCTCCCGGTAAACATTCATTTACAAATTTACATTCCTTTTTAAAATTTTGCGCAAAGAAGACTTCTACTTGTGATTTATTGCACAAAAAAAGCTCCCACTAGGGGAGCGAAATGAAACATGTCTTTAGCAGTTAAAGGTTCTTTTCGATGGCAGCTTGGAGCGTGCTCTTTGGCACTGCACCCACGATGTTTGCCACTTCCAAACCATTTTTGAAAAGTTTCATGTTCGGAATGTTCGTGATGCCGAAACGCGTGCACAGCGATTCCGCCGTATCCACATCGACCTTGGCGACGACAATTTTTTCGTCGTATTCAGCGGCCAGTTCTTCCATCACGGGACCCATCATCTGGCACGGTCTGCACCAGACAGCCCAAAAATCGACCAGGACGAGTTTTCCGGAATTGATGACTTCGTCGAAGTCTTTTTCGGTCACATTGAGAACGGACATGCTACACCTCTCTTAGTTTTTTTTATTAAAATAGCTATTTTTCGACCCTGAGAGTAGATTTATGCCCTATTTTGCGATTATTATCACAATTTGCCTTGCCCTTTCACCGGTACTTGCTGCCGTGGACGAGCTGAGTACCGCTCGGAAAGGGGCGAACGCTCCGGAAATCGCAGAACGCACTTATGATTTGGAAGGGCAAAAGGCGGAATGGATTTTAGGTACATCGATTCTTGGAAATCCGGATCTGAACTTTAGATCGGCGGGGATGGCAAGCCCTACCCGCAGACTTCCGTCTAAACTGGCCGGCATTTTTACATTCCCCTTGGAATACGACGCGACACAGCTTTCGATGTACGGCGAAAACGGCATTATGAAAGAAAATTTTGCCCGAGGAATTCCGGTGGATACTCCCGAAACCCACATTCTTTGGGAACGTTACTCTTTTAACGGAAACGCTTTTGGACTGGATTTTAGACGTTTGCTGTTGGATAGCATTGAACAGGACATCGGCATGGCGAGCTATTCTAACGATAGCTCCAAAGTGTTCCGTTACCAAGATGTGACGCACCAGCCGTTCTTTGCGTTAGGGCGAGATTCCTCCCAGATTCCTTTTTCCGGTCGGAACGTGCAGATGAACACGACCCACTTTAAACCGGCCATTGCATGGTACTTGCCCAAGGGGACCGTCGTTGCCAGCATGAACTATCTTGTGGTTCAAAACGACGATGTTCCGCCTTATTCGTACACTCAAGATACCACGGATTATTCGAAAGTGACGTACTTAAAAAATCCGTTGAACACCGAGCTTAGGTCGTTTACGTATGGAATCCGCGGTTCATTAAAGCCAATAAAGCCGTTAGAAATCTATGCAAGCATTTACAGCGGTGAGCACGAAATCAATTACGACAGTTTGCCGGATCTTGTAAAAAGCGTTCGAGAGTCCATCGATGAAGATGGAGAAGTTTATAAAGATACCACCTGGTACGGCGTAACCGATGCGGTCACATATGAAACTGTCAACGGCGACGGCGGCATTGCTTTTAAAATGCCGTTTAACCCGGCCCTTCGCATGGAGTATGAATTTACGGAAGTGAATTCCCGTTACAAGCAAGACAGGGAACTTTACTACTTGGAATTGCAAGATAAACTTTCTTTGCTGGACTTCCGGATTCAAGCAGGCGCACTTCGCAATTCGAACATTTTTGATTCCGTGGAAGTTGCGCGGATGGCTTCCGCCTATGCAACTTTCCATTTGCCTTATCACGTCGATCTTCAAGGCACGTTCCGGGAAGACGTACGCTTCCCCGATATTGACGAGCTGAAGCTTTACAACCGCGCCCGTTACGCTTACCCCAATGCCGAATTAAAAGAAGAAGAACGTGTGCGCATGACCGGAGACATCAAGTGGAATCCGGGAGGCATTTTTTACGGTGTCGGTTTACGCTATGAATATGTAGATAATCCGATTAAGCAACGCTGGGTAACGGGAGAAGGTTTGGAATCTATTGAACGGGCTTCCCAGTGGATCAATTTGGATTATGCGGAAGCTTTGGACTGGTACGTGGCCGCAGGATTTTCCATTGGGAACTGGCAGTTTTATTTGGAACGTGAACAGTCTTTGGCTAAACAGCACCGCCCCATTGACGTCACGAATCTTTATTACAAAGGATACATCCGCTGGGCAGATCGATTTGTGAACAACCGCTTAGGTGTAAGCGTTGCCTTTGACTTCACCTGGTTCGGTAACCGCTATGATTTGCAGATCACGGAAAATGAAGATAAGGAAGAAGTTCTTGAAATCGTTGAACTCAAGCATTATCTAGCGTTAAATTTCGAAGCGCGCATGCGCATTCTTTCGTTCTCGCTTTACACGCGCATTGATAATTTGAACCACAGCCTTTATGAACCTGCTGCAGGTTACCGCCCCGAAGGTGTAAGATTCCTTTACGGCATCACGTGGAGCTTTGACAATTAAACGCTAAGGTTTGATTTGAACCTTGTACATCACCGGCCAGTTTTTTCCGGTAATCCAAAAAGCTTTTCCGTCAAAAGCGATTCCGTTTAAGACTTCTGCGCCAGGAATTTTTTTTCGAATTTCACGGGCGATTTTTGAAAAGTCGTACCATTTTAAAACTTTGCCGGAATTCAAATCGATTGCGGCAATAGAATCAGACTGCCAAACATTTGCGTAAACGATATTTCCCACCACTTCCAGTTCGTTCAAAGCGGTCACCGGAATGGAATCGTCGTGAACGGGAATGTTCCGGTAAACCCGTTTGTCGCCTGGAGAAAGCAGGTAAAGGTTTGCACTGCCGTCCGACATGAGAAGAGAGCCGTTGTAAAAACTTAAGCCCCAACCTTCTGTGGGAATGGAGAACGCGCTTTTCCGCTTTAAAGTTTTTGCGTCGAATACGAAAGCGGTCCCCTCTCGCCAGGTGAGCCAAAAAATATCGTTCCCCAGCTTAATGGAACCTTCGCCAAAATAACGCCTATCGAGCTTTGCCGAATCCGAAGGGGCTTTTCCGGGGGCGGGATAACGGAACAGACTGGATTCTCCATAATGTCCCGTTGTTTCGTAAAGCTCTCCCCCGTCAAAAAAAAGCCCTTGGGTATAATGGTCCACAGAATGTTCTGCGGAATCCAGAATGGTATAAGAGCCAAGGGCTGCGGAAAAGAGAAGTTCTGCAAGCATTACTTTTCAAGCCAAATATCTGGCCAGCGGTCGTTACCCGTGTGATACGTGATACGGGCGGCGGTCTTTACGTCTTTGCCGATTTCCCACAGGTAAAGTTCATAATCGTAAATGTCGTGGTCATGACCCTTTGCTGTTGCGCCCCAAACAAGCCACTTGCCGTTAGCAGAAACCCGGGGGAAGTATTCGTGAGAACGACGTCCCGGAAGGTCCATGAGTTTTGCCGCTTTCGGAACTCCGAAGAATCCGATTTTTTCTTGCTGGACACCGTCCTTCATGGTGAACCAGAGAATTTCGCTGGGAGCGGCTGTGCCTCCGTTACCCGTGGGATTTACACGGTAAATTTTGCTGCCATCGGCAAAGAAGTCGATTTGGCAACCGTCACCGGACTTGTTCCACTTTTTGTTTGCAATATCCCAGACGCCCGTTTCGCGCATGGAGCCGCGCAGGGTGATAGCAATATACTTGCCGTCCGGGGAAAGGTTCGGTTCTTGAAGAATCACGCCTTTTTCGTTAAAAGCCTTTTCTCCGTCCAAAAGAAGTTTTTCTTCTCCCGATTCCAGGTTCTTTTCAAAAACTTTGGCTCCCCGAGAAAAGACGATGTTTTTACCGTCCGGGCGGAAAGTTCCCCATGTGGCGTTGTCCGCGACTTTCTTTTCGTTCTCACCGTTGATGTCAACGGTCCAAAGTTCCCATTTTTCCGGATAGTTCGCATCGTTTTCCGGTGTCCAACCGCCCTTGGAACGGGTAAAGATGACCGTTTTGCCGTCGGGCGAAAAACGCGGGAACCAGTCCACCGTCGTAGAATTCGTCAGAGCTTTAGGATCCGAACCGTCTGCGTTCATAATCCAAAGGTCATGGGTCGAATGGCTGCGGGACGTTGACCAGACGATTTTGCCGTTCAACTTTCCCTTCACAGCTTGCAATGCAGCCTGTTCTTCGGAAGTGGGAGATACAGGAGCGCCCGTGGGAGCTTCGTCTGCAAAAGCCATCGCAGAAAAAGAAATCGTCGCGATGAAAAGTTTCCAAAATTTCATTCTCGTTTCTCCAAAAATTTTTCTTTAAAATATAAAGTTATTCCAAAGAGTGAAGTTTGGCGTTCAAGCGTTCTGTCATCTGCAAAGCACCTGCCGTACACAAATGATCCCGGTTTTGAGCCATTGCACTTGTGTAATCGTGATTTCCCATTTGGTTTTCATCCATCAATGTGAAATTCGAATACGTTTGCGATAGCTCTTGGATGCGGGCAATGAGATCCGGTGCAAGGGAACGGGACAAACCGTAACGTCCATAAGCGAGAGTCTTCTGGTATAAAGGGCTCATGGGGAATATGACTCCGATCACTTGGATGTTCTTTTCCGAAGCCAGAGCAAGGATTCTTTCCAGCTCTTTGTAATTTGCCAAGAACGCACTGGAATCCGATTCATACCAATTGATGATCTTGTCCACAGCGGCATTTTTTTCCCATCCGCCGCAGTCCGAATCCATAAATCCGCGAGAAAAGATTAACCAGTCTCTATAAGAGTAATTTCCGGGAGAATTTTCAGTCAATTCCGCAAGGCCTTCCGGGTAGCCGGATTTCCAAAAGTCATGATTTGCGTCGTAAACGTATCCCGGTGTTTTCTTGTACCGTTCATAGAAGAAGTTATCTTCGGAAACGTTTTTCTTTTTATACCACATGTCGATATCTAACGAAAGCACCAGATATTTAAGCTTTGAAAGATGCGGAATCGCATAATTTTCGAACAGGTAACTAGAAACGTAAAGAGAATTCGGAATATTCGAAAGATTCAGAACAAAGTAATCGGAATCGAATTTGTCGGAAACCACACCGGAATTTGAACGGGAAGAACCGAGGACGAGAACATTGGTCGTGTCACGGAATCTCCACAAAAGCTCCATTTTATAGCGCAAAATGGCTTCAGCTTCTTCACCACCGCTAGCAAAGTAAACTCCTGCACTGTCCGCATTCAACTTGTCGGATATCACCGGCTGTGTTTTTGTCCAAAAGGAAGGATGCCAAAGCTCTTCGCCTTCAGCAAGTTCGTACACTTCCCCACGGCTCAGATGAATCAAAACGATTTTTTGATGAGCTCCAAGGGAATTGGTGAGAGTCGCCACGGCAAAGTTTGCTTGGGAGCCTCCGAGAGTCCATTCGGAATGATCATATGCATAGCCTTCCGGAGCGGGAATCGCTTGGATCAATGTTCCTGTACTGTCAACGATTAAAAGTTGTTCATGGGCTGCATAGGCCGTTTCAGTAAAGCTTTGTCCAAGGCTTCCTC
This sequence comes from Fibrobacter sp., assembly GCA_017959225.1. Taxonomy (GTDB): domain Bacteria; phylum Fibrobacterota; class Fibrobacteria; order Fibrobacterales; family Fibrobacteraceae; genus Hallerella. The sequence goes on along the minus strand of JAGDBD010000074.1, from coordinate 15,777 downwards.
CAAAGTCCAAGAAAAGAGTTCGATTGCTTCCGTCCTGGGCAAGGGATGCGTTACAAGCTTGTTCCCCGTCATACCAGGTGACGTCTTTTCCGTTTCGGTGGGCACGTAAAAGCCTTGCACCGGAAATTGCCAAATTCGAATTTTCATTGTAGCCGTCGTGGTAATTGCCGTCCAAAATTTTTTCCGGTATTCCGAATTTTCCGCTGCGGAAAGAAACCTTCCATGTGGAATGGGACTTGAACGTGGCATCGTCTTGATTGTTCCCGGCGTCGTCTACATAAATCAAAACAGTGTCGCCGTCCGAAAGCACTCTCCACCGGGGAATCGCTGCGCTTTCTACATCCAGCTTTACAAGGTTTGAACCGGTTGCATTCAAATCGCGGACGTAAAGACTGGACTTTCCCGTAATTCCTTCTGGCTTGGTGCAAAATGCAACCCGATTCCCGTCTGGAGAAATTTCCGGGTGATAGCTATCGATGGTATCGACGATTTCTACTGCGGAAAGGTTGGCGTTAGAGTAATCGATATAAGCGAGGTTTCCTGTTTCGTCGTTGCGGAACGCAAGTTTTGTTTGATACGTTCCCATGAGCCAGTGCAATGTATGCGAATTGGCGAGTGGCGTTACAAGGGACGATGCGATTTCACCGTTTGAATTCAGCCAAACCGGATTTGGAATTTTTCCGAAAGCTAAACGGAATCCTACATAGTCGGACTTAGAAGAAGCGGTTACGGAGTAAACATCCCCTCTTGCATATAAAGTAATGGATGCAGGAGAGTCTCTAAAGCTTCCACCTTTGATAATCCTTTCGCCAATTGATCCTCCGTCCGAAGCTCCGATAAAATTGGTGAGGGTGGTATCTTTGAATTTTCCTAGCCAATCGTTGACCCATTCCGAAACGTTTCCAGCCATGTCGCAGATGGTGGAAGAATCTGCGGTACAAATGGAATGGGCTTTGTAATCGGAATTTTCGGAGTTCCAACCTTTAGACGGGTTCCAATCTTGCGATGCGACAAGAGTCCATTCCGCTTCCGTGGGAAGACGGTAGGCATCTACATCGTTGCGGAAAGTCAGATCTTGAATTTCGGCGACGCTCTTGTCAGAGTTAAAAGAAATCTGGGAATAGACGTAAGCCGTGTCGAATCCTTCCGCTTTGCTTTTTTCATTTGCAAAAAGAACGGCGTCGTAATAAGAAACCCGGGTCACCGGAAGAGAATCTCCCGAGCATTCTTTGGTGCTCGAAACGTATGCATTGAATTCTTCGCAGGTGACTTCGCTTCGACTGATGGAATAATTGTAGTCGAAATCCACGTTCATCTGGGGACGTTCACTTGCGCGGGCTTCAGAACTTGTCGTGCCAAGGGTCGCTGTAGACTTTTCCGCATACACGAAAATCATTCCACTATGCACCGGATCTGTCCGCATCATAAACGAGGACGTTTCTTCGGAAGAGCTTCCCCCGCCATCACTGGATTCTAGGCATCCCATTAAAACGAATGCCAAAAGGGCGATCCACAGGAATCGTTTCATCGGAAAGTCTCCAAAGTTTTAAGGACGGAATCCAGACGGTCGGTCAACTGCTTTGCTCCGGGACTTGCCAAATGATCCACACCATGGGCAATGTCATCTGTGTAATCGTGATTTCCCATTTTGTTTTCGTCCATCAGTACAAAATTCGAATGGGACTTTTGCAACTTTTCTAAGCGTTCAATCATCTGCAGAGCCACAGACCGTTGGGGACCATAGCGGCCAAAAGAACCGGTTTCGCGGTATAGCGGAGACTGGGGGAAAATGATGCCCACTATAGGAATTCCCTTTAGCTTTGCCAGAGAAAGGAGGGCTTCTAAACGGGAGAATTGCGTTTCTACAAGATCCGGATATACGCTTGCCCAGGTGGAATCTGTGTTGATTTCTGCAACATTTCCCCAGCCAGTGGCTTCTATTTTGCTATGGCCCAAAAAAGCGAGGAAATTTTTGCGCACAGGTTGCACAGCATAAGCGGACTGCACCGCCGTTTTAAACCCTTGCGGAGTGCCGTTTTTCCAAAAATGATGGTGCGAATCGTAAATCACTCCCGGATAATTTTTGAACCGATTCAAGTAGTAATAATCTTCGTCGGTCTGCCAAATATCCAAGTCCAAAGAAATGACAATGGCCTTTAAGCGGGCGGTATGGTTTAAAACGTAATTCTCGGCGATATACTTGATAAATGAGAAGCTGTTTCCCGGATGTCCCATGTTGATTGTGGCATACGACGAATCCATCCGGAAAGAGTTCAGACCGTCTTCCACACGGGAACTTCCCAAAAGAACGACTTCCAAAGAATCGGCTCTGTCCCAGAAGAGTTCCATTTTTGCACGGAGCGCTTGGAATTCAAATTCGTCCCCTTCTTCCAAATAAACTCCAGCGCTGTCCAGTTCCAATTCTGAATTGTCGTTGTCATCCAAAGCGTCAACCCACAGATTTGGATGCCAAAGTTCCGATCCCGATGCAAGATCCAAAATGGAAGAATCCAACGTGTTCACCAGAACGATTTTGGAATGAGCTCCGTCGGCATCTGTGAGTGCGGCTACCGCATAGTTTTGCACATTTTCAACCCATTCCGAATGATCGAATGCAAAATTTTGCGGTGCAGGAATCATGGTTTTGAGCTTTCCGTTCGAACCTGCAACCAAAAGCTGTTCATGGGCAAGGTATGAACTTCCCGAAAATACAGTGCCGGTTTCGCTTCCAAAATCCAAGAAAAGGATCTGGTGGGAATTTTCCGATAGAGATACGTTGCACGCCTGTTCTCCGTCAAGCCAAATGCTTTCCTGCCCGTTTACACGCGCTCGCAAAAGTCTCGCTCCGCTGACAGCAATGCTCCCGTCGGAAAGAACGCCTCCGTTGTAAGTGCCGTCAAAAAGTTTTTTCGGTGTTCCGAATTTTCCGTCGGCAAAGGGAACGCTCCATGTGGATTCTTGCTTCCATTCCCCTTCATCTGTGTTATTGGCAGCGCTGGTTACATAAACAATCTGGGTATCTGCGCCCACCACTCGAAAGCGCGGAATCGCTGCGCTTTCTACGTCAAGCTGAATAAGATTAGAACCTTCGGCATTGAGGTCTCGCACATAGAGTTTTGAAACTCCCGAAATTCCTTCGGGCCGAGTGCAAAATGCAATTTTTGAACCATCCGGAGAAATCACTGGATGATAGGCATCGATCGTGTCCACGATTTCGGTCACCTGCGGACGGGATGATGCAAAACTTATATATCCGATGTTTCCCGTTTCGTCGTCTCGGAATGCCAATATCGCATTAAAAGTTCCAAGGCTTTTTTTGACAGCGGATGCAGATGCCAAAGCCTTCGCATCAGAAGTTTCCTCATGGCTATCCGCATTTTTAGACTGGTGCACAAAATCCGCAATGCCACGTACCAATCGGAAGCCCACATAGGCAGCATGCATTGAAGGCGTGACCGTGTACACGTCGCCCCGATTTTTGAGCTGGATGCTAGCCGCCGCATTTCGGAAACTTCCACCTTTGACAACAATTTCATTCAAGGCATTGGCAGAACTTGCGCCGGCGAAATTTTCCACGGAAGAATCCCGAATGTCCGAAAGCAAATCGTTGGTCCATTCGAGAACGTTCCCCGCCATATCGCAAAGGCCGTTTCCATCTTTGGGAAGTTCGCAGACCGGGTGCTTTTTGTAATCCGAATTTTCAGCGGTCCATGCGTTTTTAGAAGGGTCCCAACCTTTTTTTGCCGCATATATCCATTCCGCTTCTGTCGGTAAACGGTAACCGTTTGACGAAAAATCCGTGGTAAGATTTCCGAGGAAAACGATATGACCGTCTGAGGATTTCGTTTTTCCTTCGTAAATGTACGCCGTGTCGAGTTTCATCGCTTTGGATTTTGCGTTGGCAAAAAATACGGCGTCGTAAAAAGAAACATCGGTCACCGGCAAATTTTCTTCGTCCGAATCAAATGATTCCCCCAGGAACTGGGAATATTCCCCCACCGTGACTTCATGCTCGTCGATGTAATAATCGTAAGAAAATTTCGAAATCAAATCGGCAGATTCAATTTTAACGGAATCGTCTTTTGAAAGAATGCGTTCCATGCTTTCAAAAGAATCATCCAAAACATCTGCTGTAGACGCTTCGTCCGTACATGCAATCGTGCACGCCAAAAGCGCAAATAAAAATAAACAAGATCTCAAACTCATCCTGTAAAATTTAGAAATTCACAGGGCGTTTTACCACAGACAAAAAGTTTACATTACTTGCGTAATTTGTCCCAAATTGCGTAAGATTCGTCTTGGTAAATGCAAGTCCAATCCGTATTTTTTTCAAGAGCATTTGCTAGAGGAATCCAAAGGGGAATGTATCGGATTGGTAAAAGGGCTCGAAAAACCAGATTAGAGTCGGCGAATGCAAAAAAATCTTCCGGATTTTCTGCGAAATTCAAATAATTCGCAAGGAAACTCGAATCTTTTAAAATAAAACGGCCATCGGCAAAGGTTTTGACGTTTGGAAGAGCCCATTCCAAGTATCCTCCAGAGCGGTCGTCGTTAAAAAGCTTGGAATCTTTAGGCATCGGATGCTCGCCCATAAATTTTACTGCCGCTACAGGAATGCGTTCTTCCGAAATCGCTTTGAACGTGCCTTTTTCGAAGTAGGCAGGGAGGCTCCGGGCAAAAGTTCCGACGACAAAGGTTAGCAGTAAAACGGTGAAAATCTGGAGAGCTTTTGCAAATTTTTCTTTTGAAATAGAAACATTTTTGTAAATCCACCGCCGCAGATCGAGAAGCATTCCTGAATGCATAAGGACCATTGCCGTAAACGGAAAAAAGAAGAGCGTCAAATTGCGTTCCGCTGTGGCCGCTAAAAAAATCCCCACCACGAGCCAAGCAACACGAAATGGTTCTGCCAAACGTCGATAGCGTAAAATCGCCAGTGCAGAAATCACAATTCCAAAAAGTAAAGCGATCATGGCTACTGTATTTTCACCGGTCAGCAAAAGGGTCGTAGGAGCCCGATTTTCTGCAATCTGCTGAGAAAATATTTGACTTGATGGAGTGCCGCCGATAAGACGATTCAAAAGTTCTATCGGGTAATTCCAAAGGAGCATTCCCTGTTCATGGGCAAGAGGCGTTAAAAGAAGCAGTGCAAAAAAGATTCCGTTTCCCACTTTGACGGATGCCGAAAGCTTTGGAAAGGAAAATGCGATGGCAAAAAATGCCAGGACAAAACCCAATGGAAAAAGTCCTTGTGTCCGAACCCACATCCATTCAACGGCAAGCATGGAGACTGCGGAAAACACCCATTTTACAGAAATATTTTTTTCCAAATGTGGAAGCAAATTCCAAAAGACACCTAAAAAAAGGAGTGTTGCAAGAATCGGCCTGCATTCAAACCCATAACGGAATAAAAAGGCAAAAGCGATTCCAATGGCAAAATGGACTGGGCAAATTTTTCGTTTCATAGGCAAAAGCCAAAGAAGCGCTACCACGCCCCATAAGACCGCTTTGAATGCCACAAGCCCCCAAGCTCCCGCCACATGAAAAACGCCGTAAAGTGTCAGCTGAAAAAACAGATGCACGTTGATCCATGGCGATTTGGAAGGAGTCCAGCAAAAGGGATCTTTCTGTGCTAAACCATTTTCAAGAAAATCTCTTGCGCTGGCAAGGTGCCACCAAATATCCGAATCTGTCAACGGAAAAAAGGCAAAAAGCGCAACGCAAATTGCAAATAAGATTTTAAAATGGACGGATTTCATCGAATGCGGGCACTTTTACGCGGGTCCACTTTTTCGATCGCTAAGCGGCGATTTTTGTCCACGCCCGGGTAGGCTGGGAAAAATTCGCTGGCAATTTTGTACCAGGCAAGGGCGATTTCCGGTTCCGACTTGAGAAAATAATTTCCCATGTCAAATGCGACGAGTCCCAAGAACTGTTTTTTATACAGGGGTCTAAATTCATAACCAGACCAAGATCCGTCTGCATATTTTTGACGGTATTCTTCATCGGAATAATGGTAACCTTCCCGATTCGGTTCCATGTTGACTCCATTCACGCGAAAATACATATGCCCCGGAACAAGAATCGCTTCGATCCGTAGTTGACGGGCTTCCGCAAGCATAAGGGCAAGCCATGTTGTACCGATACAGCCGCTTCTGCGAAATTGCAAAGCTCTTCCCGGCAAAATGGATGAAGGGGTGGAAGATTCCTCTTCCCCTGCAAATTCCAAGTCCCAGAAAGTCCAAAGCAAAGACTTTACAGCTCGAAGAGTATCCTTGGTTTCGTAAAGGACGCTGTCAAAATAGTACAAGCCTTCGTTCCACTCAGGATTTCGGTCAAAGCACTGCGGTTCAAATTCGTCAAAGGTACATGCAGAAGAAATCAGGGAAATATTTTGCCCACGATTCGGTGCAAGAACAAGCATTAAACCGACGATCAGCATTAAAAATAATGCGAAAAGGACCATCGAACGAACGATTGATTTAGAGAACATCCCACTCCAATGGCGATTGCCAGAAATCGCGAAGGGTCATCATATAAATGACCAACCGCTTCGACTGTAATGATTTTTTGTCTTTGACCATTCGGTGGCGAACAAGTGGGCCACCGCCCCAACTGGTCATCACTTGAACATCCAAACCGGTGGCAAAAGCAAGAAGCGATCCCGGACCGCCCGATTTTCCATCGACGGATTCAAAAACTCCCGTAAAGGAATCGCCCATTAAAAGAATGGGAGCGTCTTTTCCGCCGACGTAAGGTGTGTTGTTTTTATAAACCTTTTTGACTTCCAGAGTTTCCGGTGCAAAGGCACCCTGCTCGGTCTGCGGAAGCTGTTGAATTAAATCGCCTTCGCGGAGAATGGTCGTGTCGCGCATTTCAAGGGATCCCGGAAGTGCGCCCGAATTTTTATACCAAGCATAGGTCGTCACCTTCATCGCTAGCTGTTCCATGGCGGCCAGAAGCCCGGGAAGAGCCCAGTGAGTATCGAACTTTTGGAACGAAAAATGTTCCCCGTCATCGGAAGCCTTGGCTGCTTGTAACGCAGGGAAAACATCCAAAACGTCTACACCTGCAGCAAGGAGTTTTCGAATCATATCACGGCCTGCCACGTCCACACAGAGCGTATCCGCTGTACCCGAAATCATTTTGTCTGCGTAAAGAGCTTCTTTGGTGGGCATGGGAACGACCAGGAACTGAATTCCCAAACTGTCGAGATAAGCCTTGAGTTCCAAAAGCCTCGGCAACGGATTGTGCAAGGAATCCTGGGCGGTAAAATCCTTGGCGAGCAAGGAATTCGCATCGCGGCGGAACCAGAGCATTCCGCTTGCACTCCAAGCGTTTTGAGCCGCCGGCAAGGAATCGAGAACCTTGGAGAGCTTCGCTTTAAAGGCTTCCGTTTCCGGGGTTTCGGGACAAACGCCTTGTAATTTTTCAAGTTCCAAAGTTCTCCATGCAGAACTTGTATCGAGACTGCGTGAGGCTTTCACGTCAGCGGAAGAATCTTTTTTAACCGGAAGAGTTCTGCGGAACGCAGGAACATCAAAAGCGACCCAGATGGGCGTTCCCATGGGATTTCCACGCATGATAACGAAAGGTTTAGATCCTTTCCATTCCATTCCCGCTTCATGCACTTCGAGATCTGTGTTGAATGTAGGGTACCAGTAGGCGGCAAGGGTCTTTGCCCAATCTTCTGCCATGGTCAAATTCAAGGATTCCGAAGTATACTTTTTAAAAACGGCGATTTCTGTATCAGTGGGAATTCGCTTTAAACGGGCCCAGAATTTTTCTTTACCGGTCCATTTTCTGGGAACGACTTCTACCCACCATCTGCCGTGCTGCGGATTAGTTCCCACCAGGTAAAGCTTTTCAATTTTTTGGAAATCGGCAAAAACGTTCGATTGTTCCCACTTAACGCTTTCGACGCTTCGAAAAACTTGCGCCAAGGAATCCCCTGCGCCTTTGGCGTATAGGAACTTCGTAAAAGGTTCCCAAGCGATCGGATTTCGAATCTGCAAAGACATGGGTTCTAGAGAAACCAGCGAGTCGAACATGGGGAACGGATAAGCCTGCATTTCCACATTCAAAGGCTTTGCGTTTTCTGGAAGTTCATCCTTTCCCGCTTCACGGATCGGATTTCTGTAGTATGCGGCAAAATCCAAGTCGGCAAGGGTCGGAAGCGCAATCGAATCGAAGACAAAAACATGGCGAAGTTCGCTGCTTGCGGCTAAAGAATCCTTTGAAAAAGGAATGCCCATTTTAACAGCGTACTCTTCCGCTTTCACGGATACATTTTTCACGGTTACATTTTTGAATTTTACGGAATCCGAACGTGGTGCGCACCCCGTCCCCAAAAACATCCACAAAAATCCAGCTAAAAGATAAACGATTGCCCCATTTTTCATACAGAAAAATATAGATAAAAGCTTTCTATTTTCTACTTTTAAAGATATGAAATCACTTCGCATTGCAACCTTACAAGGCAAATGGTTCGAAACCACCGCTGCGACCAACGCATGGTACGTTTCCGAAGCCCAAAAACTGAAGAATTCCGGAATCGATATTCTCGTTTTGCCGGAACTTTACCACACACCGTATTTTCCGATTGAAGAAGGTGAAAAAGGTTTTGATTGGGCTATCGAAAAAAACGATACTTTGGTTCATGAATGGCAAGAAATTGCCAAGGAACTGAATGCGGTCGTCGTGTTCCCATTCTTTGAAAAACGCGCCCGGGGCATTTACTACAACAGCGCTTACGTTTTTGAACGGGACGGAAGCATTGCCGGACTTTACCGCAAAAGCCATATTCCCGACGATCCGGGATTTTACGAAAAGTATTACTTTGCACCGGGCGACACAGGCTTTGAACCTATCCAGACTTCCGCTGGGAAAATCGGCGTTCTCATTTGCTGGGATCAATGGTTCCCGGAAGCAGCACGGATCAATGCGCTGAAAGGCGCAGACGTTCTGATTTACCCGACGGCAATCGGTTGGGATTCCAAAGAACCGGAATCTCTTTACGAACGTCAAAAAGACAGCTGGATGACGGTGATGCGTGGCCATGCCATCGCAAATCGTCTTTTTGTAGTTGCTGCAAACCGTATCGGTACGGAAGACGACTTGACGTTCTGGGGACACTCTTTTGTGAGCGCTCCGGACGGCTACCTGATCGAAGATTTGAAGTCTGATTTCTTGGGCACGTCCATTACGGAAATCGACCTTTCGGAAATTGAATTCAACCGTCGCTGGTGGCCGCACTTCCGCGACCGTCGCACGGATCTTTACAAAGACATTCTCAAAACCTGGGATACGCCATGACTTTGCACTACCCCGCCGAATGGGAAACCCAAAAATCCATTTGGCTTTCGTTTCCCCACAACACGCAGAACTGGCGTGGAAAAAATCGTGAAAAGATTTTCGCCTTTTATTTCGAACTGAACGAAATCTGCTCCCGTTTTCAGCCGGTGAACGTGCTTGTCCCGTTGGATTTTAAACTTCCTCTTGAACAAAAGAAGATCTTTGCCAAGGCCAAGTTCAAACCGAAGTTTATTCCCCAAGAAACCGATGACGTTTGGATCCGCGACTACGGTCCTTTCTTCGTTTATAACGAAACCGGAAAAGAAAAAATCGTCAAATTCCAGTTCAACGCTTGGGGTGCGAAGTTCCCACCGTGGAATCATGACGAACAGATTCCTTATGCCATCGCCAAAAAGAAAAAGCTCGCCGTCAAAGAATACCCGTATATTTTTGAAGGTGGAGCCATTGAAGTCAACGACGACGGTTTGGGAATCACAACGCTTCCCTGCTTAATCGGCAAGCATCGCAATTCCAAAAAAGATTTAAAGCATGTGGAAGAAGCCCTGAAAGAAGCCCTCGGTCTCAAGGATCTGCTGGTCCTTCCGGAAGGTCTCGCCGGCGACCACACGGACGGCCATATCGACAATGCGGTCCGCTTTATTTCTAAAACCCGCGTTGCCATGGCTTGGGAAGAGGATCAGTCCAAAGTGAACTTTCAGCCGCTTCTCCGCAATAAAACCATTCTCGAAACGTGGTTAAAGCGTCATTACGGTGCAAAAGCCAAAGTCGATACGGTCCAGATTCCGACGCAAAAAAAGCTCGGCCGAGGAACCCTTCCGGCTTCGTACATGAATTACATCTATCTGAACGGAGCCCTTGTGTATCCGAAGTACGAAGAAGAGTTCGACAAAAAAGCGGAAGCCTACTTCAAAAAGGTATACCCTAAACGGGAAATCATCGGCATCGACGCGACGACGGTCATTCGACAGGGCGGAAGCCTGCACTGCATCAGCAAACAGGAAAACTAGCCGAAAAGATCTAAAGATTCGCCGGGCGAAGGCATTCGTTCCGGCGTTTTTGTTTGCGCAGGAACTGGGGCTTCTGCGGTTTTTGCCGGTACAGGTTTTGCCGTTTGCATTGCAGCGTTTTTTATTGCTTGTTTTGCCGCTTTTTCGCGGGCCTGTGTGTCCGCAATCGCTTTTTTAGCAAGCTGGTCTACCGCTTCATTCCATTTGACGCCGGAATGGGCCGGAACTTTTTCAAATTTCGCATTGGGAAATTCCTGCACCGCTTCCTTATAGCGGATGGCAATCGGCTTGTTCGCTTTCCATTCGCCTTTGGCCCACCGAGCGATTCCTTCGTAATCGTGGCAAATGACGCCTGTTCGACCGTGTTCCTTGAGCCAAGCGAGGGCGTGAAGGCTTGCGGTCAATTCCCCATCGATATTTCGACTTTCGGCTGGCAAATCCGTAACGCCGCTGCCCGATCCGATTTGTTGATCATTTTCCACTGCGATAAAGGCCCACCCGGCACGATCAAAACCCGGAGTAAAGGAACCATCCACATAAATCCGAAGGCCTTCTTCATGAGTTTCCGAAACTCCCGAAAGCCACGCTTCTGCATCGGAACGTGTCGCAAAAGATTTAAAAAGACAACCTTTGACCCCATGCGTCAATTTTTCACATTCCGGCCAAGAAGTGACAATTTTTTGCACAGAAGGCGATTTTATCGCATAAAACTTCATTTTTCCCATTGGCGAAAATTTATATTTTCCTTGTCTTTTCTTGGAGTCTTGTTTTGAAACCTTCGCTTTATTTTAAAGATTGCTTCCGATACAGCTTGAAAAAGTTCGCATCGAAAGAATCGCTGTTGCAATGGTTTAAAAAACAGGCCGGGGAAACTTCCGAAACTTTTGAATATCCGCTGAAACTTTCGGACAACCAGAATGTTTTGATTATCCTTCCGGATACAGCGGAAGAAGTCGCGCTTTACTTTCCATTTTTACAGAAGATTTCTAAAATCAAAAAGCACGGCGTTCTGCTTTTGGCCAACAGTCTCTTTGAAAACCTGATCCAGACGAATCAGGTGAAGCAGGAAGTTCTTTACTATACGACCCTTGGATGTCGATTCGGCGAAGATGAATTTCAAAAATTAAAGGAAGTCATTCAGGCGCGCCAAATCAAGGCGAGCTTTTACCTGCAAAGGCAGACGCTTTTTCAAATGCTCTACCTGTGCAAGTCTTGCGGCATTCCGTACCGATTCGGTTTTGACTGCGAAAACTTTTACCCTTTGCTGAACTTGAGCCTAATCCCGGGTGAAGATTTCCAAAAACAGATCGAAGCCTTGGAAGCGATTTTTGAAGGGGCTGTCCAATGACCGACGCCGCTAAACAAAAGATCGGTTTTGCGGACCTCCATCTGCATACGAACCTTTCGGACGGTTCCCTGACACCTCTTGAACTTGTCAAGCTTTCCAAACGAAAAGGTCTTCGCTGCATTTCTGTCACCGATCACGACACCCTCGCATCTTATTCCGCCACAAAGCCCTACGCAGACGAGTTAGGCATTGAAATCATTCCGGGGATCGAAGTCTCGTCCGTTTGGCAAGGACGCGATGTCCATATTCTCGGCTATTTCTGCGATCCGACAAACCTGGCCATGAACACGGAACTGGAAGAAAGCGCAAAACAGCGAGTTTCCCGTGCCAAAGCGATTCTTAAAAAGCTCACCGCATTAGGCGTGAACTTAAGCTTTGAAAAAGTGATGACCTACTGCAAAGGGAAAGTCGTCGGACGTCCCCATATTGCCATGGCCCTGGTGGATGAAGAATATGTTTCGAACTTCGGCGAAGCTTTTAACAAATATCTGGCTGACGGAGCTCCCGCATTTGTGGAAAAACGTGGACTAAATCCGCAGCAAACCATCCGCTTAATTGAAAACGCAGGCGGTATTGCCGTTCTTGCCCACCCGTATAAATCCAACGTAGACAATTTGATTCCAGACCTGGTAGAAGCAGGCCTTCAAGGAATCGAAACCTACTCCCCTGCCCAAAAAGGCGCTGTCGGCAGACACTTCCGCGAAATCGCAGACCGTTACAATCTTATCGGCACGGGCGGCTCCGATTTTCACACGGAAAACAGCCCCTACGGACCGAACTGCATGAAAATGCCGTACACAGTTGTAGAAGAACTCCGCGAACGTCGGGAAAAATTCCGCGCGGAATCCTTCTAAAAATTCCATTATTCGTAAATCAGGCGCATTTCGTCGCAATAAAGGATTGCGCCGACAGTCCCTTTGTACACATTTCCCTGGGCGCTGGATGCCATAACAACGCGAATGTGCGTTACGTCAAAATCATCAGGCGAGTCTGTTTCTACCAAATGATTGTCGATACCTGCGCTATTTTTCAACGACTTTGAAAAAACGCTGGAATTGTAAATCGGAGAAGCGGCGTCCGGTTTACCGTACTGGAGTTTTAAACGGATCGTTTTATATCCGGAACGTGCGGCATCGGTAATGGAAACCACATCCGGATCATCTGTCGATTCCACGTTCTTTGCACGGTACCAGGCGCTTGCCACAAGGGTATTCACGTCGGACGACAAACGGTACTGATTTTTGCCTTCATTGTTTTTGGCTGTCCGATTTTCTAAAAGAACGTATAAGTCGCAGGAGTCTCCAGTGCCCTGATATTTGACGTCAAATTCTACATATTGGGGACGCCCGTAGAAGGGTCTTCCAAAATCGATTAACTCGTTGCCGTCATCATATTTGGTTAGGTCTAACGTGCCGACTTCTTTCGGGTTAAAGTAGCCGATAAACATGTTACCGCTGGCAAAGCGTCCGATTCCAAGAATTCTCGCATCCTTGGATTCCATTTTCACAACCGTTCCGCTTTCGGCGCTAACGGTCAAAGTTTTTGTGGACGTGAGGGCGGAATTATTGCCGTTATCCCAATACTTGACGTCGTTTTTATTTCCAAACGCATCAGAAATCCAACTGTTAAAATCGCTGTTCGGGTATTGATAGCCTGCGACAAGCGTATAAGTTTTAAAAATTCCATCCAGATTGGTAACCGTTACCGATTTTGGAGTTGCAAAATTATAGGCATCGCCTTCCGAAATTTCAGAAGCTTCCGCACCTGTTGAAAGGGCAAGAGTATTGACCGTCAAAGATCTCAAATCCAGATCTTTCGTGTAATCCATGGGAAAGAAAATTCTTCCCGATTCTTCGTCAATTTCGCCTGGGACATTTGCACTGCCGATGCTAACGCTGAGAATTTTTGGGAGCGCATTTGCCACGGCTGTTTTCACCGTCCAAATCAAAACGGATCCGTCTTCTGCGGTCACGGTAAATTCCAAAGGTTCAGACCAATCGGAAACCGCAAACGGATCGGGAGAAATCGTTGATGTTTCCGCAATCATTGTCGAAGTCAAAACTACAGTCGAAAGATCTGTTCCTTCTGGGAAGACCACTTGAATCGTACTATCCGAAACTTGATATTCCAAAGCATTTTCAAATTCAAGTTCCAAAGTAACGTTGGAATCGAACTGCATGGAACTGGACGACCGAGCTTTTGAACTCGAACTTGCAATCGCGATAGCGCTTGAACTGGAACCGTTTCCTGAACTGGAAGAATTTGCATTTAACGATGAACTTGAAACGTTTGTTTTTGTCGAAGAACTGGAAGTTTCATCTGCAAAACTGGAACTGGAATTTTCTTCTTTCTGCGGAATCTGGAATTCAATCTGCCAAATGGAGGGTTTTCCGCTTTCCGAAAGGATGACAACATAAACGATTCCGCTCTGAGGAATGCGAATTTTACTGCCGACTTTTAATTTCTTTTCCGAATAAGAAACTTCTTCGGCAAGAGAATCTAAAGCCAAAGAATCCATTGGGAATTCCTTAAACTTGGATTCTACTAGACGCAAGCTTGCCATATGGCTAATATCGATTTCAGAAATCGTGAGAGAATCCCAGGTTTCGAGGGAATCCGGGACGCTCATCGTCGTTACCACAATTTTATGTTCCGCTGCATAAACAGAGGGGTTTCCATCCTCTTCTTCAAAATGGATTTCGTTCATCGTGTGGTAATCGGACGTGCCGAAGGTGTCTAGCTCCGCGGTACAAGCCACAAAGAAAATCCCGGCTAAAATTTCAAAAAAAAGTTTCTTTTTCATCATTCGTAAACCAGTTTAAAGTTTTCAATTGTAAGCGAAGAACCATCGCCGCCGCGGAAATCCTTTGACGGATCGTTCAGCACGGAAGAGCCTCCGGCGACTACGTGCGCAAAAGCCGAAGAAGCAAAGACGATGCGAATGGATGTCACTTCTTCGTCACCAGATCCAAGAATTAAATCCGAAGTTCCTGCATAACCTGCCGAAAGAACACCGTCCGGATCTGCGCCATCGGAAAGTTCTACTGTGGAAGTGTATGCGTCTGAAGATTCCCACGTTATAGCGCCCACAGCGATTGCTTGAGAATTCTTGCTTACAAGAATTACATAGGCAAGACCTTTTTGCGGATAGTCTGCATTTTTACCGTCTACATGTTCATAAGAATAGGTCAATTCAAAAGCTTTGGGACGTCCGTAGAATGGGCGTCCAAAAGTCATTTGCGACGTGATGTCCGATGTTCCCGTAGACGGAGTTCCGCCGTCATAACTGACGTCATAAATGTTCATGGCGTCTTCTCCTGCATAAGAACCTGCAAAATAGATGCCCGTGGCGAGTTTTTTACCGCCCGTGATTCCGGCCCATGCGCAAGAAACGATTCGAGATGTCAGCGTTAAAGAATTTCCATTTTCCAAAAGATTGGCTGCTGAAGTGAAAGTGTAATTGGCAACGACTTTTGCAGTTCCTTCCGTTGCCATGGCGTCGCTGGTGGTTGCCCAAAAAGAGTCTTCCCTTTTTGAAAAATCAGATCCCGGAAGTTGTACTTCTGCGATCACACGGTACGCAGTAAGAAGGGAATCTTCAGAAAGCAGGTTCAGGGTTTTTGCCGAGCGAAGATCATAAGAAGAATCGATCCCCACAAATTGAATATGTGAAAGGGAGTTATTTAAAGATAGGGCATAAGGAACATCGATCCGAATGTTTTCACCGCTAACCGTGACCGCATTTTTTAACGTATCGCCGCTTACAATCGGAAGAAGATTTGAAAGCCACACTGCACCATCACCACGAGAAGTCGAAGACGAAGATTGCCACGCTTCGCTATCACCACGAGAACTCGACGATTGCCACGCTTCGCTATCACCACGAGAACTCGATGACGTTTCGCTGTCACCACGAGAAGTCGATGACGACGATTGTTTCGCTTCGCTGTCACCACGAGAACTCGATGACGTTTCACTGTCACCACGAGAACTCGAAGACGACGATGATTGCTTCGCTTCGCTATCACCACGAGAAGTCGATATTGTGCTATCATTGCGAGGAGTCGAAGACGACGAAGCAATCTCAATGACAGAGGAGGACGAGGA
>JAGDBD010000073.1 GCA_017959225.1 Fibrobacter sp. | reverse complement strand
CTTGTCACCGACACGGGCAAGAATCGAGTTCGCCGAATTTTCCACGATGCCAAATTCCAGATTTTCCGTATCCACGGAGAGGTTCGTTTCATAAGCGACTTCTTCTTCCGCTTCTTCTTCACCTTCAGCAGCTTCTTCCGCAGCCGGAGCTTCAACCACCTGTTCCGTAGCCGGTTCTTCAGCTTCCGGAGCCGGAGTTTCCCAACCGTAGGTAGAAAGGAACCACATCGCCAAGCAAGCGAGGAAGAGGATCGTACCGGCCTTAATCAAGAAGCCCTTGGTACGTTCCCAAGCATGCATCAAAACCGTCTTGATCTGCGGCATGTGATACTGCGGAAGTTCCATGACAAACGGAGCGGCTTCACCGTGGAACGGCTTTGTCTTTTTGAGCATAATCGCAGCAAGAAGAACGCTACCGATACCGAGAGCGTATACGCCCGGAGCTACCCAAGAACCGAAACCACCCGCAGCGGCAATCACGCCCGCCATGCAAGCGATCACCGGAAGCTTCGCACCGCACGGAACCCAAGTGGTCGTCATGATCGTCAAACGACGGTCATTATCGTTTTCAATGGTTTTCGAAGCCATGATGCCCGGAATTCCGCAACCCGAAGAAATAAGCAGCGGAATAAAGCTCTTGCCCGAAAGTCCAAAGCGGCGGAAAATACGGTCCATCACAAAAGCGATACGAACCATGTAACCGCAGTCTTCAATAAAGGAGAGCAAAACAAACAAGATGAACATCTGCGGAGCAAAGCCGACAACGGCACCCACACCGCCAATGACACCATTCACCAAAGCATCCGTCAAAATCGGATTTGCACCGGCGCCTTCCATCCACCCTTGGACAGCTTCCATAATGCCACCGACGAAGTCATCGTTCGTCCAGTCCGTCGCCATGGAACCCACCGTCGTCACGGAGATGTAGTACACAGCCCACATCACAAAGAGGAAAATCGGAAGACCGAGAATTCGGTTCGTCACGATGCGGTCGATTTTATCGGAAAGGGTCAAATTTTTACCGGACTTTTTAAGGACACCCTTCAAAATATCCGTAATGTAGTTGTAGCGTTCATCCGTGATGATCGATTCGCTGTCATTGTCGCGGGCCGTTTCAAGAGCCTTCACAATTTCTTCGATTTTAGCCTTGTCCGTTTCGGAAAGTGCCAAACGTTCATTCACATTCTGGTCGCGTTCAATGAGCTTGATCGCGTACCAACGCTTGAGATTTTCTGCAATATCGTTCGGAAGAAGAGCGGTCACATCGGCAATCGTCTTTTCTACGTCGCTTGCAAACTTGGCCTGAGCCTGTGTCGCTTTGGACTTCGAAAGTTCCACTGCCTTTTGTGCGGCTTCGAGAACACCCTTGCCGTAAAGAGCTTGGGTTTCGACGATAGCAACTCCGAGCTTTTCGGAAAGCTTTTGCACGTCGATCGAATCTCCGGACTTTTTCAAAGCGTCCATCATGTTGAGCGCAATGACCGCCGGTTTTCCGAGTTCCAAAAGCTGGGTCGTCAAATAAAGGTTACGTTCGATATTCGTCGCATCGACGATGTTCAAAATAACGTCCGGTGCAGAACTCATCAAATAGTCGCGGGAAACGACTTCTTCTTGAGTATACGGAGAAAGGGAATAAATGCCCGGAAGGTCCGTGATAACCGTATCTTTGGCCTTCTTTAAGCGACCTTCCTTGCGTTCTACCGTAACGCCTGGCCAGTTTCCCACGTACTGGTTTGCACCGGTCAGGGAATTGAACATAGTGGTTTTACCGCAGTTCGGATTACCTGCGAGAGCAATTGTCGTTGCCATTTTTCAAGTACTCCTTATGCGTCTTTCACTTCAATGCGTTCCGCATCGTCTTTGCGAACGCTGAGTTCATAACCACGAACTGTCACTTCCACCGGATCTCCGAGGGGAGCGACTTTACGAACATACACTTCAGCGCCATTGGTGAGACCCATGTCCATCAAACGGCGTCTAAGAGCACCTTCACCATGAAGCTTGGCCACCTTGACGGTTTCGCCAATCTTCACATCGCGTAAAGTTCTCATTTTTTTTCTCTCCTAAGCAATTGAGAAATTAGACCATGATACGGCTGGCCAATTTATGATCGAGGGCAATGCGAGATTCCTTCACTTTCACAATGACGTTTCCGCCAAGGCTAGCCACCACCGTAACTGGCGAGCCAACGCTAAAACCGAGTTCATTCAAGTGTTGCTTAACGGCACAGTCACCGCACAAGCGTTTTACCGTGAAGATTTCTCCAATTGAGCAGAAAGTTAAAGGCATCCTTATCCTCGTAAAATTTTAGAACGACATGGCGACGGAAGCACCGGCGACAAAGTAGACGTCGTCAGAGTCACCGTAATCATCACCCAGCGGAACACAGGTACGGAAGTAGGCATCGAATCCGAGATTATCCGTAACAGTGTAATAAGCCTTCGGAGCAAGCCAGAACTGTTCGAGATCCGCATCCGTATCGAGCGTCATGGAGTGGAGTTCTACCTGAACACCAAGGCTCAAACGTTCGGAAAGAGCAAATGCCGGTTCCACGTACACAAAGAAATGTTCCGGAACTTCCAGGTCGGTAATGTCTTCGTCGTCATCCACAAAAGCCTTGAAAGCTGTCGCCTTGAGCGAAACCTTGCCAAAGTTGAATTCCGGTTCTGCAGCAAGAGCGTGAGACATTTTCGGAGTGTCTTCGGTGAGGTAGTCCGACTTCAAGCCGTAAACGAGCTGAAGGGAACCGATCGTTCCGAGAGCGATGTTTGCAGTCACACCGGTACGGAGGCTGTTGTGGGATTCCGTCTGGTAGCTCTTATAATTGAAATACGGACGGATCGTGTGATTGCCAAGAGCAAGTTCGTATGCTGCGTGGAAGTCATAAGTGGTGCAGCCTTCGTCTGCATCTACGCAATCGTCATCATCGCGCCCCCAGCCGAGACCGACGATAAGACCATAAGCGTTCAATTCAAGGCCACGGGTATTACGTTCCTTCATACCGATCGCATAGTCACCCGGATCATCATAATCGTAGTAACGGAAAGCGCCTTCTGCATAAGTGAAGTCACCAGCCTTAATTGCAATGTTATCATTCAGCTGATACTGGATGAATGCACCATCATAAGCAAAGCCCGGAGCGGTACCGTCGCCGTCCGCAGAAATGGCAGCTTCTGCAGACCACTTATCCGTGAACTGAATGCCGAACACCAAGTTGAACGTCGAAGCATAATCGTGGAACCACTTGTTATCTTCCGCATTGCGGTTCACTTCGTCCCGCGGATCCACCTTCTTGTAATCCGTGTTGGCTTCAAATTCCACTTCACCAGCGATCACAAATTTAGGGCCGTCGTTGGATGCAGCAGGAGCAGTCACTTCAGCAGCGGCTGCAGATGCAGCCTGCTGTTCTTCAGCTTCTTGTGCAAACAAAGGTGCTGCAGCAAGAGCGGAGGCAAGAATCATACCGATTGTCTTTTTCATTGATCTTCCTTATGTTAAGACATTGGGTTTTAGGTTAAAATTTTTAGCTTCAGCTATAGTTCTTAGTTTTGGCTAATTTTCACTGCAAATTTAATTCCGTAGCAAAGATTAGTCAAGGCTAATTCCCAAGGATTTTAACGAAAAAAGGCTAAAAGCGCACGTTCTAAAGCCTTGATTTATAGCTAACTATAAGGATGTTCGTGTTGCCGTTAAAGCGGTTCTTCGGTAGTCTCGGTAGAAGCCTTCGCTCTGGGTATTTTCTTCGCGTTTTTTTCCACGAAAGACTCGATTCTGTCTAAAGTTTCGCCCGAAAGCACGTGTTCAATGGAGCAAGCATCTTCATTGGCCACTTCCGGAGAAACTCCCAGCTGCAAAAGAAAGGTGCGAAGCAGCTTGTGACGTCCAAAAACAGCCTTTGCAGCCGTCGTCACCGCCGGAGTCAATTCCACAAGCCCATAAGGTTCCTGTTCTACGTAACCCAGGCTTTTCAGCTCGTTCAAAGCCCGCACCGCAGACGGAGCCTTTACATGAAGTTCAGAAGCGATGTCCTTTAGGCGAACCGCTCCCTTCGAAAGGTGCAGCATAAGCACCATTTCCAAGTAATCTTCAAGACTTTGACTGAGTTTTTTCATCATTATTTCAATCTACATAAATCCTAGGGTTAAAACCATCAACGGATTTGCCACAAACGCCTTTTAGGAGTATTTTCACCGATTTTTTCCACAAAAAAGGTTTTTGAACCGATGACCGAGCCGCCTTTGACCGCAGTTTCCACTTTCCATTTGCCTTCGGGAACATTCTTTTTGGTGGTATAAATGCGAAATCCGTCTTCCCGGCTGCCGTGAGTCGTCATACGGGCCGACGTAATCGTATTCAAAAGTTTCCAACTCCCCGACTGAGGATCTTTATAAAACCACCGATGTTCTAGTTGGGCAGAAACTTTTGCCGGTGCAAAAACAGAACTCACAAAAGTAACGCCTTCGCCGTCCCCAATAGAAATCGTCGGAGAAAATCCGAGCCCTGTAAAAAATCCTTTCACAACGCCTGCGTCATTCACATAGCAAGAATAATCCTTCGAAAATCCCGTACAGGCATTCTGATCTTTAAGAACCAGCGGAACTGGCGGAATCCAGTTTGCAAGGTAAGCGATAACAAGCATCCCAGAAATACCCACAGGCGCAACCAAAACCCGTTTAGAACGCTTCGAAAGAAAAAACGCGCCAAAGCAAATTCCAAAAGAAAGGACCACCGAAATAAAGAACCACAAAAAACCGATTCCATCAACCAAATGCGGAATCAAGAAGTTCAAATACATAGTCCCCAAAAGATTAAAAAGCGCAAGCGTAAATCCGAATTTGGCATAACTATTTTGCAAAAATTCGTTGGCAACAAGAAACCCTGCTAAAAGCGCCACCAAAAAGAAAGCCCCCACCGACCCGCTGCTTTTGAAGTAGCAAACCACAAGGGCGCTAAAAAGGCTGCCAAAGCAAAACTGCACCGCATATGTAAAACGGTTCTGCCATTTTTCGTTCCACGCACGATTCAAAAATTTTCCGGGTTCTGCCGCAAGAAGCAGCAAAAACACAAACGACGCCACATAGTACAGCAAAAGAATCGCCAGGTCCGACGTCTGAACGAGCTTTCCAAGAGTCACGGAATCCCAAGTAAAGCCTCCGAAGAAAGCTGCCGCCGGGAAAAACTTGCGCAATTTTTGAACGATAGGATTTTGCAACAGGCTATTCATACCGAATCATTATAACACAGGAAAACTTCCATGGCAAGAGAAAAAAGCTTTACATATTTTTAATAATTTTGGCGGGATGCTGCTCATCATTTTAACCATCGGATTTTTTGCACTGCTCGTCTACGGAAAGATCTGCGGCTTTACATTGCAGAACCTTTTAAAAATGGCGCTGTCAGGAATTCGACCGGCAAAGAACATTGTATTTGTAATGCTCCTTGTGGGCGCTTTAACCGCCCTATGGCGCGCCGGAGGAACTATTGCAGCCATTGTGAGCCTTGCATCGGGAGCATTGATTCCAAGCATTTTCTTGCCCAGCGTTTTTTTGCTTTGCGCCATAGTATCCGTTTTAACAGGAACTTCCATTGGAACAGCTGCAACGATGGGCGTTATCAGCATGAGCGTTGGAAACGCCATGGGAATTTCCCCTGCCATCGTAGGAGGTTCTGCCCTTGCCGGAGCTTATCTGGGAGACCGCAGTTCACCGGTATCCACCAGCGCGATCCTTGTATCGGAAGTGACCAAAACGAATCTTTACGACAATTTAAAAGCCATGGTCCGGACTGCGATTATCCCCTTCGTCATTTCCATTTTGCTTTATGGAATCATCGGAACCATCCTTTTGAACATGGGACCTTCAGAAAGCGGCTGTGGCGTGAGCCCCATTCCCATTGCGGACCTTTTTAAAAAGCACTTCCATTTAAGTTGGATTACTTTTCTCCCTGCCATTGCCATTCTCGCTTTATCCATTTTTCGAATAAACGTCAAATGGACCATGCTTACAAGCATCGCCATTTCTGCGGGAATTTGCGTAAACATTCAAGGCTTTTCCATTGCAGAAACTTTGAAATTTGCCTTCTGGGGTTATGAAGCTCCGGCAGAAATCAAAACCATGATGAGCGGAGGAGGCATATTCAAAATGATCCCCATGCTTTGCACCGTGTTGATTTCCATGACTTACGCAGGGATTTTCAAAGGCACAAATACCCTCCGGCACGTATATGCATTTGCCGAAAAGACTGCGCAAAAAATCCGCCCCTTTGGCTGCACCATTTTAACAGCGACGCTTACCGGAATGCTTTGCTGCAACCAGACCATTTCCATTGTGCTCACAAACGATATTTGCCAAAAGATCATACCCGATGCGGCAAAACGCGCCCTTTATATCGAAAACTCCGCTGTCATCATCGCCCCGCTGATTCCTTGGAGCGTTGCAAGCCTGATTCCCCTCGGTATGATGGAAGCCCCCACAAACAGCATCCTGTTTGCGTTTTACCTGTTTTTAATTCCCCTTGTCAATTTATTCTTGAATCAACACGATTCCCATCAAAAACAGCATAACGATCGTGAGCGCCGTCAGCACGCCGATTAAAACCAGAATCCACTTGATAATTTTTACAACGTGCAACACCGGTGAATTCCGGTTTTTGGCAAAAGCTTGGAAAATATTCATCGCTGCAATCGCCGTCGCACCAATATCGTCTAACCATCCCAAAACGGGAACAGCATCCGGAATCAAATCCACCGGGGAAATGTCGTAAGCCAAAGCGATAACGGCAAAAATAATAGACGCTACTTTGCAAAAGGGATTCACGCCGTTTAGCGCCGACTGGCAAGAATCGTAGCGATGTAATTTCGGGTCAAAATTTTTCTGCATAGAAAACTCCCTCCCCATACGCTCCAGTAAAAAAATAAATAAAGATCGGTCAAATGGCCTGTTTTGAGTACAAACGTTCCATTCCCACATGGAGCATTCTAAAAAGCTGTATTTACAAATTAAACCCCCATGCAAAAGCCTTTTAAGGGTGCATTTTCACTTAGATTAGTTTAAATTGGAACAACAAATATAGGTGTGCAATATGAATTCTCTTTTCAAAAAGACCTGGGCAACGACCCTGGTTACAGGTTTTGCTGCATTTTCTTTTGCAGCAAGTGCTTCCAGTGAATATTCTTGGGGAAACGTGATCTTTGAAGGCGGCGGATTTGTCGACGGCATTATCACAAGCAAAACCCAAGAAGGCCTCGTTTATGCGCGTACCGATGTAGGCGGCGCATACCGATTCGACAAAGGTAGCGGAAAATGGATTCCGCTGATGGACTGGATTTCGGAACAGGACCGCGGCCTTTACGGAACAGAAGCGTTGGCATTAGACCCGAGCGATCCGACAAAGCTCTATATTCTCGCCGGAACAAGTTACTTTAGCAACGGAAAAACTGTCATACTTCGAAGCTCCGATTACGGAAACACTTTCGACACCACCGACGTGACAGCTCTTTTCCAGGCTCACGGCAACGGTCTCGGCAGACAGACCGGTGAAAAACTGGCTGTAGACCCGAACAATTCGAATATCATTTATTGCGGAACCCGTACTGCAGGTCTTTTCAAAAGTACCGATGCCGGAAAGTCCTGGTCGCTTGTCGCAGGGACTGCGAGCCTTTCGGGAGCGTCCGTTACAAGTGACATCGGCATTAGCTATGTACTTTTGGATGCAAGCAGCGGTAAAGCTTCCAACGGAGGCACGAAAGACGTCTACATCGGAACGGCTTCCGGAACATCTACCCTTTACAAGAGTACCGATGGTGGCGAAACCTTTAAAGCCGTCAGCGGCGCTCCTTCCTTAAAACCTTGGCGTGCCGTGATGGCAGGCGGTTATATCTTTGGAACGTTCTCCGGCGGAAACGGACCGGACGGTTCTATTTCGGGAGGACTCGTTTACAAGTACGATCTTTCAACGGGCGCTTGGACAGACATTTCTCCGATTCGCGACGCAAGCACCGGAACTTATTACGCCCGTAGCGATGAAATGTATTACAGCTATGGCTTTGGCGGCATTTCCGTGGACCCGAACGATGCGAACCGCCTTGTTCTTTCCACTTTCGGATTCTACGGTGGCGGAAACGTTTGGGAAGACGGTTCGTCGAACGCAGGTGACGAAGTCTTTATTTCGGAAGATGGCGGTAAAAGCTGGCGCACCACCCAAAGTTGGGCTGTCGTAAACCGTGCAACGAATGGAAACGGTTGGATCAGCGGCGGAAACATCCATTGGGCAGGTACAGTGGAATTCAACCCGTTCGATTCCAAGCAGGTTTGGATCGGTTCGGGCAACGGCGTATTCCGCACAGACAATGTAGACGCAGAAGTTCCCATGTGGACATTCATGTCTAAAGGCATCGAAGAAACCGTTCCCCTCGTCGCAGAAAGCATGCCGGGAGGCCCTCTTGTAACGGCCATTTACGACTATGACGGTGCCACTTATGACGATATTTTGACCACCGCACCGGCTCACAGCAAAGCGGCCGGCAGCAGCGGCGCACTTGGACACGCTTGGCAAGCCGGTTACCTTGTCCGCAGCGGAAGACGTACCGAATACAACGTGGACGACGGTAACGGTGGAACGATAAACATCACGTCGGAACTGGTTCAGTTGTCTAAAGATATGGGTAAAACCTGGACAGTGCTTGATACCACCAAGAGCCCGGGTGCAGTTGGTTCGGACTTAGGCGGCATTGCCATGAGCACCGATGGCCGCGTGATTTTGATGCGCCCGAACAATTACCTGATCAATTCGGGATTCAACGGGAACAAGTTCTACCGCACCGCTGACGAAGGCAATACCTGGACAGAAGTCGAAGGGCTCAGCGCCGAAAGCGGCCTGATGGTTGCCGACGGTCAGAATCCGGCAAAGTTCTACATTCTGCCAGGCAACGGTTACAATTCCGCATTCTATGCAAGTACCGATACGGGTAAAACCTTTACCCAGATTTCCGACACCAAGACCGACGTGACGAACCCGGGCGAATACGGTGCGGAAGCGGCAGGTGACGGCATGCTTCGCGTGAACCCTTACGTGGAAGGCGATCTCTGGATGTGCATGGACGCTGAACAGCCCTGGACTTCTACAGGCTACAGCGCAAACGGCCTTGCACATTCTACCGACGGTGGAAAAACCTGGACCCGTTTGTACACCATGGACGCCTGTCTTTCGATTGGCCTTGGAAAAGCTCCGGAAGATTCCGACTACCCGACGCTCTACATGTGGGGCGCTGCAAACGGTGAAAACCGTGGCATTTACCGTTCCACAGACAAGGGGGAAACCTGGGAACGTATCAATGACGACAAACATCAATACGGAGGTCCTGCCAACGGTAAATTTGTCGTCGGCGACTGGAACATTTACGGACGCGTTTACATGAGCACTGCAGGCCGCGGACTCGTTTACGGAAACATCGGCGAACTCGAACCGAGCGCAATCCCAACAGTCAAAGCCCTCACTGGAGCGATCTCTGCCGGCATGAAGCTTCAGGGCCGTACATTGCAAATTACAGCTAACGGTCTCAAAAACGCCAAGGTCCAGCTGTTCGACATGAACGGCAAACTAGTTCAAAGCTTCAACATCTTTGCAAGTTCGCAGTCCATCGACCTGCAAGCTTTCCGCAAAGGCGCTTACATTGCCCGTTTAACAAGCTCCCAGAACATTCAAAACACGCAGAGAATTCTGCTAAAGTAATGACGCTGGGAAAATTTTTTATATTCTCCCTGTCTAAATCATTCACTTGAAAATACAAGGAAATAAAAATGAGCTACAAAATCGTTCTTATCCGCCACGGCGAATCCGAATGGAACCTCAAGAACTTGTTCACCGGCTGGAGCGATCCTGATCTGTCCGAAACCGGTCACAAGGAAGCCAAGCTCGGCGGCCAGCTCCTCAAGAAGGACGGCTTCACTTTCGATATCGCTTACACTTCTTTCCTCAAGCGCGCTATCCACACCTGCAACCACGTTCTCGAAGAAATGGATCTCGAATGGATCCCGGTCGTGAAGAACTGGCGTTTGAACGAACGTCACTATGGTGCACTCCAGGGCTTGAACAAGTCCGAAACCGCTGCCAAGTACGGTGAAGACCAGGTGAAGGTCTGGCGTCGTTCTTTCGACATCACTCCGCCGGCTCTCGAAGCAGACGATCCGCGCAATCCGCAGAAGGAAGCCAAGTACGCAAGCGAAGATCCGAAGATTCTCCCGCTTACCGAATCCTTGAAGATCACCATCGACCGCGTTGTTCCGTACTGGGAAAACGTGATCAAGAAAGACGTCGCCGCTGGTAAGAAGGTTCTTATCGCTGCCCACGGTAACTCTCTCCGCGCACTCGTGAAGTATCTCGACAATATCTCTGACGACGAAATCACCGGTCTCAACATTCCGACTGGCGTTCCTCTCGTTTACACTCTCGACGACAACTTCAAGCCGGTCGAACATCACTACCTCGGCGATCAGGACGCTATCAACGCCAAGATCAACGCTGTGAAGAACCAGGGCGCTAAGAAGTAATTCTTAAATCCACTGTTTATAAAAAAGGCCGCTCACCCGAGCGGTCTTTTTTACGTTCAAAAGTTTAACATTCAATTATCCTGGACGCAGCGTACCGGATAATATTCTTGTTTATTGGAACGTACGTTAAATTCTACACCATTCTGCATGGATTCCGCAGTAGAATACCCTTCACGGCCAGATTCTTGCGGAAGCCAGTAGTAAACAGACGTTTCGCCCTTCGGAGCTTGCCAAACAAAAGTTCCCAAAGTCAAGAGTTTATTCGCCTGTTTTGGACTAGCCTTGCTTTGAAGGTGCGCATAAAGCTTTTTCCATTCTTCGGAATTCGGCAAATGCCAACCTTCCGGGCAAACGTGTTTAGCCGCTTCCCAATTGTAAAGGCGTCCAAGCGTTGTGCAACTCTGCTCCTTTACACCGTCTGCGCATTTGCTGCCCCACAAAGAACTGTAGTTCAAATGGGCAGCCATCCAAACCTGATCACCGGCCCGAACGATGCGGTAAATTTTTCCGTCGCGGCTATCCTTAAAATATTCCCGTTTCGGGCGGAACTTGCCGCTCACGATTGTTTTTTTAGAAAAGTCCCTGTCCCATGTATCCGCTTTGCTAAGCATTTTCCAGTTCTTGTCGCAGATGACGATTCCGTGCGACGTTTTCTTTTCTGCACCCGCATTCTTTTCGTTACAAGATCCGAATACTTTTTCGTCATCGCTTTCTAAACGCCACCGATGCTGTTCTGCGTCGCAAACAAATTTGCTTTTTTGTAATCCGTTCATGGTACGGGGAACTTCTTTCGTTTGTACGGAACCGTCGCAAGAAGTTTGATGCATTGCGCGGACCTTTGCGCAATCAAAGAGCCTAAAAGAAACACGTTTTTCATAAGCGTCATCGATCTGCGGATAAACTTCGCAAGCATTCAGCAGCAAAAAGTTCCACACGTCATCGGTCTTCTGGAACGCATCTCGAATTTGCGCCACCAAATTTTCTTCCGAATATCCGTAGCCCATACGCTGCAAAAACTTCATGTCTTCCGTCCAGTTCGAATCCCGTTCAAACCAGTCCAAATTCCAAAGTCCGGCCCATAGCGCATCCATATTGCGGTCAAAAAGTTTTACCGACGTTCTCTTTTCGAATTTTTCACGGGTGCGTTTAAAAACGACTTCTGTTGCGCACTGATGCTTACGTTCCTTGACAAAGGCGTTTAACATTTTGTTGCAAGCCTGCACAGCACTCTTTGTGCCGTCAAAGCCGCACACGCCAAAGTCGAAAGAAATCGAATCGCCATCTTCCGCTTCGGAAATCAACCGTTTGGAACGTTTGATAATTTCATCCAAATCCCGAACGCATTCGCCCTTGGTCATTTCCTTGTCATAGACTGTATCCACAGTCGTCGTTCGGTAAAAATCCAAAAGGAAGTTTTTTTCTAAGGAACGGAGGTACGGTCCAAGCTTTGCACGAGGCACGCTGTCCAAGTAAAATTTGCACGCATGAATGGATTCCTGATTTTTGCAATACAAAGAATCCAAGCGTTGCAGGGAGGCAAAGTTCTGAGACTTCATCCAGTCTAAACAAAGGGCTTCGTCTGCTTCTCCCGAGCAAGATTCTCGAATCTGGGATTCCATCAAAGCAAGGCTATCTACCGATGCATAAACGACCGATTCTGCAACAGGTCCTTCCGTTGCAACAGAATCTTCCTCCAAAACCTCTTGCGCACACAACGTTGTCACAAAAAGCGCGGCCACCCCGAAAACCTTAGCCGTGAATCTTTTATACATAAATTCCCCTTATGGATTAACGCACTTCAAAATAGAAAATTCCAAGGAGAGCCCCAAGGGGGGAAGGCGCGGGAGCCTAAGCTCCTAGCGTCTGCGACCGATCAAATCAAAGCGTTTGCCCGTTTTGACGCGGATTTGAGGATTTCGCAGATGCCCAAAACTCTGAGAAAAGAGTACGGCATCGCGCATCAATCATACAAATCCTTTTTCAAGTTTCGGACTGTTATTTTCTGCTGTTTTAGCAAATCATTTAATTCTTGAAG
>JAGDBD010000072.1 GCA_017959225.1 Fibrobacter sp. | reverse complement strand
CGGCCCATCGTATCGATGGTTGCGTCCCAAAGAAATGTAGGATTCACTTCACGGGCATACAAAACCGAAGAGGCAACAAACAAAGCGATCGCTACAAATTTCATTTTTCCTCCGTGTTAAAATACGCAATAGTCATTTTCGTTTGTGGATCAAAATGGACAACATAAAGCGAAGCATACTGATGGACCGTGATTCCGTTCCCCACAAAACGCCCATATAGGAACTTCTTTGCTTGACCGAGAACAAGCTTCGCCTTGGGAGCAAATAAGGTCCCTGCCCAATCGCCTTCAATAAACAACGTTTCATCTCCATGATAAATCAATTTAAAACCGCTGGCAATTGAAAATAGTCGTTCGAAGATTCCAAGACAACGGCATTCGTAGCAAACACCGAAGCCGCTAAAATCAGAACAACAAAAGGAAGAATCCTCGCCATACCCATCTCGCCAAACGCAATGAAATTGTAAGTTATTCTTACAATATACCACTCCCGTTCGGCAAATCCACGGCAACAAACGTAAAAAAAGAAAAAATCACAACGTTTATACAAACGTTGTGAGTTTTGGGAAAAATGTTCCCGATAAAATACTCAAAAATGGATTGCTTCGGGACATCGTCCCTCGCAATGCCAAGGTAAACGAGCCGCTATTTTGAGAAAAGCCTTTTCCGTCTTTTCTTAGGGTTCAAGCGGTCCTGCAATGCGACAAGTGCACGGGTCAAAAGCCATGCAATGATAAAGTAAATGATCGCCGTCGAAATCAATGGGAAGAATGCTTCATAGGTACGGCTGCGGATAATATCCGAAGCTTTCGTCAAATCCTGAATGGCGATGTACCCCACCACCGAAGTCATTTTCACAAGAGAAATAAATTCCCCCTGATACACCGGCAAAAAATGCCTTGCGGCTTGCGGCAGCACAATTTTTAAGAAAGCATGGGGTTTCCGGTAGCCAAGCGCCAACGCAGCTTCCATTTGTCCCTTATCCACCGATTCAATCCCCGTTCGCATCATTTCACTTACATAAGCTGCAAAATTCAACCCAAAGCCGATGACCGCCACCCAAACGCCATCCAAACCAGTCTTTGCAAAAACGATGTAAAAAAGAATCATCAGTAACACGATCATCGGCGTACCTTGCATTACGCGAATATAAGAGAGCGCAATGATATTCACCAGACGATTTCCCGAACGGCGCAGCAGGCAAATTCCAAAGCCCAGAAGCGTTCCAAAAATCGCCGAGAAAATCGAAATAAAAATGGTAATCCGAATGCCGTCAAGAACCAGCTTCCAACGAGACTCCCGAACAAAGGTACGTTCAAAGCTTTCCGAAAGATTTGAATGCCAAGTTGATTTTTCATCCGTCAAAAAAAGACCGTTTTCTTCCGGAATCGTCGAAGCTCTGACAAGGGCTACAATTCCCGTTTCATATGTCGGGACGCTGAACAAAATCTTTTCAGCCCGCTCTGCTGTATAAGAAACCCCTCCGCAAATTAAATCTCCCTTGCCAGCAACCAATCCTGAAATCACCGCGCTAGGTTCCATTACAAGGATTTCGATCTGATAACCGTATTCTCTTGCAAAGCGGTAAAGCAAATCCATTTCATAGCCAACCACTTCCCCATCTTGAACATACGTAAACGGAGCATAATTAGAAGGCGTGAGCAATCGGAGGGTTCCATTCTTTCCAGAAAGGCCCGTTTTATCGATTTTTTTCTGGGATTCTTCCCCGTCAACCCAAAGCTTTTCTATGTCGGCAAGAGTTCCGTTCTCCTTCAGTTTGTTCAAAAATTCATTGATCTGGCTACATAGTTTCACTCCCCTTTCCGTTTTACTAAATCCAAGGGCAAAATAAACGCTTTCGACATTTTCCCGAATATACGTCAAGTCCCGATTTTGGCGGCAAATATCCCTGGCGACCGGTTCGTCAAATAGCGCCGCATCCACAATTTTCTGCCTTAAAGCCGGAATCACGTCACAGAATCCATTCAAGTAAAAAACTTCTGCTTGGGGATAATGTTTTTGCGAAATCAAATCAAATGCAGTCCCAGAAGGAACTCCCATTTTTACATTGGGATGATTCAAATCCGCAAGCGTTCTTATTTGGAGTGTCGAATTTTCACCCTTTTTCACCATCACGGCGTTGATCACTTGAGTCAAAGGATCCGAAAAAATCGATTTTTTCTTTTCGTTCCCGAGTTTCATTCAAATTGGCAACAATGCAATCAATGTTTCCGCTTACCGCAGCGGCGACGATACTGTTGTAATCATAAATTTTGATGCGCGCATCGGCATTCAGCCATAACGCAAATCGACGGATCCATTCGATGTCAAATCCCGTCAGCTCCGTTCCGCTGTAATAGCTGTAAGGCGGCACCACGCCGCTGGTTCCCACGTGTAAAACCAGTTCTGGTTTTTCTGGCCTAGGAATTTCTGGCATCACGGTGTCTTTCTGAATCAGCCAGCGATCCCGCATTTGACTTAAAATTCCATTTTCATTGCATTCCCGAATAAAGGCATTGATTTTTTCCTTTAAGTCGGGAATTTTGGATGCGCGGGAAATTCCGACAGACACGTTGACCGTATCGCCCAAGGTTTCGGGCAAAAGCCGGACGCCTTTTAAACCGCTCACGATGGCCTGTTCCATTTGCAAACGTTCATAGGCAAAACCTGCAAGTTTTCCCTGACGTAACGCTTCATAACCGGTCACAGGATCGTTGAACGACTGAAACGTGGCATGGGGAAAAACCTTGGGCAAAATAAAGCTGACCGATTGGCCTTCATAATATCCGATGGAAAGCCCCGGACGATTCAAGTCTTCCAAAGAGGTGATTTCCTCTTTTTTTTCGCCGCAACCCGAAAGCAAAAAAACGATCAGAGAACAAACCGCCACAAATACAGTTTTCAAGTCTTTCATAATGCCCCCTACCGTACATGCAACTTCAAAAGATTTTTTCCGCCGGCTGTACTTGTCCGGATTTCCGACGTCGCAAGCGAAATGAGTTCACGTGAAAATTCATCGCAAAAACTCAACGGTTCGATTTCTGCACCTCCATATCCGATGGTGACTACCGCTCCATTTTTTTTATCGGAGACTTCCACCGTAAACAGCAATTCCGCTCCAGGATCCAATCGCGGAACAAAAATTTGCGAAACCAATTCGTCGAAAACGAAGTTGATATTTCGAAGCGTTTTCTTTGAAACCTGATTTTTTTCACCGAATAGATACAGCCGGTTGATAAGCCCGATATAATCGAAACCTTTCGAAGTGATTTTTTCGTCGAAAACATTCAGCCGGTTAATAAAGAGCCGTGTTTTTTCGCGTTTCGGATTTGTAAAGATCTGTTCCGGGGTTCCGTCTTCGTAAATTCCCCCCTGATCCATGTAAAAGACCCGGGTCGAAAGATCCTTTGCAAATTGCATTTCATGAGTTACGATCAACATGGTAAGCCCTTGGCTTGCCAAATTGCGAATGACCGCAAGGACTTCCATGACCATGGTAGGATCGAGAGCGCTCGTCGGTTCATCGAACAAAATGATTTCGGGATCCATGGCCAAAGTCCTAGCAATTGCGGCTCGTTGCTTTTGACCTCCCGAAAGCTCTTCAGGCAAAGCGTCCGCTTTATCGGATAAACCTACTTGGTGCAAAAGGCTCATGGTTTTTTCATAAGCTTCATTTTTAGAACGCTTTAGCAGATCCATTTGAGCGACCATGATATTTTCGATAATCGTCAAATGGTTGAACAGGTTGAAGGATTGGAAAACCATGCCCATTTTACGACGAAGAGCGGCTACATCCGCGCCCCGAGCCGTAATAGACTTTCCATCGATAAGCACTTCACCGGATGTGGGCTTTTCCAAAAGATTAATACAGCGAAGAAGTGTCGATTTTCCCGTTCCAGAAGGTCCAATGATGGAAATGACCTCACCCCGTTGAATTTCCGCGTTGACATCTTCCAGAGGCGTTACATTCGGATAGACCTTTTTTAAATGACGGATGGAAATCATGTTAACGCCCCCTTCAAAAGTTCACATGGATTCTCTTTTTAATCTATGCGATTTTTCACAAAAATGAATGATTTTGCCCTAATTTTCGCTAAAAAACGTGAAAACGATGAGTTCGCCCATTGAAAACACTGCAAAACTGCACAAGCGTACACCTATTTTGATTTTTTGCTATATTTCGGCCTGAATTTTGGACCGAACCCGCAAGTTCGTTCCCAAATTTTACTCACTTTTGCACGCTTTGGATTCAATTAGACGATTTAGGTTCAAAAATTTATGGCAGTAAGATATACAGAAGACAATATTAAATCGTTGGAGTGGCATGAACATATTCGGATGCGTCCGGGTATGTACATCGGTAAACTCGGGGACGGTCAGAGCCCTGACGACGGTATTTACGTGCTCGCCAAGGAAATCATCGATAACTCCATCGATGAATTCGTCATGGGAGCCGGTAAAAGAATTGAAATTACCATTGAAGACCGGGAAGTCCGTGTACGAGACTACGGTCGAGGAATCCCCCTCGGTAAAGTTGTGGATTGCGTTTCCAAAATGAATACCGGTGGCAAATACGATTCCGAAGCGTTCCAGAAGTCGGTCGGCTTGAACGGTGTCGGTACAAAGGCTGTGAACGCCCTTTCCGACAAGTTTATCGTTCAGAGCTTCCGCGACGGAAAATGCAAAAAAGCGGAATTCTGCAAGGGCGTCCTTGTAAAAGAATACGGGGAATGCAAATCGGACGAAAAGACCGGTACAGAAATCATCTTTACGCCGGATGCGACGATTTTCAACAAGAATTACCGTTATCTTCCGGCTTACATGGAAGAAAAAATCTGGAACTATGCCTATCTGAACACGGGACTTACCCTGGTGATGAACGGCAAGGTCTATACCAGTGAAGAAGGTCTTTTAGACTTGCTCAAGGGCCGTGTGGACGACACTCTCCGCTACCCCATTGCCCATCTGAAAACAAAAGACATTGAAATCGCCTTCACCCATGGCAATCAGTACGGTGAACATTACTTCAGCTTTGTGAACGGTCAGCACACGACCCAAGGCGGAACTCACCAGCAGGCTTTCCGTGAAGGCTTTGTAAAAGGCGTCCGCGACCACTTCAAAAAGGATCTCGACCCGTCGGACATCCGCAATTGCATTATCGCAGCCATTGCCGTCCGCATTCAAGAACCGGTGTTTGAATCCCAGACAAAAACGAAGCTCGGCAGCACCACGACCGCTCCGGGAGGTCCGTCTCTCCGTACTTGGATCGTGGACTTCGTTTCGACGGAAGTGGACAACTATCTGCACAAAAATCCGGAAGCGGAAAAAGCCCTGCTCAACCGCATTCAGCAGAGCGAACGGGAACGGAAAGATATTGCAGGCATTCGAAAGCTCGCCAACGAACGGGCCCGCAAAGCGAACCTGAACAACAAAAAACTTCGCGACTGCAAGGTGCATTTGACCGATGCCAAGAATCCGGTTCACAAGGAAACTATGATCTTCCTGACCGAAGGAGACTCTGCATCGGGTACGCTGACAAAAGCGCGCAACGTGCAGAACCAAGCGGTCTTTAGCCTTCGCGGTAAGCCGCTCAACAGTTTCGGTTTGACCAAAAAAGTGGTTTACGAAAACGAAGAATTCAACCTGCTCCAGCATGCGCTGGACATTGAAAACGGTTTGGATTCCCTCCGTTACGATAAAGTCATTATCGCGACCGATGCCGATGTGGACGGTATGCATATTCGACTTCTTTTGATGACGTTCTTTTTGCAGTTCTTCCCGGAACTTGTGGAACAGCGCCACCTTTACATTTTGCAGACCCCGCTGTTCCGTGTGCGCAATTCCAAAAAGAACAAGGTTCTCTATTGCTACGACGAAGCGGAACGCGATGAAGCAGCCCAGACCCTGGCCGGCAAAGATTTGGAAATCAGCCGATTCAAAGGTCTCGGTGAAATCAACCCGGATGAATTCCGCCAGTTCATCGGCGAGACCATGCGCCTTGAAAGCGTTGTTTCGCCTCCAGATGCGTCCCTGAACAAAATGCTCGGTTATTACATGGGCAAGAACACGCCGGAACGTCAGAACCGCATTGTGCAAAACCTGCGCGCTAACGCGGTGGAGGAACTGTAATGAGTGATTTCGAAGATAAGTTTGCAAACGCTCCCGAAGCCGATGTCAAAAGCGATACCGAAATTCTCGGTCTTTCCAATGCGAACCATTTGGAAAAGCTTTATGACGGTTGGTTCTTGGACTATGCGAGTTATGTCATTCTCGACCGTGCCGTCCCTTATTTTGAAGACGGATTGAAGCCCGTGCAGCGTCGCATTCTGCATACGCTTTCCGAAATGAACAACGGTCACCTGATCAAAGTGGCAAACGTGGTCGGTGCCACCATGCGTTACCATCCCCACGGAGACTCTTCCATTTACACAGCCCTTGTGGGTCTCGGTCAAAAAGATTTGCTGATCGATACGCAGGGTAACTGGGGAAACCCGTTGACCGGCGACGGTGCAGCAGCAGGCCGTTATATCGAAGGACGTCTTTCGCAATTTGCGCAAGAAATTCTTTTTAATCCGGAAACCACCGAATGGATTCCGAATTACGACGGTACACGCAAAGAACCTGTCACGCTGCCGGCCAAATTTCCGCTTCTTCTTGCTCAAGGCGTAGACGGTATTGCAGTCGGTCTTTCGACATACATTCTGCCCCATAACTTCAACGAACTTTGCGAAGCGAGCATCGCCTATCTCAAAGGCAAAAAGTTTACCTTGTACCCGGACTTTTTCACCGGTGGCACCATTGACGTTTCCCATTATGACGACGGCGCCCGTGGCGGTAAAATCAAGGTTCGTGCAAAGATCGAAGTTCAAGACGCAAAGACTCTCGTCATCCGTGAAATTCCTTACGGCACAACGACCGGTTCCCTCATCGAAACCATCGTCGCTGCTAACGATAAAGGCAAAATCAAGATCAAACGCGTTGACGACGATACCGCTCAAGAAGTCGAAATCGTCATTCATCTTCTCCCGGGTTCCGATCCGCAGAAGATGATCGAAGCGCTCTATGCGTTTACGGACTGCGAAAAGTCCCTTTCTCCGTGCACTTGCGTGATCATCGATAAAAAGCCTTGTTTCACAACGACTTCCGAACTTCTGAAACTGAGCGTTGACCACACCAAGCGTTTGCTCAAGTGGGAACTCGAAAACGACATGAAGCACACTCAAGAAAAGTGGCACGCCACAAGTCTTGAAAAGATCTTCATCGAAAAAGAAGTTTACGAAGTCATGAAGAAGGCGAAAGATCATGACGAACTGATCCAGTTAGTTGACGAAGGTTTAAAGCCTTTCACGAAAAAGCTTCGCCGCGAAGTCTCGGTAGACGACATCGAAAAGCTCACCGCACTTCCGATGTATAAAATCGCTCGGTTCAACCGTAAAAAGGCAGACGAACTTCTGAAGAGCTTGGACGAGCACATTGCCGAAATCCAATCCAACTTGGAAAACATCATCGACTATACAATCGCCCACTTCAAGAATATCCAGAAGAAGTACGGCGAAGGCCGGGAACGCAAAACACAAATTGCGGAATTCGGCAAAGTCGATGCAGTCCACGTCGCCATGGCAAACCAGAAGTTCTACGTGAACCGCAAGGAAGGCTTTATCGGTACAGATCTCAAAAAAGAAGAGTACCTGTTCGACGTTTCCGAATATGACGATATCATCGTGTTTAAAAACGATGGTTCTTATAAGATCGTCAAAGTTTCCGCCAAGGACTTTGTGGGCAAAGACATCGTTCTTGTGGAAAAATTCAACAAGGATGACGAACGCCGCATCTATAACGTCATCTACCAAGATGGCAAGGACGGTCCCGCTCTCATCAAGCGTTTTAACGTGGGCGGCATTACCCGTAACAAAGATTACCCCATGGGCAAGGGAAAGCCGGGAACCAAGATTCTCTACATTTCCTCGAACGCAAATGGTGAAGCAGGAACAGTCAAGGTGGTGCTCAAGCCGCGTCCCCGTGTAAAGCTCAATTTCGAAGTGGATTTTTCCGAAGTCGAAATCAAGGGCCGCAATGCCGTGGGCAACATTGTAACGAAGTACCCGGTCCGCTCCATCAAAAAGGTCAGCGACGGCGAAAGTACCCTCGGGGCCAAAGTCTTCTATTTCGACGCCATCTCCGGCATGGTCAGCACTCAAAAGAAGGGCGACCGCATCGGAGCCTTCGAAGACGGTGAAAAATTGATTTCCATCCGTAACAACGGCATGGCCAAATTGCACGAAATGAAGGATCCGATCCTTGTGGGAACGGACATTCTCTATCTCGGCAAGTACAATCCGAGCCGCGTCTTCACCGTTTTGTATTTTGAAGGAGAAAACTTCAATTACATGGTCAAGCGCTTTACGCTAGAAACCTGTCCGACGACGACAGAATTCAACATCCTTTCGGACCATCCGGATACTAAGATGATTGAATTCTTCAGTACGGAAGATGCCCGCGTGATGATGGACTACCAGTCCGGTCACAAGGTGGAGCAAGAAGAACTTGACCTGACAGAACTTGCCGAAATCAAAACCTATAAGGCTTTGGGAAGCAAGTTCACAGCGAAGAAGGTCAAAAGGTTCACCCGAATCCAGAACGCATCTGCTGAAGAAGCTTCGGAAAGCGATACGGATTCGGATTCCCCGGATCTCTTCGGATAAAGGAGACTTGAATGAGCCGTTCTGAAAAAGAACTCGATGGAGTCACGTTACTGGGCAATCAAAATACCCAGTATACGTACGATTACAACCCGAAACTGTTGGAAAAGTTCCCGAACAAGCATCCCGAAAACGATTACATGGTGATGCTCAACTGCCCGGAATTCACATCTCTTTGTCCGAAAACCGGTCAGCCGGACTTTGCCGACATCCACATCAACTATATTCCGGATCAGTCCATTGTGGAATCCAAATCGTTGAAGCTTTACCTGTTTAGCTTCCGCAATCATGGAGACTTTCACGAAGACTGCGTCAACATCATTATGAAAGATCTGATTCAGTTGATGGATCCGAAGTATATCGAAGTGGAAGGTGTTTTTATGCCCCGCGGTGGAATTTCGATTTACCCCTTCGCCTGCTACGGCAAGCCTGGTACCGTTTACGAAGCCCGCGCCACGGACCGTCTTTTCGCATCCATCGACAGACGCGCTCACAAGTAAAATTCAGGAAGTTCAAAATGAAAAAAGCAATCGTTCTTTCTTCGGGTGGTGTGGATTCTTCCGTGTGTGTCGCAATGGCTGTCCAAAAATTTGGCAGCGAAAACGTGGCGACAACTTCGATCTTTTACGGTCAAAAGCACGACAAGGAACTCAAAGCCGCGAAAGCGATTGCGGATTTTTATAAGCTTCCCCATTACGAATTCGATCTGTCTTCGGTGATGCAGTATTCCAACTGTTCGCTGCTCGCCGGCTCCACAGAAGAAATTGCGCACAAAAGCTACGCCGAGCAAATCGCAGAGCAAGGCCCGGACGGCAACGGACGAGTTTCTACCTACGTTCCGTTCCGCAACGGACTGATGCTGAGCGTTTGCGCAAGCCTTGCACAAAGTCTCTTCGAAAAAGACGAAGTCACTCTTTATTTAGGCGCTCACGGAGACGACGCTGCTGGGAACGCTTATGCGGATTGCAGCACGGACTTTGTGAATACCATGGGAAAAGCGATTTCCATTGGGACTTACGGACTTGTGAACGTCGAAGCTCCTTTTGCCGGAATGTCCAAAGCAGACGTGGTGAAAAAAGGGCTTGATCTCGGAGTTCCCTTTGAACTGACTTGGAGCTGCTACGAAGGCGGAGAAAAGCCTTGCGGAACTTGCGGCACGTGCATTGACAGGGCGAAAGCCTTTGCCGCAAACGGAGTCAAGGATCCCGCGATTTAAGCTTCTTTTCAAATAGAAAAAGCTCTACCCACCGGTAGAGCTTTTTTAATGAATGCCGTAAAGCTAGGGAGCGGAACTTTTCTTTGTAGAATCTACAGGAGCAGGTTCCGTTGCCGTTTCGCTGTTCAAGACCGTTTCAAGGATTTCCGCAGCCTGCAAAAATTCGTTTGAATCCGAACAGCCCTTTGTGCCGAGAATCGTCTGCAGATATTGTTTCTGGGTTTTCAAATCCCCTTCCGATGCAGCGATGTTAGAAAGCTTTAACAAAGCGGCACAGGTTTTCGGAGCTTCCGGGAACGCCTTGACGACACGGGCAAAGACCGTTTTGGCCTTGTCCATCTGGTTTGCATCTGCAAGGCAAACGCCCATCCAATAAAGAGCATCACTTGCGATCTGCCCGGTCTTGGATTCTTCATAGATCTGTTTGAATTCCGAATAAGCGAGTTTGATTTCTCCACGGTGGTAATCTGCACGCGCCGTGTTAAAAAGCGAATCCAAAGTCTGGATCTTTTCGGAGGAAATCGCTGCGCTATCTGCCGGAGCTTCAACCGTTTGACCATTCACCACCACTTTCTTCGAAAGGATTTTATCGGACTTGCCGAGAAGCAAATCCAAGCGGTAGAGCAATTCTTCGTGGTGACTGTCATTTCGATCGCTGATTTCTGCAATTTTGGAAGAAAGCATCGAAAGTTCCACCTTCATGCGTTTTTGCACCAAGGAAAGAGAATCGATCACCTGTTCTAGCGAGTCGATACGGGCAAAAGTCGCTTCCGTTGAAGCGGCGACTTCTTGCTTCACCTGCTGTTGCACGTCGCTTTTTACATCATCACCAACCGCCTTCATTTCTTTGGTACGGAGAAGCGTGACGCTAGAGCAAGACGTCAGTGCGAATGCACAAATCAAAGATCCGAGAACCAGACGTTTCATGGAGACCTCAAAATCAAAAACTTACCCCTCGTTCTACACGAACGAGGGATTTTTAAGGTTTACTTCTTGATGTTGACCTTGAAATTGGCACGGCGATTCTGAGCGTAAGCTTCTTCGTTTTCGCCAGCAGCCTTCGGCTTTTCCTTGCCATAGCTCACCGTTTCCATGCGTTCGTTAGCAACACCATAAGCGGAAAGGAATTCCTTCACCTTCATGGCGCGCTTACTGCCAAGGGTCATATTGTAATCTTCGGTACCACGAGCATCCGTGTGACCTTCCACCACAATCACAAAACGCGGTTCCTTCAAAAGGATGTCGCCGACCTGGGTCAAAATTTCCTTCGCTTTTTCTGTCAATTCGGACTTGTCGAAGTCAAAGTACACATCGTCCGACATCAATTCATTGATAAGCTTTTCGACACGGGCACGTTCCGCTTCCAAGCGTTCGGCTTCCAAACGTTCTGCTTCCAAGCGTGCCTTTTCAAGGGAATCCGCCTTTGCCTTGGCAATGGCTGCGGAATCTTCCGCAGAAACGGCGGCAGCCGGTTCTTCCTTCACCACCGGATTTACAGGCGGCTTATTCTTCGAGCATGCGACCATTGCAAAAGCCGCCGCTGCAGAAATTGTCAGCAAAAGAATTTTCTTCATTGTTCTACCATCCTTCGTTTTGATTAGAAATCTGTTTTTGACGTTCCGGAGAATACCAGGACCACGTCGGTGCCGTATTGTCTCCGCTGTTCGTTATACGCGTTACATTCGTTCCGTCTTTACGCATAATGTAAATCTGGTGAGATCCCGAACGGTCGCTGGAGAAAGCGATAAGCATTCCATCCGGTGACCACGTCGGATGTTCGTTGTTGCCCGCATTGCTTGTAAGCTGGACAATATCCGATCCGTCAATGGCGCAGGTATAGATGTTCATTTTTCCGCCATCCATCGAAGTGTACACGATGCGGTCACCCTGGGGAGACCACGAAGCCCGTTCGTTGTAATTTCCCATAAAAGTCACTCGGCGAGCATCGCTTCCGTCTTTCCCCATGACAAAAATCTGCGGACTTCCGCCACGGTCGCTGGTATAAAGGATTTCCGTTCCAAAGGGACTCCAAGAAGGGCTCACCTGAGAAGCGCGGCCAAACATCACCTTGTGATTCGCTCCAGTTTTAGGATCGCCGAGATAAACCGTCGTCGTGTTGCCGTGAATCGCTGCAAACAAAACTTCTCCCGTTTTCGGGTTAACCGCCGGGCTAAAAGTCTGGGACTTGTCTGCAAACAGGCGACGTTCCTTGCTCGTGTAAAGATCCCGTTCAAACAGCTGAGCTTTACCATTGCGGAAGCTTACGTAAATAATCGAACTGTTGTCTTTTGTCCAAGCGGGCATCATGCTGATGGTCGTATCGTGCGTCAGCTGGCGACGATTATAACCGTCATAATCGGCAACCACGATCTGCTTGACTCCGTCAACTTTGGAAACCCAAGCAAGTTCCGTCGAAGCCACGCCGAATTCACCCCAAAGCTGCTTAATCACTTTGTCCACAAAATCATGCAATGCGGCACGAACATCTTTTTGCGCAACGGTATAAGCTTCACCGAGCATCAAATCCTTGGTCTGCGTCGCATACAAATAGCACGAAAGCTTCACCTTGGATCCTTCCGCTTTTTCAAGTTTGCCCGTTACATAAAACTTGGCACCACCCCGCACAAATGTCACCATTTTAAAAGTCGGGCTTTCCACCACGGAAAAACGTCCCGACAGTTCAAAATCCCTTTTCAAGACTTCTTCCGGCTTTGCAGACACCGCTTCAAAATGGCCCACCTGATTAAAAGGGACAAGTCCAATGGGCATCGTGTTCGCAACGGCGATTCCCACATCCACAGAAATGGTATCGATCACAGCAAAAGCGCTGGAACAGGCGATAAAGCAAGCAAAAATGAACAGTTTAATTTTCGAAAGCATCATTTTAATAATACAAAGTTTTTACAGTCCCCGCTGTGAGCGCACTCAATTCGGAGTAAAGTTAAAGTTGAGCGAAAGAGCCGGGGCTCGGTAATTCGGAGGCAATTCCGGAAGTTTGGAAATTTTCACCGCCCGCATAGAAAGATGGTCCCAGGTTTTATTGCCAGAAGATCGCTTCAAGGAAATGTTCGTGATATTGCCAAAGCGGTCCACTGTAAACTGGACCGAAGTCTTTGTGCTCTTGGAAACATTCAATCCAGACGGCGGGTTAAAATGTTGCATAATGATTTGTTTTAATCGTTCCAAATACACCTGCATCAAAGGGTCCATGTCTACGTAGCCCACTGGATTTAAACCAGAAGCTTCGGCGATTTCATCCGGAAGATCCATGTCGTCGGGAAGGTCCATGGTTTCTTCTACCGGTTCTTCCTTGGGAGGTTCCGGTTGCGGTTCGGGTTCTGGCTCAGGCTTTGGCTCTTCCTTTGCGATTTTCGGTTCGGGAGGAAGTTCTTTTTTTACTTCCGGTTTCGGTTTGGGCTGCTCTTTTTTAACCTCTTTAGGCGGCTCGGGCTGAGGCTTGGGAGGTTGCTTTTTGGGCTGCGCTTTGGGGGGCGCCACCTGCTTAGAAGGCTGCACCTGAACCAATTCAAAAATTTTGACCTGTTCCGGTTCCCGTTCAAAATTCAGTTTGTTCAAACCGATTACGCCAAGAAGAATCAACAAATGAAAACACAAGGAAATTGCGACAATCTTGGGAAGCTTGCCGCACCAGCCACTCTGGAAGAATGGAGACGTATCTTGTTTTTTCTTTTCGGCCATTCGACAGTTCGCTTATTTTTCTGGAAGGGTCAAAAATCCGAGTTTAGTGACGCCAGCGTTTTGCACGAGCGAAACCACCTTCATCACTTTGCCATAATTCACCGCTTCATCGGCATTGATGACAACCGGCATATTGCCATCCCACAGGGATTTGAAAATGTTATCGAAGTCGTTCAACTCCACTTTCATATCCGCAATGTAAACTTCGTCCTGTTTGTTGATGGAAACCTTTAAAAGTTTTTCCTGTTCCATCGTTGGAGCTTCCGCCTTGGGAAGTTCCACCTTAATTCCCTGACTCATCAAGGGAGCAGAAATCAGGAACACGATAAGAATCGCGAACACGACGTCAATCATGTTCGTCAGGTTCATCTCTTGGTTAATCGGTTTACCGCGACTGCGCTTCACAGGAACTCCTTAACCGGCCACTTCTTCGAGAGCGAGAAGGTCTCCGCGTTTGAAAAGGCTAAGCATGCGGCTTCCAAAATTGTAATAAGCAATTTCGTTT
The DNA here is from genome assembly GCA_017959225.1 of Fibrobacter sp. GTDB lineage: Bacteria > Fibrobacterota > Fibrobacteria > Fibrobacterales > Fibrobacteraceae > Hallerella. The sequence goes on along the minus strand of JAGDBD010000072.1, from coordinate 27,812 downwards.
TCACCGGTGCGGGAAACAAAAATATTGTAAGCACCCGAGGCAGGAATCGCCACCACAAGACCGGCAACCGTCGTAATCAACGCCATGGCAAGACCCGGAGCGACCACCGCCAAATCCGCAGAACCATGCTGACCGATTTCAAAGAAAGCGCTCATGATTCCCCACACCGTACCGAGGAGACCAAAAAACGGAGCGAGGTTAGCACACATACCGAGGAAGTTCACATGACGGTTTTCACTCAACCGGATCCCTTCGATGGAACGTTGGATCGTATCTTCCAAAAGAGACGCACGATGCTGAATGGAATCGTAGCTCACAAAATTGCTGAACTTGGACGCTTCGATCAAAACTTCTTCCGTCAAACTTTTGAGTGCGCTCGCTCCGCTGTTATCGCAAAGATCCTTCAGATCCACAAAACGTTCGATTTTTTCGAACTTGCGATAGAACCGAGCATTGGCGTGCTGATTTTTGCGAAAGAAAATCGCCTTGATAATGATGATTCCCCAGCACATCAAAGACATGATGGCCAAAATGCAAAGGACGACCACCGTCGCAATGTCGGAATCTCGTACCATTTGAATTACGGGCAGATCTAGCATGAAGCCTCCCTAAAAAGTCAAAAATCAATCTAGTAAATTTACATCGACAAAAATGTTATTAGATTTCAAACATGAAACTTATTCCGAATGGCCGTTGGGACAACGGCGATGAAAATACGCTCCCCAGTGTCGTTGTACACGTTTTAAAAGATCACCACTTTCTGCACGTCCGTTTCCAGGTGACAGAACCGGATTCCTGCTACGCAGCATCCATCGACCATGACGGCGGCCACGCCTGGGAAGATAGTTGTGTCGAAATTTTCGTCAAAGCGCTGGATTCTGCTAACGAATATATCAATTTCGAATTCACAAGCAAAGGTTTTTGCTATGCAGCCCGAGGACTTAACCGGGAACATCGTAAAGAATTTTTACAAACCCAATATTCCCACATTCTGCGATCGGTCAAAGCTCCCGTTTTCGAAAACGGCACGGTGACATGGGAACTTAAAGTTTCGATTCCGGGATTCCTTTTAGGAAGCCGCAATCTTTCTGTGGAAGAAATCTACGGAAATATTTACAAGTGCGGAGACAAGACCCGCCGTCCCCATTACCTGGTGCACTTCCCCGTCAACACGGACAAGCCCGATTTTCACCAGCCGAGATTTTTTAAGAAAATCATTTAGCAGCAAGGACTTTTTATATGAAGTTTTGGAAGGGGATTTTTTGGGGAGCTTTCGTCATTTCTGCGGGGGTCCTTTTTGCCGCGGATTCTCTTTACGTTCCCTTTGGAAAACCGGGATACTTGACCAGTTCTTTTGGCGAAAACCGAGGAACCCGTTATCATGCAGGCGTTGACTATTCGACGGATATGCAGGAAGGTTTCCCATCCATTGCACCGGAAGACGGTAAAATCGTCCAGGTCAAAGTATCGCCCTATGCTTATGGTAAAGTCATCTATTTTGAAGATAAGCTGGGGCGCACCTGGGTCTTTGCGCATCAAAGCGGATTTTCCAAGCATTTGGATTCCCTCGTCAGGGCCACGCAAAAGAAGACAAAAAAGAATGACGTGTCCATTGAAAATCCACGGATTCCCGCATTCCGCAAAGGGGATACCCTTTCGTACACAGGCAGTTCCGGCATCGGAAATCCCCACCTGCACTTGGAACTTCGATCCGGCGCTCACATTTTGAACCCTTGCCATTACGGAACGCTTTGCGGGGATTCTTTAGACCCGCTGATTCTTGGCGCAGCTGTTTTCCAAGGCGAAGACGTTTCCATTTCTGGCGAAGAAGACCTGAAATCGGGATGTTTGGAAGTCCCGGACATTCGAAATCGCGAAGATCCTCTTCGCTTTGCATTCAAAATTGCCGATTACAGCCGCGAACCTCTTGAAAACCCCATGTCCGTTCGGCGAGTCACCTTGAAAAGCAAAAGCCGACCCATCGGTGAAATCATCAAGGACACTTTGAATTTTGCAAGCATGCTGAAAATTCGGGAAGAGCTCCTTTGGGCAGAAGAAGCGGATACCGCCGGCGATTGGCACTACATTCCAAATCCGTACAAATTAACCATCGGAGACACGCTGACCTTTGAAACCGAAGACATGACCCGACGCGTTTCCAAACGGAATTTCACCCTCCAGGAAAAATGTGACGGTCCAAAGCCCCTCATGTACGGAAAGTTCCAAAATCCTGAAATGTTCTCGTTCCTTAGCCGAACATGGATCGGGCTTCACCTTTGCAAAGACGATTCCTTAAAAACGGAATTTTCCTTTTTCGGCAAAGGAAAGCCTATTTTCGACAGCGAAGACAACGTGCTAAATCCCTGTGAATATTTTTTGGCAAAACCCACTCCCCTGGGAAAGATCCTTTCGCAATTTCCCGATTTAGACGAAATCCGTTTGACGCAAAAGGGAAAAACGGATACGATCCGCGTCGCAGAAATTCCGGCAGACGCCAAGGAGTTTTCTTGGGAAACCGAACTGAACGGGAAGAAGATCTCCCAGAACGTGACAGCCCTTGAAGACGTACCGTGGACAAGAGCCTTGGCCGTTCGGAAACTTGCAAACGACAGCGTTCCCGCCTATGAATTTCACCCTAAAGGACTGCATTTTTTAGGCAGTTGGCTCGTGTCTTTCGATACGCAAATCGCAAACGCTCCATTGTACTATCTCGGAGAAACTTCCCGCCGCTGGTTCTACTTTAGCAAGCAAAATAAGACAAAGCGAACCCGGTTCACCAGCATGAATGAACTTCGAGACATCGGATTTATTCAAGATAATACCGCTCCGGAACTGGGAAGCCCTTACTTAGATTCCGCAGTGATCGCTGGGAAAACCGCCCCCGTGCTCCGCATTCCGGTAATCGAAAAAGAATCCGGCATTGAAAACGGAAATGCAATCCAAGCTTCGGCAAAGGGCAAGCCTTATATCTATGCCGAATATGATTCCGAGCCGAAAGAACTGGTTTTTATTTTGAGCGACCTGCCAGAAGCCGGAAGAAAGTTCCAAATTCGCCTTCAAGACGAAGCCGGTAACGCCAAAAACTTCGAAATTGTGGTGCCCGGTGGATCATCTGCAAAATAAGTATTTATATTGCAATCCAAATGGTAAAGGATCCGTACATTCTCGTAGCTGACCAAGAGTCTCTCGATACACTCATCGAGGACCTTTCCCACTACGAAATCGCAGCGGTGGACACAGAAGCCGATTCCATGTACCATTACACGGTACGTCTCTGCTTGATTCAAATTACCATCGGCGAACATCATTACATTGTCGATCCCTTTGCGCCCATCGACATTACCCCGATCTTTAAAACCCGCGCCATGAACAGCTTGATCTTGCACGGGGCCGATTACGACTTGCGCATGCTCTGGCATCATTATCAATTTTCGCCAAAACATGTTTTCGACACGATGATCGCTGCCAAATTTCTCGGCGAAGAAGGTCTGGGGTACGCAAGCCTTGTCCGCAAATATTTCGGAGTTGACTTGCCCAAGGACAATCAAAAGTCCGACTGGACAACCCGCCCGCTTCCGCCGGATATGTGCGAATATGCGATCCACGACACTTTCTATTTGCACGAGCTCTGCGCCAAACTCGGTGAACAGCTCAAGGCTCAGGGAAAATTTTCGTGGATGATCGAAACCTGCAATGAACTCATCGAAAAAGCCCGTCAAAAAAAGGAAGAAGATCCTGAACGTTGGCGCATTTCCGGTTCGTTCCGCTTGCAATCCAAGTCTTTGAACATTTTAAAGCACATCTGGGAATGGCGCGAAAAAGAAGCCGAAAAGCTGGACCGCCCCACGTACAAAGTTATGGGCAACGAACTGATGCTTGCTATTGTGCGTTCTGCCACATATTCCTTCCCGGAAGTGCGTGAAGATTACTTGCCAAGACTCCCCCGCAACTTCTTCGGGGAACGTCGAAATGAATTTTTTGCCATGCTGCAAAACGCGATGCAGGTACCGGAATCGGAATGGCCCGAAGAAACTCAAAAAGTGCCACCTCCGCAAATCAGCCCGGACGGTGAACTTATCGACACCCTCAAAGAATGGCGCAATGAACGGGCCGAAGAACTCCATTTGGATGGAGCGATGCTCGCTAACCGCACCCAATTGATCGCTCTAGCCACCCCCATCGGTTCAACCTGGAACGATCGTTACAATGCAGCACATTTTTTGAACTGGCAGCGTTCCGTTTGGAACAGCATTTTGCACAACAAATTAACCCACTGAGGTCATCATGAGCATCGGAATTCCAGAACTTCTCCTGTTGGTCTTTTTGGCGATTCTTCTGCTTGGCGCTCGCCGCATTCCGGAACTCGGCGCCTCTCTCGGAAAAGCTCTCCGCGAATTCCGAAAAGCGAAAAAAGAAGTCGAAGACGAAAAATCGTCTGAAAATTCAAAAGACGATTCCAATCATTAAGGCTTCTGCCGATGGAGCTTTCTGAACATTTTCAGGAACTCCGTTCGAGACTTTTAATCAGTCTCGCCTGTTTTGCTGTTGCCGCATCAGGAGCATTTTATCTGTTTCCGTACCTTTGGCCCATTGTCAAGTATCCGCTTATGGGAACGGAACTCGTTACGCTTATAAACCTTTCGCCCGCCGAAGGAATTTCGGTGAACCTGCTCGTCGCCTGCATGACAGCGGCATTAGCGACTTCCCCTGTTTTTTTGTATCACGTCTACGCTTTTGCAGCTCCGGCAGTTCCCCGGGAACGTAAATCGACATTCCTCTTTTCCATTTTTTCTGCCAGTTTTCTTTTTTTGGCAGGCGCAGCATTTGCTTTTTTCTTTGCGATTCCTTTTTTGTTTGCCTTCCTTTCCGGATACTCGAATGCAGCGGTCCAAATGTGGTCCCAAACTTCTTACGTTTCGTTCCTTTTCCGTTTTGAAGTGCTGTTCGCCGTGCTTTTCCAGATGCCCGTTGCTGCGGCATTTTTAGGGCGTACCGGTTTACTCGCCAAGGATTTTTTGCAAAGGCACTTTCGGGTGATCATTTTTTTAACTGCCCTTTTTTCCGCAGTGGTGACGCCCCCCGATTTGCTGTCTCTTTTTTGGATTGCCCTTCCGATGCTTCTTTTGTACGGAATCAGTTTGATCACTTACCGACTAGCATGGAGAGCAAGGTGAACGCAGAAATTGGATTTTCGGAATTCGGGCTTTTATTTTTACTCGCCCTGCTCCTGTTCAACCCGAAGGATTTGGGAAAAGCTGTGGCCACCTTCAAATACTGGAAGGGTAAAATTTACCGTTTAAAATTCGACTTGGAGGATGAACTGTTGGAAACCCAGATTCCCGACAAGAAAAAGGAAAGCGCTTGGATCGTCCAAGCTATCCGAAATTTTGAACCTTACAAAAGCGCAAAAAAAGTCGCCGCCTTTTACCCTCTCGCAAACGAACCGGACATCCGCCCGATCCTCCAAGATTTGGCAAAAGAAGGTCGATTGCTGCTCCCGATTACCTATGACGGCGGCATCATGGACTTTGTCGAAATTCACGATCTTCAAAACGACCTTGTGGAAGGACGCTTTCACGTTCATGAACCTAAAAAAGAACTGCCGATTTACCATGGAGCGATCCCCTTCGTCCTCACACCGGGCGTCGAATTTTCTTGGGACGGAGGCCGCCACGGCCACGGCAAAGGCTATTACGACCGTTTTCTAAAAAATCATCCGGATGCCATCAAATGCGGAGTCGCATTTAGTACTCAAGTATCCCCAAAGCCATTAATCCTCAAGCCACATGACGTTCCAATGAACTATATTGTAGCCCCGAAAAACGATCCGGAAAAGGAGACCCCTCATGTGGAAAAAGCAACCGTTTAACCCAAACCGCGAAAATCACGAAGAAGAACCTTCTTTTTCGGAAAGGCCTGCGTTTTCTCAGCGGCGTTCTCCACGTTTCAACCGAGACCGTGATCATCGCCGTTTTAACGACGAAAGCTCCCGTCCGCGTCCAAATCAGGTAAACGTCGCCCTGGGCGATGCCGAAAGCGCTCCGCAAACAGCCGTCGGAGGCATCCGCGAAGTCACGGAACTTTTGACCAATTCCCCCATGAAAGTGCACCGCGTTCTTTTCCGCCACAATTCCGGCAATCCGAAGCTTTACACGCTTCAGAAAATGGCAAAAAAGAACCGCATCCATGTGCAGCAGGTAGAAGCCCGCATTCTCGATTCCTACGCAGTTCCGAACCAAGGCGTTGTCGCACTCTGCAACGAAAAGGAACTTCTCAAGTGGGACGATGTCAAATCCGAATTTTTTGCCGCTAACGAAAAGGGCGAACGAAAACTCGTCGTCGTCGCCACGAACATCGAAGACCCGAGAAACCTGGGAGCTTGCATCCGTTCATCTCTCGGTCTCGGAGCAGACATCTTTTTAATGCCTTCCAAAGGCATGTGCGGACTTACACCAACAGTGACCCGAGCTTCTACCGGAGCCGTGGACAAGCTCCGCATTTGCCGTCCGGACAATCTCGAAGCGACCATCGGTGAACTGAAACAGGCCGGTTACCAGGTTCTCGGACTAGATGCCGCCACAGAAGTTTCCCTCGTCGATTACAAGTTCGGCGATCAGATCGTTCTTGCCGTGGGCGGAGAAGATGTGGGTCTTCCGCCGTTTATCGGAAAGCAGTGCACCGACATCCTCCGCATTCCTATGAATCCGGAAGCCCAGTCGTACAACGCTTCCGTGGCTCTTTCCCTCGGTCTTTACGAAATCGCGCGCACGCGATTGCCCAAATAACCCGTCGCAATGCCAAGCATTCCCTGGGAAGACGCTGAATTTGCGCGCTTTGTAAACGAAGCGGTTCAAAAAAAGACGGACGTTTTAAAGCTCGCCGAAAAGCTTGCCAAAAGTCCCTTTGCCGATTTGCGTGGGCAGATTCTTGATTATATCGCCCTCGTACCCAAGTTCCGCAAAAAATTCGGAACGGAAGCGCTTCTCGCCTGCGACAAGCTGGCCCTGGAGCAGTCCACCGCCGCCGACATCGGAAAATTCAAAGCGCTCCTTTTTGAAAAAGCGACTTCCATCGACGATCTTTGCTGCGGCATGGGCGGCGACAGCTTCTTTTTAAGCAAAGAAATTCCGGTTCGCGGTATAGATCTTTCGGAAGAACGCGTCGCCATGTACCGATTCAATACGCGGGCTTTAGGCGCTCCCCGTGAAGGCATTCTCGCTGACATCCGCACTCTCGAAAAGCGGAACGACTTTTTTACTGTAGACCCCGCTCGACGGGCAAAAGACGGCGACAACCAGCGAAACTTTTCGGAACTCACCCCGACATTTGCCGAAGTGCTTGAACTTTCCAAACTTTACAAAGGCGGCATGGCCAAGCTTCCCCCCGGATATCCGACAGAAGAATTCCCAGCCGATGTCGAAGTCATTTACCTCGGAGCGAAAAACGATTGCCGGGAATGCCTGGTCCTTTTCGGACAACTCGCCGAAAATCCAGGAAAGACACGCGCCATTTCCATCGACAGCGCCGGGAACGCCCACAGCTGGACTTCAGAAGACGCATCTTCCACAGCCAAAGAACTCCCTGTCGGAGAACTCGGGGCCTATATCGCAGAACCCATTCCCGTTCTTGTACGAAGCCATCTTTTTGCCGAAGTCGCTCTTCGGGAAGCTCCCCGTGCACGCCTGATTTCTGCTGGCATCGCCTATGCGACAAACGAAGCGCCTCTTGATCCGAACGCGTTCCACAATTTCCGAATTCTCGGCAGCACTCCCATTTCAACAGGCAAAGTGAAAAAGCTGCTGAAGGAATTCGATGTGGGAAAACTTACCCTGAAAAAGCGCGGTGTAGAAATCGTTCCAGAAGCGGAAATCAAACGGTTAGCACCCAAGGGTAAACGCGAAGCGATCCTTTTTTACACACGTGTCGCAGGCGAAAAAACAGCCATCCTCGCCGAAAGCGTAATTTCTTATTTTTAAGATATGGTAAAATTAGATCCTACATGGTTTGAACTCCTCAAAGACCAATTTGAGCAACCCTACTTTTTGCATTTAAAAGAAGTTCTCGTCGAAGAAAAAAAGAAGTACACGGTTTACCCGCCAGGACCGCAGATTTTTGCCGCCCTCGACGAATGTCCCGTAGACCATGTTAAAGCGGTCATCATCGGCCAAGACCCTTACCACAATCCGGGGCAAGCGAACGGTCTATGTTTTTCCGTTGCCGATGGCGTCCAAGTGCCACCGTCCCTTGTGAATATTTTTAAGGAACTCCATGACGACGTGGGAATTCCCATTCCCCAAAGCGGCAATTTGGAAAAATGGGCAAAGCAAGGCGTTCTCCTTTTAAACGCGAGCCTGACCGTCCGAGCCCACCAGGCAGCGTCCCATTCGCAAATCGGCTGGCAGCAGTTTACCGACACCATCATCCAGCGCCTTTCCGAGCGCAAAGAGAACCTGGTATTTTTGCTGTGGGGAAGCTTTGCCATTCGCAAAAAAATGCTCGTGGCAAAAAACCGTGGCCATCTGATTCTCGAAGCTCCGCACCCGAGCCCCCTTTCCGCCTACCGCGGATTTTTTGGCTGCAAACACTTTAGCCAAGCCAACGCTTTTTTAAGAAGCAAGGGAATTGCGGAAATTGACTGGACACCTTGACAACGTTTTTTTCTTAAGATATATTTAGCCCGCAATCTATGGGGATATAGCTCAGTTGGTAGAGCGATAGGTTCGCAATCTATAGGTCAGGGGTTCGACTCCCCTTATCTCCACGAAAAGGTCCGCAGCAATGCGGGCCTTTTTCTTTTTAAACCTTTCACGCCAAAACAAAAAAGCCCCCGCTGAAAAGCGAGAGCATCTTTGCGAGCTGTAACAACGGATTAGTTTTCGTTGTTCTGCATTTCCATGGTTTCACGGTCCATGGTGTGCTGGAGATATTCCTTAAAGTCACGGTCGATGTTCACACCGTCAAATTCAGCAGCGTCTGCATCAAGAACGAACACGGCGCTGGGGTTATCCAACCAACCGATAACGTCCACGCCTTCGAGGGAGAGGGATTTATCGCCTTCAGCCTTGGCAACATATTCCACAGCGCTCTTGCCAACCCAACCCTGACCGCAGGATCCCTTGACGAGAACGGCATCACCGTCGTCCTTCACAATGTGAAGTTCATCTGCAAAAGCAGCGGTGCAAACCACATCGGAACCGCCTTTGGTCTTCGTGAGGTCAATATCACCGCGCTTGGACTTCACCGTCTTCGGAGCAGCCATAGCAGCAACAACCATCAGAGCAAGAAGGCAGAACAAAATCTTTTTAGTCATTTCACATCCTCGATAAATAGGGGATACCCTTTTCCTAAATCTTTATCCCAAATATATCCTTTATTTTTTCAAAATGGTAAGGATTTTTTCTTTTTATATTCGCTTTCATATGAAAAAAATTTTTTTCGCGTTTCTCATCTTGATTCTTCTCGCTGCCGGTGCCATTTATTGGGCAAAACAGCGCATTTTCGCCCCTTCTGAAATGGCCGGTTGGACAACTTTTCAGGTGGAAAACGGTTCTTCCGCAGTCAAAATCGGCAAAATTTTGGAATCGGAGGGACTCGTTTCTAACGGAAAGCTGTTTTCCTGGTGGTGCAGGATCGAAAAAATCCAGTTAAAGGCCGGCTGGTACGATATTCCGCCGAAGACTAGCATCGCTAGTCTTGCCCAGATTCTTTCTTCGGGAAAGACCGCCACCCGCAAAGTCACAATCCCAGAAGGACGCGCTTCTTGGGAAATGCCGGCCTACTTCCGCGAAGTCCTTCCCGATTTTGATTCTACCAAGTGGGAATCCCTTGTACACGATGCAAAATTTGCCAAGGAACTGGGCGTAGGCGCAGAAAGCCTGGAAGGCTATTTGCTTCCCGATACGTACCCGGTGGAATTCGGAGCGACAGAAAAGGACATCGCTCGCCAGATGGTGCGGGCAAACCTGAAGCTCAAATCCGAAATGGAAGCGTTGCAGAGCCCGCTGTGGAACGAACTCGGAGGCTGGCATCAGGTGCTAACCCTTGCAAGCGTTGTTGAAGAAGAAACCGGAAAAACCGATGAACGGGCTATGATCGCCGGCGTATTCGTGAACCGTCTGCGGCAAGGAATTTCTCTTGGAGCAGACCCCACGGTCCGTTTTATTTTTCGCAATCTCACAGGCCCGATCTACAGAAGCCAACTACAAAGCGATAGCCCTTACAACACAAGACGTTTTCGCGGTTTAATGCCCGGACCGATTTCGAACCCGGGCCGGAAAGCAATCGAAGCGACACTGAACCCCGCCAACACGGACGCTCTTTTCTTTGTGGCAAAAGACGATGGTTCAGGAACCCACTTCTTTGCCAAGACCCTTTCCCAGCACAACAAGTACAAGTCCACAGCAGCAAAGAACCGCGGAGAATAACGCTACCAGTTTGCACCGACCTGGAAGAAATAGTGGTAATTTTTGACGTGGGTCAAATCCTTAAAGTTTCCCATGGAAACAAGGCGGCTTAAACCCATACGCACGTCGATACTGCGGTAAGCAGCTCGAAGCATCGGTTCTAAAAGCAACCGGTCCGCATCCAGATTGACTGTTGGATTTTCTTCAAAATCCCTCATGTACGCAGCAAAGATCCATGCGCCAAAAATTCCCTTGTGAAGCCCAGCATTCGCCCTGAAAGCTCCATAATGGTGCGAGCTCGTTTCGGAAAAATTCCAGACCGTAGTCCAAGGGGAAAGGGACGGGTGCAAACGGAACCAGTTTTCAAGTGCCTTGTCCGATTCTTCCGGAAAGACTTCCAAAGCTTCGGGGTATTCATAACCATAGCCGGATTCCCGTCGAATATTCACACCGCCCGCAGCTCCGATACCCAACGCGATAAAGGATGTCGGTGCAAATTCCTTTTGGACATCCACCGTGGACGAAAAATAGAGAGGAGCGTTCCCCGTTCCATCTGCCCTTAAATTAATCGACCGAAGTCCGAATTCCCCGTTCAACCGGTAACCGCGGTCTCCGAACCATTCTTCAAAGCTTCCGCGATTACGTACAAGTGAAACTTTGGGAATCAAGGAATTCACATGCAAAGTTCCATAGTCTTCTTCCAAGGCCGTTTTGAATTTGGATTCTCCGAGAAGAACGCTTACGGAAACATCTGCCAAGGAGTCTTTCAAATCGAAACTCAGCGTCAAATCATTTTCGCGGACTTCAAAAATTTTCAATTCGTCAGAAAGTTCGGAAAAATATCCTTTAAGAGGTTGACGTTTGGAAATATTCCCTGCCACAGACATTTGCGCTTTGCCAGACCAAAAACCTTGAATTTGAAGCGCCGGTCGCACAGCATACGAATGTTCGCCAATGTAACCTTCTAACGTAAAAGCATATTCGAACTGGTTCACATAACGGAAATCCAAAGCTCCATAGGCCAAAGGCCCAGAAAGATTGCTTCCAAAGCCACCGACCCGAACTTCAAGAATCGGTGTCGATTGCGCAGAGACCTTTGCGATTCCCACGGAATCCATTTCAATTTGGACGGAATCGTAAAAGGGGGATTCCCCGATGCGCATTAAAAAATTCGCCGGTGCAGAAACGCCCGTATCGGAAGCGTTCCAACGTTCCGAAACATGGGAATAGGATGCTGCGGAAAAGCTTTCAAAAGAGGGTTCTATTTTGAACCGGGGAAGAATCGAATCCGAAGACGACGGACGATCCCAAGGCCTTGCAGCTAGAGTCGAAAGTTCCCCCATTTTCTTTTCGATATCTGCATACCCCATCTGCATCAAAGCAAGGGGAGAATCTTCCGAAATTCCGTGGGGACGCACCACGACCAAACTCCGGGACGAATCTGCTTTTTGTTTTTGCACCTGTTCCAGTTCACTTTCAAAGCCTGCAACGGAATAAGCAGGATCACGGGAAACGCTTGGCCGCAGCGGATAAGCGGAAACATAAATGGCAAAAAGGGTGTCGCGGGGCACAAAAGTCGGGCAATTTTCGCCCGATGTTTCTGAGAATGGAAGCGAAGCCTTGACTGTAGACGGTTGCAGTTTTCCCCGTTCACAGGCTAAAGCGGTAAAGGGAACCACATAGGAGTCGGCCCGTGTCAAAGCTTCCTGAACTTGAAAACGGAATAGCGATTGACGCAAAGCGTTGGTATCGACGTCTATGGATTTTTTTCGAAAATGCGCATAACCAGCCGAGTCTCCGAAGAATGCATAACGAAAAGCGAGAGCAGGCGTTCCCGTTTTTGCAATGGGAAGATCGATCCAAGATTCTTTAGCTTCGGGAGGATTCAACACCTGGGAAATAAAAAGCGTGTCCGTGATAATCCGTTGAATATCGTCCAGTTCAAAGCCTTGGCTCCAAAGCGATCCGACAAAAGCCCCCCAAGAAGTTCCCACGACGGAATCAATTGGTATGCGGTAATCCCGAACCCCATACAGAACGCCCAGAGAATACCACGGAGAAAAAGCTCCCCCACCTAAGTACAGGACCGTTTTTTGGGGTGCAGGTGAAGCGGGCTGTGCAGCGGGAACGCTCAGCGAATCCTTTTGCAGGGAATCGGATTTCGGAATGTCGATTTGAAGCGTATCGCTGAAAAGCGAATCTTTTTTAGAAATTTCGCTTTGAAGGGATGCATTTTGAAGAGTATCGGTTGAAAGCGAATCTTCTTGATGGATTTCGTCTTCAGCAAAAAGAAGCGCGGAAAGAAAAAGGATCGCAGTGCATCCGCTTTTGAACATGCTCATGGACCGTTCTCCTTTAACCTTTACAGAAAATGGGTTTCGTCAACTGCGTAAAGACGAGCCACTTCCTTCGTAATGCGGTTTTCCTTTACCAAAGCGAGAAGGGAATCGTCTAAGGGAAGAGCCCCTTCCGAAACAGCGGAACGCATTGCCTGAGGAACCTTGTAATATTCGCCCGAATGGATCAACGGTGCGATATTCGTATCGTTGTAAAGGACTTCCCACGCAGGCACAAGGGATGTTCCGTCCGCAGAAGGAATAAGCCTTTGCGTCACGATCGCTTTTAAGTTCGCGGCCAAAAGCGTCTGAGCGAGCTTTTTATTTTCGGAAGTTTCCGATGCGAGCAAGTATGTCAGAACGTCCTTTGCGCTGCCGGCGCTGACCGTTGCAACGACAAGAGCTCCCGATTCTGCGGCTTTGAGCATAGGAACGCAAGATTCTAACGGCAGATCTCCAAGCCAAAAAAGATCCGTTCCCGAACGCACGTTTTGAGCGATTTCATCGGCTAAAGAAACCTTCGCCCGATTCTTCTTGACAAGGCTCTGACCGGTCTGCAACCGGTATTCCGAAATTCCTTCCAAAAAGCTCGCCCGCAAAATCTTTTGCGTACAAAGTTCCGAAACATAAGCCGAAGCCGTAGTCGTTTTTCCGCAAGAAGTGGGACCAGCAAAAAGGACTATGCCCGAACTCACGCCAAGAAGGCTCATTACGGATTCAGGCACAGAAAGCGAAGCAAGGCTCGGAGCGTCCATTCCAACCGGATGGAGAATCGCCATTTTTCCAAACGCTTCACGGGAATAGCGTACGCGCCATTCCATATCGGCCCAAGGTCCTCCGCGGAACGCGCCATTTTCTCCGTCCAAAGGTCCCAAGAATTTTTCCAAATCGCCAAATTCCAATTTGGACGCATCCGGAACTTGGCGGACAAGCCCTGACACACGAACAGCAGGCACAAGGCCCTCGGACAAAATCAAATCCGACGCACCGACCTGCAATGCGTAATTCAAAAAAGTTTCCATAGAATTCGCCATGCTCACCCCTTATTTTTTAGGACGGTACGCCGCAAAACGGCGACGGTTCAAGGAACGCTGCCAAGCATCTTCACCGCGAATGTACCCGGATTCCACAAGGCTCTGCAAGGAATCATCCAGGCTGAGGCCTGTATTTTTTGCTGCTGCAATCGCAGCCGGAAGCTGTATCAGTTCTCGACGACGGATCAAATTCGCAATGGAAGATGTCACTTTCAAGGCTTCCACAGCAAGAACCTGACCCTGATTATCGATCACCGGAATCAAATGCTGAACGATCACGCCTTTGAGTTCATCCGAAAGGGCTGCTGCAAGTTCCGCTTCACGATCTGCAGCCGCACTGAACAAGCGGGAAAGCAAACCATAAACGTCATTCCCCGCAGTCACAGCAAACACGAGGGCTCCGGCAGAAGACGCCTGCAAAGCGGCCCAAAGTTCTTCTACGGTTTCCATGTGATCAAAAAGGATCACCCCTGCACCAGACAAAACAGCATCGTGCAAAGCCGAAACTCCCGACGTTACATGCAAACCGACTTCTTTTTGTACGGTCATTCCATTTGCATTCTGAAGCAAACGTTCTATCGGCTTTTCAATAGACTCTAAAAGTACATGCCGTTCTTTGGAAAGGGCTTCTCCAAAAGCGCCGACCGTTGTGGAACGCCCGCTTCCCGAAGGTCCAACAATCAGAACAAGGCCGTGGCGCAGCTTCAAAAAATCGGCACAGAAAGGCGGCAAATAAAGCTTATCCAAAGGAATCGATTCCGCAGAAATGACGCGGATAGCAAGAGTCGGAACGGTTTCGTTCCACGTAACGGTCAAACGGTTTCGACCCGCACCGGCAAGTGCAAAGGACTTGCTAAAATCCACGCCCACAACAGGTTCGTAACCGTCGGCAAAACCTTGTTTTGCTTCGGATAAAAGCTTCGAAAGTTGCGAAACTTCAAAGGGCTTTTCGTTCACATAATTCAAAGTTCCGCAAATGCGCATTGCAATCGGAGAGGTTTCCGAAAGGTAAACGTCTGTGGCGTTGAACTTACGTGCAAAGGCAAGGATTTCTGCCAAAGAATTTTCTGTCGAAAGTTCTGCCGGAACGTCAATCGTTCCTTCACCGGTTTCAATTTCAAAACGATCCGGGAGAACCTCGTCTTCCGTCTTTTCGGAATCCGCTTCCAGTTCTTCGGTCGGAGCGATTACAGCTGTCGCAATGCTTGTCTGTTCCAAGCCTTCGACTTTTTCAATTTGAACGCTTGTGGCACTAGAATTCCCATAAGGATTGTTGCCTTCGAGGGCCAAAGGTTTTTCTTCTTCCACGGAAGGCTTTGGCGCTTCTGCAGAAGGAACGGGCTTCGGGGATGCCTGCGGAGCGGGAGCTTTGGGGGTTTGCGCCTTTGGACGTTCAAAAGCGGAGGCCGCAGGTTTGGGAGACTGAGGGGCGCTGGGTGCAGGCGCCGGTTTCGGAGCGGTCTTCGCTTCTTCCGCAGCCCGAAGCTTTACTTCCAAATCCTTCACGTATTGCGAAACCGCGGCATAAGTCTGAGCGTCAAGAATTCCGGCGGCAAGCAGCAACGCTCCCAAATCATGGGATGCATCGATTTTTCCCCAGTATTCTTGGATCTGTTTTTCCGAAACCAGATTGTTCGAAAACAGAACCTTTGCCATAATTTGGTTTGTCGTCATCATACGAAATCCCTCCGGCTAAACCACCAGCTGGCAACCGCAAGGAACACTCCGATATAGCCCAGAGCGTACAAGCTGTTCCAAAAGATGTAATGGGGCGGAAGTGCAATCCCATGCACCACATAAGCAGAAATATCAAACCGGTAAAGTCCCGGGAAAATCGCATGGATCACGCCTGCCACTTTTTCAAGGAGCACCGCTTCACCACCGTCGATTTCACCCATACGGCGCACAAAAGTCACCTGCTCCAGGAGTTCGTTAGAAAGGCGTCCGGCAATGTAAATGCCAATGGTAAAAAGCGCCGAAAGGACAGGGCTCGAAAAGGTAGAAAAAAGAAGTGCCACCGCAACGACAATCGCCATTTCGCAAAAAATCAAATATACAGCAAGCAATAGGGACGCAGTCGGATTTGAGCCCGTCAATACAAGAATCACGTAGTAAACGCCTGTCAAAAGCGCTAGATGCACAGCGATCACTCCCAGAAGCCCCAGGTATTTTCCAACGATAAACACCGCGCGGCTTATGGGTTTAGAAAGAAGAGTCAAAACCGTACGGCCTTGAATTTCCTTTTGTACAAGGCTAATGCCCACAAAGACTGAAATCAAAAGCCCGGAAATCGACATGATGCTGAGCGTTGTGGATTTAATCACATGAGCGCGATCAAAAACCGACCATTCCCCGAGCAAAATGCTAAAAAAGGCGAGCGCAATCGCAAGGAATACAATGTTGTACAGCACCTTGTTCCGCACGGATTCGCGAAAGGTGTTCAACGCAATGATTCCAATGTTTTTAATGTTCTGCACGAGCAATCTCCTCTGTCAAAATATCTTCAAGGCTCGGACGCTGATGTTCGATGCGTTCTACCGGAAGCCCGGACTTGAGACAGAAATCGAGGAATCGGTCACGGGCTTCTGCATTTTTGCAAACCCATTCCCGGGGAGTCGTTCCCTGAGGTTTTACATCTTGCGGCAAATCGGCACTTGGAATGTCAAAGGCCACATGAACGTGATATTCAGCGGACGAATTGGAAGTGATGTCGTCCACCGTTCCTTCGCGGACAATTTTTCCGCCCACGATCATCGCTACACGGTGGCTGATGGTTTCCACATCCGAAAGCAAATGGCTAGAATAGAAAACAGTGACTCCGTCCCGATTCAAAGAAAGAATCGCTTCACGAACGTCTTTACGACCCACCGGATCTAGTCCGCTCATAGGTTCGTCGAGAATCAAAAGTTCCGGTTTAGAAAGAATTGCTTGGGCAATGCCCACCCGCTGCATCATTCCTTTAGAATAAGTGCGCAGCCTGCGGTCGATCCAATCCTTGTTGGCATTCAAAAGAGACAAAGCCCACGTAATGCGGTCTTCAAGGATCTTCCCATCCAAACCGTTCAAGCGTCCATAAAACCGCATCAATTCTCGCCCGGTGAGATAATCGTAAAAATACGGTTGTTCCGGAGAATATCCCAAATGTTTACGGCTTTCCACTTTTGACGGGTCAAAACCAGCGACAAGAATCTTTCCCGAGTCCTTGCGAAGAAGGCCGGTCAAAAGCTTGATGGTCGTCGATTTACCAGCGCCGTTCGGACCGATGAAACCGTAAATCACGCCCTTCGGCACGTGAAACGACACATCGGAAAGCGCCTTTTTGGGGCGCATGAAAAATCCCGAATGGTAAGTTTTTTGGAGATTCTCCACTTGGATCATAGTCCGTCCTCATCGTCCTTCGCTATTTTTTTCAGCGTCTTGCGATTGAACACATAATAGAGAACGGCTCCGATCAAGTAGCAAAGCAATCCTGCGTAAAAGAAGTAGTTCAGCGATGAAATCGGAAATCCCGGGAACATGCGATTGAGCATCGGATGGCCGAAGAAATACACAAGCACAAGCAGAACTCCGAGTATGCGAAGCGCATACGTCAAAACGATTTTCTTATCCATAAAAAAACTCCGAAGAGAAAATACCTTCGGAGAAAAAATACTCAAATCAGAGAAAAAATGTTAACCTTTTACGTGGATTGACGCTGCGAATTCCTGAAGCAGAACAGGGTCTTTTACCTTTTCCCAAAGAGTGCCCGTCACAATGATTTGCGCACCTGCAACAACCCGAGCATGAGCGGTTTCCGGTTCGCGGATTCCACCGCCCGTTATAATCGTCATCTGAGTCGCTTTTCGCGTGTAAGCGATATGTTCCACAGGCACAGGCGTTTCTGCGCCAGAGCCCGCTTCCAAATACACGTAGCGCATGCCCATGAGTTCCGCTGCAATGGAATGCACCATGGAAAGCTTGGGCTTGTTCGCCGGAATCGGAGACGTGTTACTGATATATTCCACAGCCGTTGACTTGCCGCTGTTGATCAATTCATAGGCAGTCGGAATCGCTTCCATGCCAAGGGAGCGCACAAGGACACCACCCCTAACCTGTTCATCGATCAGATAATTCGGATTGCGTCCCGAAACGAGAGTCGTGAAAAGGATCGCATCAAAACCGGGAACCACCTGAGACGCTCCACCCGGAAAAAGAATTACCGGAAGCGGAACTTCCTTTTTAAGCGCAGCCACTTGAGCCGGCAACTTGAAGTTTCCCATGAACGATCCGCCCACAAGAAGCAGGTCCGCACCGTTTTCAGCGGCAAGAGCACCCGCTTTCAAAAGAGCTGTATCGTCAGAGGTATCGGGGTCGAGCAACACGGCGAACAGAGCGCCGCGTTTTTCGATTGCCGCATTCAGAGCAGATTCCGTTTTTCCAATTTGAAGCATATGAAAAATATAGGAAAGAGAATTGTCCTTATTTTTTCTTTTTACGACGAACGCCCCACTTGTCGCGCATTTCTTCCTGGATCTTCTTCTGTTTGTAACGGACCACAAGCTTGAACTGCACAATGTAGACTCCAGCGCCCACCAAGCGACCGGTATGGTCCTTGTAATTCCAGTTCACAAAAACCTTTTTGTCCGTTGTCAAGCAGTTCTGATCCGTTCCAAACGCCGCACTGTTACACGGAATGTTGAACGTCGTATCCGTCACATACTGACCCAGATTGTCAAAGTAGCTGACGCTGAAATTCACAAAGACGTCTGCCGGATTAATGCTATCGAGAACGGAAGGATCATAATTTCCATCGGCATCCAGCTTTGCACCGTCCACGAGCTGCGGCACAAAACGTTCCCCGAGGGAAATCAAATGTCCAAGCGTTCCTTCATCACGCAAATCCGAAGTTCGAGTCTGGTTCGAAACGTAAGAAATGGAAACTGAGTTCAGCGTGTTTTCCACATATTTTTCCGGATCGAAGAAGCCCATATTGACCGATTCGACGATCTTTCCAAGGAGACCTCCGATGACCACCGGCGAAGCGTTCTCCACCGATTCGTTCCCGTAAATATCCGAAATCTTGGACTTTTTACCAGCGACAATCATCAAAGAATCACCAGGAACTATGCCGTCTGTCGATTCACGCAAAACCAAGCGCACGCTCTTACCGTCCGAAGACCAGATCATCTGAACAGGATTCAAATCAATGGTATCCTTGCCGTGAATATAGGCAAAGAAGTCCTTGCCCGAAAGCGAAGAATAATCCACTTCTTCGGAGAAGGTAACCGTGAGCGTATCCCGCTTGGAATCCTCGCCGTAATGGAGAGTCGCCGATGCGATTACAGGCGCCATCTTATCTTCGATGGAAATCGTCTGGGATGTCACAAACGAATTGTCAAAGATGTTGTAATACGTGTAAAGCGTCGCTGCCGGAATATCGGAACTGATGCTTGTGAGGTTCGATGCCACATTCACATTGCTCTTCACGACCCAGCCCACGCTCATACCGTCCGAGCTCAAAATCAAATCTCTCGGCAGCGCCTGCAGTTCGATCAGAAGTCCACGAGAACTATACCATGGGAACGAGAAGTAATAGTTTTGCAGATCTTCCGCAGACACCTTCGACGAGAACTGCACAGAAATCGAGTCCAACGCCCCGTCGCCGTCGGTATCGTAATACTGCACGCTCGTTGCAGACGGATAACGGTCCGTCACCGTCACCGGAACCTGACGTTCATATTCCGTCGTTGCAATGAACGAAAGGTTATGGAATGTAGCCGCCGGAGCCAAAGTTACATAATCGGTAGAGCCGTTCAATCCCAGCGAATCTCCCACGAGAATGATCATGTTCTTCGTCGGCAAATACACTTTTACTTCGTCGAGATCAAAGCCCATTCCGTTCAACCAGACAATCATTTCCGGGCTATTCAAATCCGCCGGAATAATGTCAATGTTAAACTCAATAAAGAGCGAGTCCTTGCCCGACTTGTTGCGGATGGCATATGCTTGCTTGATCACATGGGAACCTAACTGCAAAAGTCCCGTGTCTCTGCGGTAGCTTGTGCCCGATTCGCTTGTATAGGTAATGATGACACGAGCATCCTCCGGGAACTTGTCCGTTTCCAAAGAAAGTCCTTCCGCGCTGGCGTAAATTCGAGAACCCGATACCGTAATCGCACTTGTTACGTCTAAAGTATCTCCATTCACAACGATTGCAAGTCCTGTCACAGAAATAGCGCTCGGAATCGTATCGGCAAGAATCACTTCCAAAGAATCCAAATAACCATCGTCATCCGAATCTTGGATATAACCCGTTTCCGCCTTCGGAATCGCATCATAGAAATTGATGCCGTCGAAAATAATCAAATGACCATCTTTATCGGTAAAGTAAATGCTACCCACCGAAACGACTGTATCTGCCGAAACCCAGATCGAAATATCCGAACCTGTCACCGGTACCGCAATATTTGCCGAAGGATCGCTGGGATTTGACGGATCCACAAACACAAGCCCTTCTGAACCGGAAACAAATATGGAATCCGCATCACCGAAGTAATCCTTGATCTTATCTGCATCCAAAGTAATCTGGATAACATCGCCCACATTCACCGCTTCACGGCCCGTTGCCGAAGACGCATCCGAACCAAAGGATGGAAGCGGAGTCGAAGATGCCGTAGAATCCGTGACATAGGTATTGCCATTGATTTCAACGGTGTTCAAACCCGACGAGGATTCCGAAGATACAGGAATCAGCTTCGATCCTCCCGTCACCAAGGTATCGCCCTTGTCGCTTTTGTCGTTTGTCGGATACACGTCAGCACCGCTTTCGGTTTCCGCATCTTCATCTTCCAAACCTGCATAGGTTGTGGAATCGTTCACCCAAGGCGGAATCCAGTCATCGCCGCCGCCCGAAACGCTAGAGCTTGATCCGCCCGGTACATCGTCATCGCCGGATCCCGAACGGGAACTTGAAGAACCGGAATCGTTACCTGAGCCTGTGCCGCTGCTCGATGAATTCGGGTCGTTACCCGTGCCCGTGCCGCTGCTCGATGAATTCGGATTGTCCCCTGCGCCCGTGCCACTGCTCGAAGACTTTTGCACGGAGCTTGAACTTGAATTCGAACCGGATCCCACCGACGAACTGCTCGAATTATTTTTAGAACTTGAAGACTGAACGGAGCTCGAAGATTCCCGATAAATGGCTGCGCTCGAACTCGAATGGGAATTGGAAGAAAGAACCGTGCCGCCATTCGTATTTGCCGAAGTACGGTTAGATCCTGCGCCTGCGATCGGAGCCAAATCGTCCAAGTAATTGTCGATCCACTGGACATGAATCAAAATGTTGTTGTTGATCAACTTATTCGGGTTGGACGTGTAATCGAGGAACACCAAATGGCCCGAATTGGATGCGACAAAAATATGTCCCTTGTGGTCTGCCGTACCTTGGTCCAAAAGCCAACGGATTTCACTAGAATTTTTTATCGCATAGCCATTTGTTTCTGCGCTGTTAGCCGAATAATTTCCTGTCATCAAGCTGTCGGGGAACATGTACTTACGAAGGTCCACGTCCGCAACGACTTTGCGGGTCGTCGGATCGATCTGCACAATATGCGAATCGCCGAACAAAAGAATCGTATTTGAATATTCGTCAAAGCTTGCACCGTGAGCACCTTTTAACGAATCGATAAGGGTTTTGGTCTTTAACGCGGTGATATACTTAGCCGGGCAAGGATCTGCAGAGATCGCACAAGTCGTATCCACGATCATACCGAACTGAGCGTTATTGGAAGAAGATCTCGAAATCGTACCCAGATTACTGGAACGCGTATAGTAAGCCTGTCCCGTCTGATCCCAAATGATCGTCGTGATATTTGTAACACTGCCATGGACTTTCACCTGGCGAATTTTTTCCAACCGTCCAGCAGTCGCGGAATCCACAGCATAGCTTACCAAATTGCCCGGAATACCCGCAGACCACAAAACCGAGTTGTCCGGGTTCACCATCAAATGGTACGTAGAACTCCCCACACCGGAAGACACCGATTTCGTGACACAGGCAGATGTCAACGTATCCGAAGCGTTCATGTTCACTTTGTACACCTGGTTATTGCCCTGGCCAGCCACGAGCAAATCTCCATCCGGATGGTGCACAATGCCATCCGCACCCGGAGTCCGACAAAGCAGCTTTTTATTCGAAAGCTTCAAATAACCATTTCCGTCGTAATAATAATCCAAGGATTTCGCACTCAACTGCGAACTGTACCGGGTATAGTAAACCGTTTCCGTCGTACTCGCCGAAGGATACAAATCGCCCACTTGCTGAATCCAGATACCCGTCGCCGGGTTATACGGTGTATTCACCGTCACCGAGTCCGAGCTATCTGCGAACGCAAATGCAGTCGCAACCAAAAGCCATCGTAAGGCAAGGAATTTTTTTTCGATATTCATCTCAATTCCTCCAATCAATCATCCAAGGCAAGTCCATTTTTTCCACCATGGACACCCCATTTAAAGATCTTGTCGTAAGTATAGGAATTCTTTTCCCCATAAACCTTCAAATGGAACTGCGCCAGATAAACGCCAACGCCCGCTTTACGTCCCTTGTTCGAACGTAAATTCCAACGCAGGTAAAGGCGTTTCGAATTTTCGAAACAATTTCCCTCAAAATCCTTGTCGTTGCAAAGAATCTTATTGCTCGCACTAGCGACAAACGAGCCTGTATTCGTGTAAATTTCCATGGACCAGCGCAAGCCCACCTTTTCTAGATCCAATTCCCCGTCCGCGGAGTCCGAGAAAATCGTTGAGAAGGCGATGTCAAGCATCACGCCCAAAGATTTTCCCATTTCCGATTTTGTCGAAGTTCCTTCCGGGAAGAATCTTTCGGTGAATTCAGGACCGTCTTCGGCCAAAGCTACACGGTCGAGTCCTACCATGGAAGCGGTTTCCATAACAACCCGGGGATCCCCTTCAATTCCCACCGTTACCGATGTTTCATTCACCGCATTGCCATTCTTGTCCGCAAAAGTCGCCTGGGGATTAATAAAAAGCGAATCGTTCGGATTAGCTCTTTCAAGCAGATTCAAATCTTCGCCAAGCAACAGGGAAACCTGAGTGCTGTCGTCGTTCCAAATCGCATAAGAGAAATCAAAATAGGTCGTATCGCCGTTCACCACAAAACCGATAAAGTTCGGATTGCTAATGGATTCCACGTCGATCGGTTCCGAAAAAGTAATCACCAGACGGTCCGGGCGATCATCACTGCTCGATTCCGGATTCAAGAATGTGGAAGTCACCACCGGAGCCATGCGATCGTTCATGTCCAAATACTGGACCGTAGAAGTCGTATCGCCGTTGATAACCGAAAACCCTTCCAGTGCCGAATATCCATAAGTATCCGAATTATCGATAGACGTAAGGTTCGGCATCACCTTGGACTGTTCCTTTTCCGAAAGTTTGTACGAAATGATTTTTCCATCTTCGGAAAGGGTCAAGTCTTCCGGATCCGGGGAAATGATCATTTCTTTTCCATCCGCATCGAGCCAGTAGAACTGGAAATGCAACAGGGAAAGTTCCTCTTCCGAAATGGGGCTTTCTAAACCGATCGTCACCGAATCCATGCGACCGTCACCGTTTGCATCAAAAAATCCGTTATTTTCGTTGGAAAGATACACATGTCCCGCATTCGTCACCACGGCCGGTCGGTTGTACGTCGCCACGTTTCCGTCCGCCGTCACAAGTCCCAAATCTCCAAGTCC
Source organism: Fibrobacter sp. (assembly GCA_017959225.1). GTDB lineage: Bacteria > Fibrobacterota > Fibrobacteria > Fibrobacterales > Fibrobacteraceae > Hallerella. The sequence continues at coordinate 4,305 of JAGDBD010000072.1, read as the reverse complement.
AACCACCACGGAAAGGGAATCCCCCACGTCCACGGCACCGGATTTCGTGGTAAAAATCCAGCGGGATCCGTCTTTCGAAATCGCCGTTACTTCCACCTTTTCGCCGTTAGAAAGTTGCAATACAGAACCTTTTGTAAAAGACGTGTCCAGATCCTTGTTGAAATCCACCACAAGGGTATCCTTTGCACCGTCCTTTCCGGCAATAAGAGTCACGCTTTGAATCACAGGTCCAATGCGATCTTCTAAAGCGGTGCTTAATTCCGCAGTCGAGCCGCTCTGTTCCGACGTCACATAAACAATCAAGTCCCCTGTCGCGGAATCCTTTGCCAGGGAAGTTTTCACGTCCAAAAGTTCAAGGACTGTCCCCTTGGAATTCAAGCTATAATCGCCCGAATACTTCACCAGTTTTCCGCCATTTGGCCACGTAGTAAAGAAGCTGTCTAACGAAACCGTTTCCGTTTTTCCAGAGAAGTACGCGATAATGCTATCGCCTACGCCGTCCCCATTGGCGTCGTAAATAAAAGCGCTGTCGAGAGAGGGCAGATCCGGATATTCAAACGAAATGGATCCCGGGAAATCCGCATTGATAAAATACGAGGAATCCGACGGATTCACAAGGCCGCTGGCCGTAAAGCCTCCCCCCGAAACCGCAGAAGATGCCAAAATCCGGAAAGCTCCACGGCCCTTTTCTAAAATAACGCGATCCGTCGTATCGCCAGCCAAAGTGGTAAACACCAAATTTTCCGAGCCCCGCTTCGGATTCAAATAAAAAGAACGGTTGTGAATCGTCGAATCTGTCAAGCCGGAATCCGGCCCCACAGGGATCACCGTGCGAACGTAAATCGTCAAAGCGGAATCCACCGAAAGACCATAAACCATGTCTTCATCGATAACCGTCGTATCTCCATTCGCATTCACATAGGAATATTCAAAATCCGGTACATAAAACGTGTAATAGCGAAACACCACCGGATCCGCATTTTCGCTCACCACAATGCCTAAAGGAATGTCCGAAACCGGAAACTGGGAGGAAGCTTTCACATAGTAAAAGCCCTTTTCCGTATCGGAAGTCACCGAAGCTGTCGGATGCGACAGGGTTTCCGTTGTACAAGTCGTCTTTCCGGAGGTATAATCCTTGGTACACGGATTCAATGTCAACGTATCATTGGGCGCATAGACAAAAAAGCTCGCCCCTTTAATAGCACTGGACTGATCGTTAGGACTTACGCCATCCGGAACTGTCCACAAATAAGAAATGGGGGACGTATAAATAGAATAATAGCGGCAAAGTCCGTCTACCGGGCATTGGGTAGCCGAAAAAGCCACCGCAGCCAAAAGGGCTACAGCGCCAAAGGTCCTTGCAAATACAAAATTCATCACCAATCGAAACATACACGAATCTCACAAAACAATGTCACAAAAATGACATTCTTATTATGTAAAATAACCCAAATATTTCTGAATGTACTCAGATATTTACAATGTAAGGTTTTTGCAACAGAAAACAAAACGCTACGGCAAAAAATCTTCGACAATGGAATCCATCCAAATCCAGCCGTCCCCGCAAAGGGAAATTTGAGTTCCGTTTTTTTGCAAGTAACCTTTTTGAATCCACCGCTGGATTTTTTCGTTTGGAATTATCGTAAACTCTTCTTGTTCAAGCAGTTGCAGGTCAAGCCCTTCGCGGGTACGGAGCGAAAGCCAAATTTTTTCTTCCACACGCTCCTTTTTTCCAAGGCAGTCCACTTCCATGCCCGATTCCTTTGCGCCGGATTCCACCCAGTGTTTCCACGCCAAATAGCGGGAAGGCGCAGCCATGCGTTTATCACGAATAAATCCGTGGGCGCTGGGACCAAGACCTAAATATTCGCCCCGTTTCCAATAATTTCGATTGTGCAAGCTTTCTTCACCTGGGCGAGCAAAATTGGAAACTTCATAGCGTTCAATCCCGTGCTCCTGTAAAATGCGAACTCCTGACCGATACATTTCCGGGTAAAGATCTTCATCCAAGGAGATTTCACCTTTTTCGGCTCGATTCCCTAAAACTGTATGGGGATGAAGGGAGAGCCCGTAAAAGCTCACATGCCCGATTCCCGATTCCGCTAGTTCCGAAACGTCCTGTTCAAAGCGTTCCAAGGTTTGCCCCGGAAGCCAAAACATCAGATCGGCTGTGGCATGGAGATTCTTTTTTCGAGTGAAATTTAGAATTCTCGAAAGGGCTTCTCGGCTCTGCGCGGCAGAGCCCTTGCGCCCTATCATTTGCAAAAGAGCGTCGTCAAAGGTTTGAATTCCAAGGCTAAAACGATTCACTCCCAGGGAATAGGCATTTTCAAGAATTTCATCCGTCGAAGAATCGGGATTGCATTCTAAATCCACTTCCCGCATTTCTTTCAAATGCACGCCTAAAGCTTCCAAGCCTTGCACCAAACGCGTAAACTCTTCTATGGGAAGGGCTGTGGGCGTTCCTCCGCCGAAGTATACGGTCTGCAAATTCTTGACAAAATCCCCATGGTCTTTCAAACGTTCTTTCGCTTCACAAAGCAAAAGGTCCACATATTCGCGGAAAAGACGGGGCGAACAGGCCACCGTTGCAAAATCGCAGTAGCCGCAAATTTTTGTACAAAAAGGAACGTGAATGTAAAGTCCGTTCATCGATTGGGAATATATATTATGCGTGTGGCAGAACAATCGAAAATCAAAATATTGCTCAAAAAAAGGATGCCTTCTATCCTGTTTTTTCTGTTGTCTGCCGCCGTTCTCGTCCTTGTATCCGCGCTTCTTTTTGGACCCTCTTACAAGGAAATTTTTCTTGCGCTCATGCTGTGGAGCCTTCCCCTTTTTTTGCACTAGAGACTTTGCTACATGGCGCTGATCAGTTCTCGACTTCAAAAACGTAAAATCAAATCCATCGCGTTTTACATCTGCGGCTGGATGTTTTTTAGTCTGCTTTTTTTCTTTTTCCATTTTTATGGAACGCCTGAAGCAACGGATTTAACGCTCATTTTAACGATCATCCAGTTCTCGATTTTTACCGGACTTTCCCACGGCGTCTATGATGTCATCGTTCTGCGGGACGATCACGATCCCCGCCCGGTAATCGGTGCATTTCTAATTCGCCTTTGGTATTTTACCGCCACCGTTTTTATCGATATTGCGATCTGCATTCTGGTGCAGAACTGGTACAAGGACGGATTTTTTATCGACGAACAGGGACTTGAAGCGTTACGGGACGCCTTTCAAAAGCCTGCGGTACAGTCGTTTGCCATTTATGGCGTTTTCTGCGGTTACTTCATTACGTTCATCCGTTCTGTGAACAAAAAGTTCGGGCCCAACGTTTTTATCAATGCAGTCCTCGGCAAAACCCAGAATCCGACAGAAGTTGAACTCGTTTTCATGTTCGTGGATCTTCGCCATTCCACACACCTTGCAGAACAAATGGGGCACATCAAATACAGCCGTTTTTTAAAAGAGTATTACCGTCTGCTTTCCAACTGTTGCGAAGAAAACGGTGGAGACATTTACCAAATCGCCGGGGACGGCGTTTATTTGACATGGCCACTTTCCGCTTGCCGAAAAAAGCCCAATCCCGTCCTTTGCTTTGACGATTTAAAACGCTGCTTCTTTAGAACCCGTAGACGGTTCCGCTCCCAATTCGGAGCGTACCCCACATTCAAAGCCGCAGCCCACTGGGGAAAAGTCACCATGACCGAAGTCGGGAACTTCCGCAGCGAAATGGCTTACCACGGAGACGCCATCAACACCACATCCCGATTGCAGGATCTCTGTGGAATGCTCGGCGAAGAATTTTTGATTTCAAAAGAACTCCTCGACAAGCTTCCCAACGTCGGTCGTTACCACCCGCTGCCCAAAGGATCTTTTGAACTCAAAGGAAAGAGCAACGAAACCTGCGTATACGCCCTGCGATTCATGAAGCCGGACAATTCCACCGAGTCTGTAGATTTTGATTAAAAAAATCAGAAATTCTCGCAATCACCCCTTGACGCAGAAAATTTTTATATCTATAATTGGCGTGTCCTCGCGGGAATAGCTCAGTTGGTAGAGCACGACCTTGCCAAGGTCGGGGTCGAGGGTCCGAGTCCCTTTTCCCGCTCTCTTACCAACCACTCTTCTAGAGTGGTTTTTCTTTTTTATTCAAAAAAAAATCCATTTCCTAAATGTGAAAAAATTTGATTTTTTTTCAAAGGAACCCCTTTGACAATTTGCATTTTATTTTCTATACTTGGGACACCCCCGCGGGAATAGCTCAGTTGGTAGAGCACGACCTTGCCAAGGTCGGGGTCGAGG
>JAGDBD010000071.1 GCA_017959225.1 Fibrobacter sp. | reverse complement strand
GCGAGTAATTTGAACTAAATTTATCTCGGAACGGGTTATGAGCAAAAAGCGTCTTGCTCAGATAGCCCCATTTTTCGCCAAAAGAGATGTTCAGTTTACCGCAGTTGGGGCACTCACTAAAATTAACATTTCCATGAGGGTAGAAAAACTTTCCGACACGCGTCACATAATGGTCATAATCATGATGGATCATTCGTTGTGCAACGGGTTCGTTACAGGGATACCAAACGGAATCTGAGCTTTCGACATCTTTACCATGGTCCATATTATCAGCTATTTTACGAATCCCGAAAAACAAACTATGGTCATTAAGCAACTTGATTTTTCGATTTCTTTTTCCGATGCAGCTGGGATTTGCGTTTTTATTCTTGTGAGCATTCTGATTAAAGATAACTATTTTGGCAACTTTTTAATTCGCTTTTTCTCCGTTTGAACGTCTTTTCCACCATTTTATATTTACATTTACTCTATGAAACGTCTTTTCCTTGCATTGTTCTTTATATCTCAGGTAAGTTTTGCCCAAGATGCAGCAAGTTCCAGTTCTGCTTCAAAAAGTTCTTCATCAGCGGCAGATTCGCAAATACACTGCCCAGAAATTGAATATCACGGAATGCAAACAACCAAGTATATTCCCAACAAACCTTATATCATAAATTGGAATCGAAACACCATAGATCTAGAAGGCGTTGTAGATTCTGTTGGTCTAGACACTTTTTTTGTAGACGGAAAGATCCCAATTCTCCTTGCAGATTCCTCTAAAATTGCCGCAAAAATAGCAAGGCTTAAACAGGTGAGCATTAGTTCTACTGATAACGCCATGAAAAACGCTTTTGATTCTAACTATGTATACATTCCTCTGACGTTTAGTATAAATAAAGGCGACACAATCTCAGTCCAAAATTATTCCGCGTCTGTTTTTTTAGATTGTTCATCGCAATATACAGTACCATATGGATTTTTTATGGGCCTCTTTTCCACTAATTCGGCATCAAATGTCTCGGCGATTAAACATTTTAATTATAATCGAAGTAACACTACGACGCCAAAGCACAATAGAGACGCTTCAGGAAAATTTCTAAACAAGAAACCTTCCAAAACAATTCGATACTAAGCAGACAAGCAAGTTGATGTTAAAGGCCGAGATTCTGACGCATCTTACTTCACCATCACATGGCGCATTTCGCTTCCCACCCGAAGCAAATAATGGCCAGGTTTCACAGCGATCCTAAATTCCGAACGAACAGTTTTTCCCTGCAAAAGGGATCTTCCCTGCATATCGAACAGAGCATAATTTACACCTATAGGCGCATGCATAATCTGCAAATGGCGAGAATCTACCGCAACAAAAAGATGCGACGCCGCCTTTCTTAAAGCGAGAACAGTCCGATCGTCCGGAATTTCAGAATACTTTGCCGTAATCGTCATATCGTCCGACACTTCAATTTCATCGCCCGCAATTCCGAGTTTTTCTTCCCCATTGTACCAGCCTTCAAAAGTAAAGCCGTCTTTTTTCGGAACCGTCGGCAGTGTAAAAGCATTGCCGCATCCGATGGAAGATTCCATCGAAAAGTCCCCCATGTCAATACGAATGGAGCAGTTAAACTGAACGGAATCATAAAGAGCTTTGTATTGAACATTCTTCAAAACAGCGGCAATTTCCGGGCTCCAACTTTTGAATGCGTAAGAATATTTCTTCGTCGATGCTCTTTCAGGATCCTGAACAGCTAAAGGCATTTCTCCATACGGCACGGAATCTTTTCCAAGAACCGTTCCGTCATAATCCGCAAAAACAACTTCATACTTTCTTACCGAAGAATCATAAACCGCATAGTAATCGGCATCGCAAGTAACAGGAGCAAGTTCTTTATCCCATCCGGTGAATTCATACGTATACTGGGCGGTCGATTCCCTATTCACAGAACCGTTCCATTCAGGGATCGTTTCATATTGCAAATAAAGAGAATCGATAAGAGTCAAATCTGAATTATAGAAGCGAACGGAATAATACAGATCTTCTTTATTCGCAAACACGGCTTTTGCCGTCATGTCATTCAAAACAATCGTTTCGCCTGTGATTAAAGTTTCTCCGTCATACCATCCCATAAAAACTTGATCATCGCCAGCGTCCGGTGCTTCGGGCAGCGTGACGTTCCCTTTTGAATTGGTATACACCGTTGTAGTTTGACCATTGTTATCAAAAATTACACGTTTTGTCGCTTTACAGTTTCCGTCTGCAATTTGTGGATAGCCCGAGGTTCTGCACCAGATTCCAGAATTAGATGCCGTTCCAAACTTCGTGTTTAAATTCCAAGCGAACAGATCTTTTTGCATATTGGCAGTCGTCATGCCAGAGACATTGCTAGTCGTGCCACTTTGATTTTTTTCACCATAAGCTCCCAAGCCTACACGCTTATCGTAATAGGTATAACTAGAAGCCCCATAAAGAGTTCCATACAAAGCCCCCTTCATTCCAGAATATCCCACCGTAATGGAAGAGGATGTGCTAAAAGAAAGGGACGTACTCCCCGTAGTGTATCCAGCGAGCCCTCCAGACCTGCCGTAACTTTGTCCCGTAACATTTCCATTGTTCACGCAATTAGCAATGGACATTCCATTTTTGACATATCCAACAATTCCTCCAACATCATATCCTGAAACAGATCCTGTATTGGTACACTTTTGCGTAGAACCCGCCGTAGCATAACCCACAATTCCTCCCGCATAAATACCGGTAATCGCTCCCGTATTTTTAGAGCCTACAACGTTTCCGGAATTATCCCCGACAATTCCACCTATGTAATTGTATTGCCCGGACGATCCCTTGTAAGAAACTGTTCCGTTATTTGTACCAGCAAAAGCACCTGCGAATCCATTTGTACCGGAAGCTGTAAAACTGGAATACGAAATGGTCAAATTTTTAATCGTGCCGCTTAAAGTGCCGACAAGTCCCACATTAGATCCAGATCCATTAAGTCCAAAAATCGTGTAGCCATTACCATCGATCACCCCGGAAAATGCAGAGCCGTTTCCGATAGGAGTCCAATTCTTGGTGCACATGGTGTAAGCGTTTTCGCCAAAGACGATATTCGTATCCAAAATCAACTTTAACGATGTAGAACCCAAATTCACTTCATTAGCAAACCAGGCTAAATGTTCCGCATTTTGGATCACATAATATTCTTCACCGTCAACAAGCCTTGTTGCAGGTTTATCCATAAGCCCTGTCCATTCCGCAAAAACTCCGCAAGCAACGGACAGTAGCACGAAAACAACTTTTTTGAGCATAAATTTTTACCTTTCCAACACTTTCAAAACATCACCAAATGCGTAACCGTCGTTTACCCAACCAGGATACGCCTTGCAATTGATTTCAACACCAGGCAAAAGTCTTATTTTCAGGGACTCTTCAAATTCGCCTAATGTTGGGTAAGCAATAAGAAATTCTGCCTTATCGGACACACCCACAAATTCACCGGCAACGGATGTTACAGAGAGCCAAGACCTATCCCTGAGATCGTAATAGGCATTCGGAAGACTCCAAAACACCGTATCCCCTTGATAAACTGTCGATTTATCAACAAAACACGTGTTATCGATATCAGAATAGTTGTATCCTTTCAGTTTCACCGAGCAATTTGGATTTCCCTGACTGTAGTACAGTTTTTTCGCAATCGGACTCGTCGGTATCGAATAGTAATCCAATCCCGTTCCGGAGCTATCACTTGGAATTCCAGGAGCGTAGAAAGAGACAACAATCTTTATTGATTTTGTCGCATATTCTTCAAGCCAAGTACCTTCCGTATCAAAAGAGAATTTTTCAAAAACTCCATAGGTATTAACCGTTGAATGTTGTTCACCTATAAGAGGCAGAGCATTCCCTGTATCTCTTGAAAAGATTTCGGTACCCGGGACCCATGTATTCTTTTCGGAATCATACTGAGCAATCATAACGCCAAAGGTCGTCCATTCATATGGACCATTGATGCTTGTGACCAAAGTATCAAAAGCCAAATAAAGATTCTGCGTTTTGGACTTCGTCACAGTATACGGAATTACATAGCCAAAGTCACCCCAGACACCCGTGGGACCCGACGTTTCCACTGTGAAAGACGCATATTCACAAAGGCTGTCAAACTGATTTGCACCGGATTCCGGCAAAACGTCTTCCGCTTTATAACTGCTAGAACTTTTATTTTTGGAAGAACTAGACGAAGAGTCCTTCGCTTTAGACGATGACGATTTGTCCGTATCATCCGCCCCATTGGAAGCGCTGCTTTTGCCATCATCACCGTCATAACACACTTTTGAGATTCTTCATGGTAAAAGCTCCACGGGAAAAGATTCTGCAGTATTTCTTAAAAATTAATCATCATTTTCTTACCGAACAGACAAACTAATTTTAAGCCGCGGTCTTTCGCTATTGCGATTAATACAGTTGATACGCAACAGCATTTAATTCTAAACTGGATTTTAGCATTCTCCCCTTTTTACTTTATCTTTAATTTGAACCTTTTTTATGGGAGGCTTTATGCGCTTTCGCAACCTAGCAATCATTTCTGCAGCATCCGCATTTGCCCTATGGACAAGCGCCTGCTCCGACGATAAATCCAGTGCGCCGGAAGAACTCAGCTCCGCATCTGAAGTTACTGAAGAAAGCTCTTCGACCGATGTCGCAGAAAGTTCTTCGTCAGAAGAAGCCGCTGTTTCCAGCTCAAGCATCGCGGCTCCGGTCAACGGCCTTTTGTTAGACGACATGGAAGACGGCGACGGCGGAACGGTCATCGGATCCGGCTGGTACACCTATAACGATAACGACAACGATGGAGCTTCCGTCATTACAACTCCTGTTGACGCAAGCGACAACCCGATTGCATCCCCTACGGACAACGGATCCGCTTACGCATTCAAAGTGGAATTTACTCTGGACAAAGGCGCCTACGCCTATGATCCATATGTCGGCTGGGGCTTTGAAGTTCCAAGTTCTGTCGACGTGAGCAAGTACGCAGGCATCCGCTATTCTTATAAAGGTGCTGCTCACTACATTCACGTAGAAACTTCCGACGTTCTCGACTATGACGTGCATCTGTCCGCCGTGAAAAAATCCGACGTTTGGACAACCGTCACCATCGACTTCAATAACCTTACCCAGGGCGGTTGGGGCGAAGCAGTTGCGTTCAACCCGGCAAACGTGACAAACATCAGTTTCCAGGCCAAGGGCAACGGCAAAGTAGATTCCGTGATGATCGATGACATCTACCTGATTACGGAAGCAGACCTTCCGCCGAAGCAGGCCGACATGACCATTCACGCTCCGCAGGTCATTTCTCCGAAGATCGGTGACATCGCTATCAATACTCCGCTCCAAGAAAAGGCGATGAAGTATTTGGACAAGGGTGTCAACTTTACAAACTGGCTTGAAGAAGACGGAAGCAAGTTTACCGGCGAATTCAAATTCGGTGAAAGCGACGTGAAAATCCTTGCCGAAAACGGTTTCAAGGCTCTCCGCCTCCCCATCGACTTGGACCTTTACGCCACCAACCGTGACGAATACGTGGCAGATACCACCGGAAACGTGGAACTTGTCATGGACGACTCCATTTTCATCGTGCTCGACTCCTTTGTGAACTGGACAGAACGTTACGGCATGTCCCTCACCATCGACTACCACGAATACGATAACTCTTACAACGTCGCATCTTCCACAGACAAAAAATACCTTGCCATGATGGGAGGCGTTTGGAAAGCCGTTGCAGCCCATTACGCATCTAGCGAACGCGAAGACATTTTCTTTGAACTTTTGAACGAACCGGATATGAAAGACGGTAAGGTTACCCAGGCGAACTGGACAATCGCTGCACAAGGCATGATCGATTCCATCCGCACGGTCGATACCAAGCACACGATCATCTTCGGCGACGCTCAATGGTACTCCATTACTCTTCTCGCAAGCCGCACTCCGTTTACCGATGACAACATCATTTACGCCGTGCACTCTTACGAGCCGTACATCTTTACACACCAGAGCGCCTCTTGGACGGAAGCCGCTTCCATTAAAAACATTCCGTTCCCATACGATACCACTCAATGGTCCGTCTATTCTTCTGACTTTGGCGTGAACGCTTCTACAGTAGGCTGGATCAAGAGCGCAGTCAAGAACTATTACAAGACCGGCAGCAACGGCTACATTCTGAACCAGATTTACACGGCCAAGAAGTGGGCTGTCGAAAATCAGGTTCCGGTGATCATCAACGAATTCGGCGCTTACAACGTCGGTTCTACAGCCGAATCCCGTTTGAACTATCTCACCGCAGTCCGCGAAGCTTGCGACACGCTCCAAGTCCCGTGGCAGCACTGGGGTTACACAGGCGGATTCGAAGTGATCCGTAACGGTGCACTGATCGAAGGCATGAGCGACGCCTTGGGCCTTAACTAAGCTTCTTCCCTTCCTTAAAAGGCTCCCGAGCAATCGGGAGCTTTTTTCTTTTCCACAATATCTTTGATAATGAGCCCCGCAAGCGTAAAGCCATAAATAGCGGTAATGTGCGAAAGCGCGCCGTTGATTTGAGCCTTGCGAGCATCAAATTCTTCGGTACCGCCTTTGTTCTGCAAAAGCTCTTCGCTGAACACGCATTTAAATTTTCGAGCGGGCATGGTGTGAGAAGAACGGAACTTGGTCCGAAGGGCACGCGCAAGCGGGCATCCCTGCACCTGCCAAAATTCTGCCACGCGAATCTTGGTGGGATCCATTTTTAGAGCAGCGCCCATCGACGAAAAAAGCTTCGCTTTTGTTTTGCAGGCCGTTAAAATCAGGTGCGCCTTATCCTTTAAAGAATCGATGGCGTCCACGATGTAATCGTAATTTTCCAAATGGAAGTTTGCAGCCGTTTCCGCAGAATAAACTTCTTGCCGCGCATCGATTTCTGCTTGCGGATTGATTTCTAGCAAGCGCTGTTTTAAGGCTTCCACTTTGACTGCACCCACGGTTTTTGTCGTCGCCATCAGCTGACGGTTCATATTCGAAACGCATACGCAATCACTATCGACAATCGTGATTTTTTGAATCCCGGAACGTACAAGGCTTTCGACGCACCACGAGCCCACCCCGCCCACTCCAAAAACAATGACATTCTTTTGCAGCACTTCTTCAAGAGCCGATGGACCCAGCAACCTTTCGACACGTGCCAAAAATTCAAATTTCGTATTCATATTTCAAAAATTAGCAAATCCCCATTTTTTGACCGGAATCCAAGAAGTTGATGAATTTAAATTCAACAAACTTCGACGTCACCATTTCGTAAATAAACGAGAATTCATTTATATGTAAAGAATAACTTGCAGCCCCGCCACAATCTTGTAATCAAACGCTCGTTTAGCTAGTTTGCGCCGCACTATGAAAAATCCGATGCAAATCACCAAGATTCTTCCGCTGTTTGCTTCTGTCGCTTTCGCTGGTGGCATTATGCACAACACGAACCAGTCCGCGGAATTCGTTCGAAACTTCGCCCAGGACGCTTCCATTTCGAACTCGGCCGTTTATTACAACCCGGCAGGTACCGCTTTCGCAGAAGACGGCCTTTACGCTTCGGTCAACAGCCAAACCGTTTGGCAGACCCGCGAAATCGAAACCGACGTCTACGGTGATTACGAAGGAGAATCCTTTGTTCCGGTAATGCCAAGCCTCCTCATGAACTGGCATCACGGCAATTTGGCATTGTCCGGCGGTTTCTTTTTGATCGGTGGCGGTGGCGAAGCCAAATTTTACGACGGTCTTCCGATGATCGACCAGCTCGTTTCCGCAATGATTTCTGCTCAAGCCGGTGCAAATCCGGATTTGACAAAGCACATTGCCGCAGCAGGCATTTCGAACACCACAGATCTTTTTAGCACGAAGTTCACCGGAAAGCAGTACGTTTACGCATGGCAGCTCGGTGCGAGCTACCGCTTCTTCGATAAGTTCTCCGCATTCCTCGGAGCGCGTTTGAACTACGCGTACAACGCTTACGAAGGCTCCATGAAATCTTCCATCGATAGCGAAACGTTGAACGCCCTGTTCACCAAAACACTTCTCGACTGCGAACAGACCGGTTGGGGAATCACACCGATTGCAAGCCTTGGATTCCACTACAAAAAGTTTTCTGCCGGCATTAAATACGAGCACAACACTTCTATTGAAATGGAAACCCAGACGGAAGAAATCGACGCAACCGTCGCAAGCATGATGCCTCAATTCACAGACGGTGCAAAAACCGACAACGACCTTCCGGCCATTCTCTCCGTCGGCATAAGCTACGCCTGGTTCGACTGGCTCCGCACGGGCGTCGGTTACCACCATTACTTCGACACCTTCGCAAGCTACGCAAACGACAAGCAAGATGACTTGGACGGCGACGAAAATGAATTCGTCTTTGGCATCGAAGCGGACATTGTAGAACAGTTTACGGTTTCCGCAGGCATTCAGCGCACGCTTTACGGCATCACCGACGACTATATCAGCGATTTAAGCTTTGTCACGGATTCCTGGTCCATCGGCGGCGGTATCGCGTTCCGCTTTACGCCGAAATTCCAAGTGCAACTCGGTTACATGGAAACGATCTATGAAGATTACAAAAAGAAAGAATCTTCTGGCGTCACCAAAACTTACGACCGTACAAGCCACAACATTGCAGCGGGTCTTGAATTTAAGCTTTAACGCTTAATAGTCTTCGAATTGATCGGATAACACGGCGAGTTCCCCAGCGAACTCGCCGATTTCTTTTTTAGATAATACAGGCGTCGCTAAGCTGAAGATGCGCAAAAGGCTCTGTAAGAGCTGGGATCTCAAAACGAACTTGCGTCCCACCGTGCTTTCCGGAATGTCTTTCAACACAGCCTTGTCGTCAAAAACGATGTACGAAAAGCACGGAATCGATGCAAAGTCCACACCTTCGAACATACGGCGAAGAGCTTCTTCATTCCGCACGCTGCGAAGCATGGGATTTTCAAAATCCGATTCCTTGGTCACGCTTCCCTTCATTTTCGTCGCATGCCACGTTTTAGAATTTGCGTCCCCGTAAATCCATCCTGTTTTCAACACATTTTCAAACAGGTAGATTCCTGTCGGGTGAATCAAAACAGAATCGATGCGAGTCGTATCGTTTAAGCTGTTGCGCAGCAGGTAAACGTTGTTGAGAATTTTAAAGAACGATCCTTTAGACGCCCGGAGCAAAACGGAATCCGTCAAAAGTTCCGCATTGCGATGCCTTTTGTTCGCATCATCCGGCATGGAACGCACATATTTGGCATCGGACGCGAGCTTTAACGAATAATTCCATTCATTTTCGGTAACTTCATTGTGTTCAAGCGTCACCGTCTTTACAAGGCGAGGCTTCCAATGGAAAAGCCCACGGTGCCAGATTTCAAAAGTATAAGTTCCATAAGCAAGACCGATCAGCGCGCCTTCATCGGCTTTTTGCAAATGCATCTTTCGGCTGAGCAACCGGCCCTGTTCATCGCGCAGCACGACAAAATCCCACCCCCAGATTAAGAAGGCGAGAATTACAACCAGAACTGCCAATACTGCGATACTCATATCAGATAAATTAAAGTTTTTTTTACAAAAGAAATGTTATATATTACTTTCAGTAGAAAAACTTCTTCCGATTTTTCAGAGGGAACTTATGAGTCTTGGACTGATTCTTATCATCGCAATCGTGATCATTATCTTCGCGATCATCAGCATTTACAACTCGCTGGTACGCCTGCGCAACAACCGAGAAAACGCCTTCGCGGATATCGACGTTCAGCTGAAACAGCGCCACGATCTGATTCCGCAGCTCGTTGAAACTGTCAAAGGCTATGTGAAGCACGAAAGCGAAACGCTCAAGGCCGTGACCGCCGCCCGTGCCGGTGCCATGAGCGCATCTACCGTTGACGAAAAAATCGCTGCTGAAAGCAAGCTCACTTCTGCCCTCAACGGGTTAAAAGTTTCTTTGGAAGCTTACCCCGATCTGAAGGCGAACCAGAACTTTTTACAGCTCCAGGAAGAAATCGCCGACATCGAAAACAAGCTTGCCGCAAGCCGCAGATTCTTTAATTCCGCAACCAAGGAATACAACAATCAGGTACAGACTTTCCCGGCGAATTTGTTCGCAGCGACTTTCGGCTTTCACAAAGAACCCATGTTCGACGTCGGGGAATCCAGAGCCTCTCTCGAAGAAGCTCCCAAAGTCCAGTTCTAATTTATGGCACGACCGAAATACGTTGGGCTGCAAACGCAGATTACACGCAACAATCGCAGTTGCGTGTTAATGCTTTTGTCTTTTCCGGCAATCGTTCTCGGATTAATTTATGCGGCATGCTACATTTGGGCGTTTAGCGAACAACTGAACAGCATGGTCGCCATTCCGTGGAAAGAAAATGCATTCACCTATTTTACAAAAGTCGGGCCGATCGCCTTCCTTTGCGTTCTCGCTTGGTTTCTCATCGCCTACTTTTACAATGTATCCATTATCAGCTATTCCACAGGCGCCCGCTACATTGAACGGAAAGAAAACAAGCGCGTTTACAATATCATCGAAAACCTTTGCGTTGCAACGGGCACAAGCATGCCCAAGGTTCAGATCATCGACGTTCCCAGCATGAACGCTTACGCAAGCGGCATTAACGAAAGCACTTATACCATTGCGCTCACCCGGGGAATCATCGACAAGCTCGACGATGACGAACTCGAAAGCGTTATCGCCCACGAACTTTCGCACATTCGAAATAACGATGCCCGCGTCATGATCGTTTCCATTGTTTTCGTCGGAATCTTTTTACTGCTCGCTCAGCTTTTTTACTACCTGCTCCGTTCCGGATTTGCAAGCGTCGGAAGCTCTAGCCGTAAAAGAGGTAAAGGCGCAGGCTCTATTCTACTCCTTTGTTTTTTCATGATGATCCTTTGCTACTTCGCTTACCTGCTGTCTTTCTTTATCCGGTTTGCAGTCAGCCGCAAAAGGGAATATTTGGCCGATGCTGGCAGTGCAGAAATCACGCACAAGCCTTGGGCGCTTGCAAGCGCCCTGCGGAAAATTTCCGGAAATTCCGACATTCCGACTCTCAAAGACACCGCCGTGCAGCAGCTTTTTATTGACAGTTCCGAAGACGGAAGCTTTTTCAGCTTCTTTACGGCAACACACCCGCCCATTGAAAAGCGAATCGCCTTCCTTGAACAACTCTAAATCCCAAATTTTCTAAATTTGGGAACAATGTTAGACGCCGCACAAAAAGTCATCGAAAAATATGAAGAACTGGAATCGGAACTCGCCTCTCCGGACGTAGTCGCCGATCAAGCCAAATACACCAAGCTTCAGAAGCAGTACAAAGGTCTCGAAAAGAGTTGCTTAAAGGCGAAGGAATTCGTCCAGCTTTCGAACGACCTGCAAGAATGGAAGCAGGTTCTCGCCGGAAACGATCCGGAACTTTCCGAAGCCGCCAAGGAAGAAATTCCGCCTATCGAAAAGCGCCTCGAAGCTTTAGAAAACGAACTTCAAATTTTGATGGTCCCGAAAGAACCTTGGGACTTCCGCAATGCGACCCTTGAAATTCGCGCAGGCACCGGCGGCGATGAATCCGCCCTGTTTGCCGGCGACCTGTTCCGCATGTACCGCGGCTACTGCGACCGCATGGGTTGGAAGATGACCGTCCAAGACGCATCCGAAGGAACTGTGGGCGGCTATAAAGAAATCCGAGTTTTTATCGAAGGCGATAGCGTCTACGGAACTCTAAAATTCGAAAGCGGCGTGCACCGCGTACAGCGCGTTCCGGACACAGAAACTCAGGGACGCGTTCACACGTCCGCAGCAACAGTCGCCATTCTTCCCGAAGCCGAAGAAGTGGACGTGGAAATTCGCGAAGCGGACATTCACATGGACACGTACCGTTCTTCGGGCGCAGGCGGTCAGTATATCAACAAAACGGATTCCGCTGTTCGACTCACCCACATTCCGACCGGTGTCGTGGTAAGTTGCCAAACGGAACGTTCGCAGTTGCAAAACCGTTTGCACGCAATGGAAATGCTCCGCTCCAAAATTTTGGACGCCCTCATCGCTAAAAAGGAACAGGCTGAAGCTGCAAGCCGTAAAGCTCTCGTGGGCACAGGTGACCGTTCTGCCAAAATTCGCACCTACAATTTTCCGCAGAACCGCGTCACGGATCACCGTGTGAACCTGACCCTTTATAAGCTTGACAGCGTCATGACCGGAGACATTCAGGAGCTCGTCGATGCTCTGCAAATGGCTCACGCCCAGGAAGTTCTCGGAAAGCTCGCATGAACACCGTCCTTGAAATTTTAAACAAGACGACAGCCTTCTTTCAGCACAAGGGCGTTCCGAACCCGCGTCTCGATGCGCAATACATCCTTGCCCACGGCTTAAAGATGAAGCGCATGGACCTTTACCTGAACTTCGACAAGCCCCTTTCCGAAAGCGAACTCGAAGTTCTGCGTCCACTTGTCGCAAGGCGCGCCAAGCGAGAACCGCTCCAGCACATTGTTGGCAGCACCAGTTTTCGCGGGCACGAAATTCACTGCGACCGCAGAGCGCTCATTCCACGTCCCGAAACAGAATCCCTTATCGATTTCTTAAAAGAACGCTTGACCGGTAAAGAAAGCTACCGCATTGCCGACATCGGCACGGGCACAGGCGCAATCGCCATTGCAGCCGCCAAAGAAATCGAAGGCGCAAGCGTTGTGGCAACCGACATATCCAAAGAAGCCTTGGAACTTGCCAAAGAAAATGCCAAAGCAAACGACGCTTCCGTAGAATTTTTCCAGGGCGAT
Source organism: Fibrobacter sp. (assembly GCA_017959225.1). Lineage (GTDB taxonomy): Bacteria > Fibrobacterota > Fibrobacteria > Fibrobacterales > Fibrobacteraceae > Hallerella. The sequence continues at coordinate 30,271 of JAGDBD010000071.1, read as the reverse complement.
CTTTTGAACGCTCTACCGGAAGGCGAAAAGTTCGACGCCATCGTCAGCAACCCGCCATACATTCCCGACTCCGAAAAAGAAAAGCTCCAGCCGGAAGTCCGCGATTACGACCCGTCCCTCGCACTTTTTGGAGGGCCGGACGGTTTGACTCTTGTCCGCAGACTTTTGGAACAGACCAAAGACCATTTGAATCCAGGCGGAATCATCCTCATGGAAATCGGTCCGGAAGCATACGAAGATACAATCCTCGAAAAGGAAGCCGAGAATTATCCGTGGCTCAAATGGGTTCGAGCCCTTCCGGATTTTTACGACAAGCTCCGTTTTGTCGAATACAAAGCGGTGTAATCCAGAGATTAATTTTCATAACCGAAAGAGGCGAGTACGTAGGTTTCGTTTTCGCCGTGGCGGTAATAGCTCAGAAGGGTTTCATCATCCTCTTCCGAAAGTTCATAGCCTTGCAGCGAGAGCTGGTCGGCAATGCGGTGGCGAAAAGATTCAAAACCGCAAGTCGCATAACGGGCGAATGCAGTTACAAGGCTATTATTCGATTGAGTGTTCTTTTGTGCAGTTTTCATATGCACAATTATAAATTCGAATTTTGACAAATTTTGTCAAAATCACTCAAAATCGTACATACTGTTATACGAATTTTCCAATTCTTCGTTTTCTTCGACCTGAATATCCGGGCCTTTCTTTTTGTTTTCGGATTCGGCAAGTCCGTCGTAATATTGCTTGGAAAGCTTTTCCACGTAGGCGTTGTTCTGTTCCACGCGTTTGCGCAAGCGCGTCAAGGATTCTTCCGTAATGGACGTACGGGTTTGCAAACGGTTTTCCGCATCCCGTCCCCATGGAGTATCCCGATGTTCGTTGCGAAGCTTTTTGAATGCGAACGCGGCACTGTCTTTTGTATCCGGACTCATTTCCCAGATAATCGCTTTCATGTACAAAGCCTGAATCCCCGCCTGTGTTTTGGGATAAGTCTGGTAAACCGTATCGTAAGCGGCCAAAGTTCTCGCATAAGCGGAATCCACAGAATCCATTTGATCAAGGGATACTGCCTGTGCAACCACTAAAAGGCTTTCCGCAATCAAGAACAGATCGTGGGCATCGTCTTCCGGAGTTTTGACGGTAACTTTCGCGCCCAAGTTCACTTGGGCCTGTTTTGCATATTCCGTTTTAGGATACTTGGCAATGATTTCTTTGTAAAGCTCTTCCGCTTTATCTTCGTCCTGTTTGAATTCGTCGTAAATAAAAGCCCGGGCGTAAGTCGCGCGCATCACGATCGACGAATCTTCCGACCCTTCAATAATGCGGTCCAAACGCACCAAGGAACTGTCGAGTTCTGAAAGCTTAAACAAGAAGAGTTCCGCAATTTGGAATTCCGTATCAAAGAATTTCTTTTTTGCATCGGCAGTCGTATCCGAAAGGGAATCCTGTGCTCGAAGCGCAAGCAATCGTTTTAACGCATCCCGCCGTTCCCGAGCGTTTCTTCCCCAGCTCGACACGGGCTTTGCCATAAAGCTCGAATCGTAATAAGCCAAAGCCGGTTCGTAAGCGCGTTTTTCGGTCTGGTAAAATTCACCAAGGTCAAAGAATCCACGGGAAGCGTATTCCGTTTTTTCATATTCTCCCGTCACATAGTGCAAAAGTTTTTCGCCTTCCGTCCAATTTTGAGCAAGCAGCAAAAGTTCCCCTCGGCGCACATACAGATCGGGCAAATATGATTTGAACTCTTTATTTTCGATCATGAGCTTGTACTCGTCCGCAGCCTGTGCGTAGGCTTCGGTTAGCGCTAGGCATTCCGCAGCATGCAAAGCGGCAAAGTATTGATCGCCCATGGGCAGTTCTACAATTTCCTTGGCGCGGTAATGTTCCCGAGCTTTCGGATAATTCTGCGTTTTAAAGTAGAGCGAAGCAAGCCGCATGTGCGCACGTCCGCGCATATAAGGAGTCCCGTTCGTATCGGCAAGCATTTTTTCGAGGGCAGCAATCGCTTGTTCTGTAAAATCACCCTTTTCTTCTAAGAGCGAAAGCAAATTCAAACCGTCATGGTAAAACGGATGAGCTTCCCCTGCATCGAGAATCGCCTGCAACGCAAATCGGCTAATGTCATATTCCCCATTTTTATAAAGGCAGTATGCGCGTTCATATTCCACCTTCGGCATGGAATCGTGGTCGGGGAAATACCGTTCAAATTCATCGTACTTGGTAACCGCTTTGCTCCATTCGCCCTTGTGACGGAAAGATTCTCCGATCAGGAAAACCGCACGGGCCGTTTGGCGGTCGTTATCCGGGAAACGTTCCAAAACACGGGAACCTTTTTCGATCACCTTGTCATACTTTTTAGCGGCTTCTCCGGTGGCGACAAATTCCGAATCCCCTGGAAGGGAATCGGCTTTTGCTTTTTCGAGCTGGGTCGCTTCTTCGTAATTACGATCCGCATTAAAGATATGGTTCAGATATGCGCAGCACGTGCAACCTTCGAGCATTGTCAAAAATGCGAAAGCAATCAGGGCAAATACAAAGGTTCGAACGCGAAGCATAATCACAAAGTACAAATCAATACATCAAAAGATATTTCGTATACCCGCAAAGACGGGTTCCATCGGGGATCGCATCGCGGTTTAAGCGGATCATGCGGACTTCCGCCGGTTTTCCGGCAAAACGGGCGAGCATTTCAAAGTTGTCGCGGGTTTCCCACGTGGCTCCGGTCAGCACTTTGCCATCGCAATCTGTTTCACCCGTTTCCGACCCGACGCCCGAAAGTCTAGAATTCAATTGCAAAAGGGTCGTGTAAATTTCTGGCGTATTCGTCGCGGTCTTGTTTGCCACAACGTTTGAATCGGTAACGATTACATGGACTCCGTAAAAGCGTCCTTTTTCATCGAAGAGAACTGTATACTGGTGAAAATAAGGAGCTTCAAAAAAAGATTCCTGCCAAGTATTTTTATCGATTTTGCGGAAGTTCGCCGCGGAATACTTTTTAAAGAATTCCTTCTGCGAAGCGCCGTACCGCACAAGGTAATGTCCGAGCATAGATTCAAAAGAATGTTCCGTCGTCGGTAAAGTTCTCATACTGTCAACGACACGGTTCAGATCATCGGCAAGGAGGTTCTTTTGCGTTTCACGGACAAGGGGTGCAGAAGAAGCTTCCTGAATGCGACGGGAAATTTCCGGATATTCCGGATCCCGGGATTGAATTTCTAAAAATTGAGCCTTGGCACGGTCAAAATCACGACCCTTCAAATAAGCGCGTCCTAACGCTTCCCGGAGCGGCAAATTGTCCGGATATAAATTCACCAGAGGTTCTAAAATTTCGTACGCGATCTGCACACGGTCCCGTGGCGAAAGGCGAGCACCGCCACCCACACCCGGAGGCGCTTTTTGCCCCAAAGAAAGCAACGCTTCCGCGGCAAGTTTATACCCCGGACGAATCGCAAGCACCCGCCGATAGGTTCCTTCCGCATCTTCAAAACGGCCTTTGTATTCTTGCAAATAGCCCTGCATGCAAAGGAGATCTGCATTCACCGGGAACTTGGAAAGAGCATATTCCACCACAAGTTCGCAGCTGTCCAAAATTCCTTCATCGTGATAGATTTTGGCAAGAAGCGCATAAGCCTTGGGTTCGTTCCCCCGGGAAAGGCTAATGGCACTGCGAGCCTCTAGACCGCTTTCTACAAACCGACCGGCCTTGTACAAGAGAGAAGCGTACAGCAAGCGGGCATCGGCAAAAACGGGAGATTTTTCCGTAGACACTCGGGCAAGTTCAAGGGCTGTCGAAGCCGATCCCGCCTTTTCAGCAAGCCGCGCATCGATATAAAAAGCGACCGAAGATTCCGGGAAGCGGTTTCGCAGCGTCTTCACCATCAAATCCAATTGGGACTGCCAAATCGGGAGCAGGGAATCTTGGGAAAGAAGAGAATTTACCACGCCCCATTCCGCCAAAAAAGTTTCGGGGTACTGCAAAGCGATGGCTTCATAGACTTCCGCGGCGTCTTCGAACTTGTCGTTTTTTTCCAGTTCCGCAGCACGGCGAAGTTCCTGCTGCGTCGAAAGCGGCATCCGGTCAAAGCCTGCAAGAGTATCGGGCAAATCGCCCACAGCAAGACGCGTTCCACCCGCAAGCCCAAAGGGAACATTCGGGACGTCCAGCTGGCGAGGACCGATTTTTAAATAGAGATTGTAGGCAAACAGAGCGATAAAAGCTCCACCGAGGAGCGTTAAAAAAAAGACTGCGGCCCTTCGCGCCTTAGCTTTGGAAACGGCCATTAGCTTTCCAAGAAGTCACTCAAACGGTCGCGCTTTTCTTTGTTCTTCTGCAATTTGCGGAGAGTCTTGTTCTTGATTTGACGAACACGTTCGCGGCTGAGCTTGAGATCTTCACCGATGTCCTTGAGCGTCGTATCTTCCACGGCATCGAGACCGTAGAACATGCGGAGGATTTCCTCTTCCCGGTGCGGTAAAGACTTGAGGGTTTCTTCGATCAGAGCTTTGCGCTCCTTCTTTTCCATCTCGTCTTCCTGGTTGCCTTCCGTTCCGAGAACATCCATGAGGGAACTTACGGAATCTCCCGATGCACCATCGTCATTGATAGGAGCGTCCAAGGAAATGTCCACGATCTTTTCCATCACTTCAACGATGTCCTGTTCGGAATCGGCAAATTCCGGCATGGCCATGGTGCGTTCATAATCACCGCCGTTCTGCACGAGGGCGCGCTTAAAGCGGTTGACCAAGGTAAGCTTGTTGGGCGGGATGCGGACTGCGCCGACTTGTTCAAAAAGAGCCTTCTGAATGGACTGGCGAATCCACCAGACCGCATAGCTGATAAACTTGACGTCCTTGGAGCTGTCAAAACGCTTCGCCGCTTTGAAAAGTCCCAGGTTACCTTCGTTGATCAAATCCAAAAGAGAAAGTCCGCGGCCCTGATACTTACGGGCAACGCTCACCACAAAGCGCAAGTTTCCACGGATCAAGTGCTGCAAAGCAGACTGGCGGATTTCTTCCGTCTCCCCGTTCTTGATAATCGTGATCAGCGCAGTCTCTTCTTCCGGCTTCAAAGTCGGATATCGATTTAGGTCACGAAAATACAAAGATTCATTAAAATCACTCATACAGAGTCAACCTACGCCAAGTTTATTTTACTTACGTTACAAAATATGGTTTTTTATGCTTCTTCCGTCAAATGCTTTAAGAGGTCATAAGGGTATATCCCCGTACGGTGACCGTCGCTCCAAAAAATTCCCACCGCATAACGACCAATGGATTGCACACTTTCAATGCGAATATCTTCCGGAACCGTCCGAGGGTCAAGCAAATGTTCCCCTGTATTTTCGTCAACACAGAGCGCGCAGGGGCATGCAAGGCGTAAATTCCGCAGTTTAAAAACAGACCGCGCCCCATCGTCCCAGTCAAAGCCCAGTTCACCGTTCTTTGTACGGAAAATTTTCAACGGCTGAATCATTTATCCTCCAAAGGGATTTCGTCCCAGCGGTAGTTGAAATTGTGCAACGTATTGCCTGAGTTTTCCAAACGGGCAATGGCTCGAATCGTCTTTTCGGCGATGTCGGCAAAAGTTCTGCCGCTTTCGCTGTTCGGGTAGCGAAGTACAGCCGGAGTTCCTAAATCACCGCAGTCAGCGACAGAGGGTTCCAGGGGAACTTTACCCAGGAGCGGCACACCGAGAGCCTTGGAAATCCTTTCACCGCCACCGGTACGGAAAATGTTGTGATGCTTTCCGCAACCGTCGCAAATAAAGTAGCTCATGTTTTCAACGATACCGACAACCGGCACACCGACACTGTCAAACATCGCAAGGCCCTTGCGGCAGTCCGCAAGCGCCACTTCTTGCGGCGTCGTAACGACCACCGCACAGTTCAGCGGGCATTGCTGGGTAAGGGTCAGCTGAATATCTCCCGTTCCAGGAGGAAAATCGATGAGCAAATAATCCAGTTCACCCCAGCGAACCCGATGGACAAAGTTTTGAATCATCTGGCTTGCCATCGGACCGCGCCAAATCGTCGCCTTGTCCGATTCGGCAAACATGGCCATGGAAACAACCGAAATGCCGCCTTTGACTTCCACCGGGGCAATCGTCTTGTCGTCAAAGATTTCTGGCGCGGCATCCACACCGAACATAATGTTCATGGACGGACCGTAAATATCGGCATCCAAAACACCGACACGAGCCCCCGCAAGGCTCAGCGCCATTGCAAGATTCGCCGTCACCGTGGACTTTCCGACGCCACCTTTACCGCTTGCGACACCAACGATCCGTTTGACGTTTTTCAAAAGTTCATTGTCGAACTGTTGCGCAGGAGCCGTTTCCACTCGACCATTGGAAGCCTTCAGTTCCACTGTCGCAGAACGGGCCCCCAAATTCAAAAGGATCTGTTCACATTGATTTTTAAAACGGTCTCGAATCGGGCATGCCGGAGTCGTGAGCACAAGATCCAGCGTCACATCGTTTTCCGGAGAAATTTGAATATTTCGCACAAAACCAAGTTCCACGATATTCTTTTTTAAATCGGGATCTTGCACACTCGATAAAACTCTGAGGATTTGTTCTTCGGTTATCACAGGCACCTCTTGTGAATTTCAAAGATACTAAATTTTTGAATATGATACCGACTATTCTTTGTGTAGGTGCCGGCAGTTTTTTCGGAGGCATCTGCCGATTTTTATGCTCCCGTTTTATGAGCGTCTATTTTCCGGGAAGCTTTCCCGCAGGCACTTTTGCCGTGAACCTGCTCGGATGCCTTTTCATCGGGATTTTTTACGGTTTAAGTGAAAACGTGATTAATCCGAACCTGCGCCTATTTTTAACCGTCGGTTTCTGCGGCGGCTTCACCACGTTTTCGACATTTGCAAACGAAGGTTTGCAACTATTCAAAACAGGGAACGTTTTGCAATTCGCCCTGTACGTTTCGTTCAGCGTATTCTTTGGAATTCTTGCCGTATACGCCGGAAGCCTGCTGGCGCGCCTCTTTTGATTTTTTAAGTCTGTGAAGCGCCGTTTTCCATGGAGAACTTCGGCATCCGCAGCACGTGGGTCATGCAAGGAGGCCATTCTTCTTCGTAATGGGTAACGAGAATTATGGTCGTCTTGTCCGAAAGGAACTGCAACAGGTCAAAAAGCTTGTCGCGGAATCCCACATCCATACCTTGAGTCGGCTCGTCAAGGATCAAAGCTTTAGGCGGTCGAATTGCTGCACGGGCAATCAAGATCAGTCGGCGTTCCGTTGCCGAAAGATCTTCAAAAGGTCGGGTTACATCTGCAAATCCGAATTCCTTGAGCCAGCTGACCGCCTTCGCTTTTTCTTCCCACGAGGGAGCTTCAAAAAGCCCAAGGCCCGTGGTGAATCCCGTGCAAAGGACTTGTTCTATATTCAACTTTTCACGGTACTGGGTGGCAAGTTCCGGAGAAAAGAATCCGATTTGAGCCTTGTGTTCCCATACATTCAAGCCGTGGCCAGGCTTTTGTCCAAAAAGGGTGATGTTATTGGAATATATCTGCGGATGGTCTGCCGAAAGAAGGGCGAGCAGCGTACTTTTCCCGGCGCCGTTCGGTCCCATGACCACCCAATGTTCCCCTTTTTTCACTTGCCACGTCAAATCTTTAATAATCTGCGTGGAGCCGTAATGCACATTCACCTGCTCCAAATCGAAGAGGGTTTCTGAAACCGATTCCGGATTATGAAGCGTTTGAATTTCATAACGGGATCTTTCGACCGATTGCTCTTCGGCGGGGAGAGCCTTGGGAAGCTCCCCGTCATAAGCAAAGAATTCACCGTTCTCATAAACAAAAGCGGGAATCTGGGGAAGAAGCTCTTCCTTGCGCTGCAAACTGACAGCCAGTTTGACATCTTTTTCGGCCATTTTCAAAATGCCGCGGGAAAGATGGTTTCGAAATTCCGGATCTAAGCCGCCAAAAGGATCGTCGAGCAAAATCGCTTCCGGAGATTCCATCCACAGGCGTGCAAGCAGAATCCGGCGCAGTTCCCCATTCGAAAGGCTCAAAAGCTTGACTTTCAAAACCGTTTCCGGCAAATTCGCCATGGTAAGCGCTTCGCTTAATTTTTCAGGATCTGTCGGCGGAAACGGATCGTCTTCTACATAATGCTCGGTATGCAAAAAGAATTTCGGTTTCAAAAGCAAATCGCGGACACGTGGCGCATCTTCATCGCGAAGGCTAATAAAACGCTGTTGCCAAAAAGGCGCTAAAGCCCGTTGAATGCGTCGTTGAATTTCTGTCGAAGAAAGAGCCGTGTTCGTGTGCCTTCCGGCATATTCCCGAAGCAAGCGGGATTTTCCACTCCCCACAGGGCCAATCATCTGAATTTTCGGATACTTCTCAAACAGCGATTCCAACGATTTGTAAGACATGGCCTAAAGATAGCTTTTTTGTATCTTTTGAACGTTATGAAACGCTTTCTCTTTTTTGTTCTTTTAGGTGCTGTTTTTGCGCAGGCGCGCATCACTTTAGACTATAGCACCGACCGCATCGAAGCGGGTGCAAATTTTGACATTCGTTTGAACGTTCCCCTCCGTGAACTCGCCGATGTGCGAGATGTTCCCAAGTTCGTTCCGCAAAATGGATTTACTTTGCGAGGCATGGATTCGACCGATACGCGAATCGAAGATTTCTTCGGTAGAGGCTATCCGATTCGCCAGTACAGTTTTAAGCTAACCGCTCCCGCAAAAACCGGACGGCGCATCGCCGGTATCATCACCTGGAAAGTATCCGGTCAGGAATATGAAATTTCTCGCCCCGCTGTAGACGTTCAAAAATCGTATGACGATGCCGCTGTAAACGTATCGCTTACCCCCAGCAAGAAAACCGTTTACGAAGGCGAGCAGCTTTCCGTATCGCTTTCCATCCACACCTTTGAACATTTCCAAGGAAGCCTTTCCGCAACCAGCATGGACATCGGAAACGATTTCATCGCTCACCGTTCAGACCTTTCCGAATTAAAGCTTTCCCCCATTCCGGATGCACCGAGAGAAACTCAAGGCAGTGCAAAATTCGCCTGGCTTTCTCCGCTTAAAGCGGGTTCCGTTTCGATTCCTGCATTCAAGTTCAAATACATGAAAGTCGGAAAGCCCAAAGTGGTGGAAAAGAATCAATCCCATGGCGGATTCTCCATGAGCTTCAAAAGCATCCAGCAAGAGCCGGAAGAAGCCGAAGCGAAAACCGCACCTGTCAACATTACCGTTCTTCCGTTGCCGTCCCAAAACAAGCCCAAAGATTTCACCGGCATGGTCGGAACTTATAACTTCAAAGCTTCTTTCGACAAAGACTCTTTGACTCTCGGCGACGCTCTCACACTTTCCATTCAAATTTCGGGTGACGGAAAACCGGGAACGATTACAGACCCAGTACTTCCAAGCTTCTCGGACTTCCGATCCGTTCCTCCTGAAACAGAACTCAAAAAGAAAGTTTCCGGCGGCAAAGTCATCACCACAAAGAACATCCGTCTTTTCCTTTACCCCAAAAAGAAGGGCGAATTTGAAATTCCAGAAATCACTTATAACTGGTTCAACCCTTCCAAAAAGAAGTATGAAACAAAAACCGAAGGCCCGTGGAAAATCGTCGTAGAAAAAGGCGAAGCTTCTGCTACCGCTTACACGCAAAGCACTCCGAATTTTACAGCACCTGCCAAAGAAGAAATTGAAGATTTGGGCCGAGACATCCGCTACATGCATTCCATTTCCGAAGTCAAAGCTTTGGAAATTCCCCTGTACAAGTCCGCTCCCTTCTGGATTCTCCTTTGCCTTCCGATTCCACTGTACGCCATCTTCTGCGCATTCGTCCGTTCCCACCGCAAACATTCAAGCAATGCGGCACTCGTTCGAAAAGCCAAAGCCAAGAAAAACTTAAAACAGTACACGGCAGCGGCAAAATCCGCCCTTCAAAAAAATGATGGCAAGGCATTTTACGCCGCCCTCGAAAACGGTCTTATCGGTTACCTTTCCGACCTTTCGAACCGGGAATTCCGCGGCATGACCAAGAATCAGGTTTTGCAGAACCTGACAGACTTAGGCGTTTCCGAAGAGAACATTCAAAAAGTTTTACAGTGGCAAGAAGCCTGCGCCTTCGCTAGATTTGCACCGGTAGACGCCACTGCCGAAGAACGCGCCAAGGCGCTGCAAGAATTTGAAAACCTTTGCGACGCATTGGAGGTTTTAAAATGAAAAAGTTCCTTTTTTGTATCGCACTTTTAAGCGCATCCCTCTTTGCAGAAAATTGCAAAACCCTATTTACCGGTGCAGCCGCTTATACCGCCGGAGACTTTACTTCGGCAGCAGAGGCTTGGCAAAATTGCGTTGACAACGGATTCCAGAACGGCGATCTGTTTTACAATTTGGGCAATGCCTACTTCCGCGAAAAGCGCTTAGGGCTTGCCATTTTGAACTACGAAAAGGCGCTCCGTTTTGATCCGACGAACAGCGATTACCGTTACAATCTCAAGTTCGCCCGCAGCATGACCAAAGACAAAGTTTCCGAATCCGAAGACGAAGAAAATCCCATTCTGAACTTTGCTTTTGAAGCTCACCACCTGTTTTCTCTCAAGCAACAGCTTGCAATCATTCTCGGGCTCGTTTGGGTGATTTTCTTCCTTTGCATCGCCCGAGTACTTTCCGCAAACCCCAAAATCAAAACGGCTCTTGCCGTATGCGTTTTCCCCGTCGCCATGGTCCTTGGGGTTTTCGCCTGCAGCGTCGGCTATAAAATTTACAGGGAAAATACTTATTCCTTGGGAGTCGTCATTGCAGAAACCGCCGACATTACCAGCGGTCCAAGCGATAAAGACCAGACCTTGAACATGCTTTCCGAAGGCACAGAAATCGAAGTGCTCAATGTGAAAGACGGCTGGGTTCACGTCCGTTTAGGCGAAAAAATAAACGGCTTCGCCAAAATCAGCGAAGTCGGTATTGTGAAATAAAATCACTTTTTCTTTTTACGTGGACCGGGCATAAACGGGCTTACTGCATCAGGTGAACTTTGCGCTGCAGCTGTCAAAGATTCTTGACGCACCACCACAGAGTCTCCTTCGGAAAGGCCCATTGTAATCTGCACGTTCACGCCGTCGTTGATGCCTGTTTTCACCGGGCGGAAAGCAGCCTTTCCATTCATATTTACCCAAACGCCCTTTCCAACGAGCTTCGGCGTCGAAGAGGAACTTTTTTTAGCAGCTCCGCTGCCCATAGGACCGCCCATCATGCCCGGCGGCGGACCAAAATCGTCACCGCTATCCGAAGGCTTTTTTAGCGCTTTGCCCGGATGCGGCATTTCTCGCGGATCCATCATAGGAGTGCCTGCAGCCGGTGTAAACTTGATCGCTGTCACCGGAACGCTCAACGCATCTTCCACTTCTTCCGTTACGATCGTACACGTGGCAGTCATACCCGGCAAAAGTTTTAAATCCGAATTGTCGGCAGTAATCACCACCGTATAAGTTACCACGTTTGAAGTCACCGTGGGATTCAAACGCACCGATTCCACCGTTCCGCTGAACGTGTCGTCCTGAAAGGCGTCCACGGTAAACGTCACCTTCTGACCGGCCTTTACCTGTCCAATGTCCGCTTCATCCACATCTGCCATCACACGCATTTTGGCAAGATCCTTAGCCAGCACAAAAAGCGTCGGAGCACTCATGGAAGCGGCTACCGTTTGCCCAACGTCCACGGAGCGTTCCAAAACCACGCCGTCGATCGGGCTTTTGATAATGCAATAGCTTAAGTTCAGCTTGGCCTGTTGCACTTCGCTCTTTCGAGATTCCCACGAAAGCTTTGCCGCAGTCATTTCATATTCAGCGGTTTCCAAATCCACAGGGCTTGCGCTATTGGTTTCTGCAAGCTTTTTTACACGGTTATAAACGGAAAGCTTGTGTTCGTAATCGTTCTTTGCGCTGGATTCCGAAATTTCAGCTTGGAAAAGCGTCGCCTGCAATTTGGAACGGTCGAGTTCCGCAATCACTTGGCCTTTCTTCACTTTGGAATTAAAGTCCACATAAATCTTGCTGATATCTCCAGAGACCTGAGTACCCACGCTCACCGTATCCATCGGAGAAATCGTTCCTGTCGAAGAAATCGTCGTCTGGATGGTTACCCGCTTTACTTTTTCACTGACCATCACACCCACATCTTCGGTCTGGGAGGCAAAAAAGAATTTGTGAACAGCCAAAACGATGGCGCCAAGGAGAACACAAACAATCAAAATTTTCACGATTTTTTTCATTGGAACCTCCCCATGTAAAGGTCCAAAAGACTCCGAGCGAGAATGCTCGTGTACTTGGCCTGGGTCAGTGTACTTTTTGCACTTTGCAATTTATTCTTTTGTTCTAAAAAGTCCGTAAAAGAAATCGAACCGGCCGCCCGTTGTTCCACAGCCACACGGTAAGCTTCTTCAGCACTTTCAAGCCCTGCAATGGCTGCGATCCAGCTGGCATCGGCGCTTTCCGCCTGCATATAAAGCTGTTCCAGATTATTTTCTAAAGTTTTGCCGGTTTCACGTTGGGAAACTTTGGCCCGTTCACTTTCTACCTGGGCAGAAAGCACTTTTGCCGTAGTCGCTCCACCGTCGATAATCGGAATGTTGATGCCTAACGAAATGCTGTGGGTATAACCATTCTTCATTTGACGCGCATAACGATCCGATTCCCAAGCTTGGAAACCAGTAGAAGCTTCCGCCCCAAGAGTCACCGAAATGGAACTGTTCTTGCCGGCGACTTCCACATCTTTGGCTGCCGCCTGGACTTTTAAGCTATCCGAAATGAATCCCGGATAATGCGCTCTGGTTTCTACAAGGACTTCTTCAAAGCTCGGAAGAGTCCCCATGTCCGAAGGCTTCTCGTAATTGGCCTGGGGAGCGATCAGTTTTAACGAATCCGAACGGGACAATTCCAAAGTTTGACGCAAAGTCGTTTTGGCGGAACGTTCCGTCTGAGCCGCCGAAATCTGCTTCACTTTTGAACTTGCCGCATCGCTTTTAACAAGAGCCAAATCGCTTCGCGTAATGGAGCCCGCATCAAACAGGCGCTCGTTGTAACTCACCAGGGAATCCGAAAGCACCAGCGCCGAATCCGCCGTTTCTAAAGATTCCTGCGCCGCAAGAACGTTTACAAAAGCATTCATGGCACTTTCTTGCACGTTCAACGCTGCGAGTTCCGTATTGTACTTGCTCGCTTCCAAAGAAAGCTGTTTACTTTCCACGTTAATGCTCGTTGAACCGCCATCCCAAATCGTATATGATCCGGAAAGTCCCATGCTAAAGCGGTAATGGTCCTGGCTTTGACCGTCAAAGGGAGAATCGTAAAGAGTGTTCTTGACATAGGCCGAAACCGTCGGTCGACCGGCCGCTTTGGACGACTGCAACGAAGCTTCCGAAGCCCGTTCCGAAAGCCTTGCGGATTCCATGTCCAGGCTCTGTTCACGGGCAAGCTTTACACAATCTTCCAAAGAAAGCGCCCTTTCCGCAAACCCGGTGCCCGTTAAAAAGGCACACAAAAAAAGCATCTCGTATCGTAAATTCACTTGAATGAGATGCTTATACTGGGCAAATCGTTGCGTGAACGGCCAAATCACGGTGAAATTTCTTCAATGTCAGAAGATTCTTCAGCAGATTCCGCAATGCGCATGGCATCCAGTTCTTCTTTGCGGCGGCGCTCCTTTCGAAGCTGATCCCGATCCAAGGTATCCTTTAAGCGGAAGACTCCATAAGTTCCGAGTCCTCCGATCACTGGCAAAAAGAACGGGAAAAGGCTTTCCGAAAGTTTTGAATCTTTGCGGATGCCCATAATGGCAAAAATCGGAGCCAAAGCAAAACCGCAACGGGCGCCAATACGCCCGAAATAACGGTTACGACGTTCACGACCACGAATGCCTTCCGCAGGCTGCAAAGCGTCCAGCGTAAAGTGCGTCACAATGAACGAACCGATCGAAGCCGTTATGCCGCTCAAAAGAACGCGGGCCCACATCGGCATCCGACGTGTGAGCTTTGAAATGCCGAGGGCATGGACCAAAAAACCAATAGCAGCGAAACCCACCAAAATACGGGTCACAGCCGGGCTTTTAAACTTGTCATCGATGCACCAATTAGCAAAATGTTCGCAATTGTTGCTGTATAAATAGTAAGAACGTTCATACAAGCGCTTTTTGGCACGTTCCACCACAGCTTCACCGGTAAACTTCGCATGGGGATGTTCCACCACCCGAAATCCGTGACCGTCGCAAAAACGCTTAATGGAGGTTTTGACCACGCAACCGTAGCGGATAAGGCCCGGAAGCCGCGCAATGTCTTTGTGCGTTAAAGTGCGAGCCATCCCCGAATAGTGAATCACACGACCGTTGCCGATGTAGATTCCGTGGTGGTTAAACCCTGCACGGGGAGAAAGCAGATGAGAACCCACAGGTGGTTCCGGAATTTTGGATTCGTCTATCAATTTGCTCATACAGATAATATATAAGAAAAAAAAGAGACTCGGTGGAAAACCGAATCTCTTGAAGTGGACGATACAAGATTTGAACTTGTGACCTCTGCCGTGTGAAAGCAGCGCTCTAAACCAACTGAGCTAATCGTCCAAAGCACCGCAAAAATATAAAAGCCTTGACTTTGCGTCAAGGCTCAAATCTCGTTAAGAGTGATTTTTACAGATACTTGTCTTCGGCTTTGCCCAAAATGTCGAGGAAATCCACCTGATTCTGGGAATCGATCAAGTCTTTGCGGACTTCCGCATTGGCAAGAATCCGGCTGACCGACGAAAGAGCCTTCAGGTGCGGACCGACCGTATTGCCCGGGCTCACGATCAAAATGAGCAGGTGAACCGGTTCGTTGTCCATGGCTTCAAAGTCGATACCCTTTTCTACCGTCGCCGCCACCATGCACATACGATCCACATAGTCGATCTTTGCATGCGGGACAGCCAAACCACAACCAATACCTGTAGAGCGAGTCTGTTCACGCTTCCAGACAGCATCGAAGATTTCGTCGCGATGTTCGAGCTTGTAAGAAGCGCAAAGCGTGTCCACGAGTTCGTTCAGGATTTCTTCCTTGGTCGAACCTTTTGCGTTGATGATCACGCTATTATCTGCAAATCGTTCAGAAAGACGCATATAGTTTCCTTGTTAATTCTGAATAAGTTTAGTAAAAAAAAGCCCGTTGGGTATAATTGTGAGAGAAAAAGCACTTTTACACCCTTTTCGGGCCTTTTTTGGCCTTTTTCGCTGATTTTTAGCGTTTTTGAGAAAGTTTTTGGAAGGATTCCAAGGCTTCCGCCACCGAAAGTTGCCCCGGGGCCACCGCTTTTCCGAGCGCACAATAGGTGAGATTTGCCCCGTAACAGAGACTTTTGACCCGGGATTCCTGCCCAAAAGCCCCCATAGCGAAAAGGGAAAAGAATTCAAACCGGGGAGCTTCTTCTTGAATCAGCGGGTAAATTTCTTCAAAATCGCCATTTTGAACGCTCATACAGGCGGTTTTGTAGCCGTTTGCCCCGGATTCTTTGGCAAAGGAGATCCAATTTTTGAATTCAGCGACAGTCGGAACCTTCAAAAAATCGTGGTGCGAAGCCAGAACTTTTGCCCCGGAAGTCTTCAAAACCGGCTGAACCTTGGGCAGCAGAGTTTCCAGCTCTTCGATTTCAATGTCCACCACTTCCGGGTGAAGCGTTGCCGAAAGGATCCTTTCGAAGTGGCGGTTCCGGTCAGCGGCAAAGGAATCTTTGAACATTCCCCCGTCGCGCTGCAAACGGATCGTGCCGATTTGGAGTGCCTTGGGGAAAAGGGAGCGGACCTTTGCAGAAAGGCCGGGCAAGTCTTCGCCCCGGCATCCGCTGTGCAAAAACAGGTCGTAGCGAATTTCTAGAGCCGAACAGAGGGCGGCAGACTTCGAAAGTTCACCCGTTGGATTCTGCTCCACGGACGAAAGCGTTTCGGGATCGATAATACCAGCAAAAAGTTGCATATACACAGAAGATAGAAAATGAGCTATCTTTTCGCACAAATAAACGATTTCCATGCCCTGAAAAGCCGAAGCGAAGCGAGAGCTAGAACCTTCGAGAGAATCCCGTGAGAATCGGGAACGGTCCCGCCGCTGTATGGGAGGACGAAACCGGCAATAAACCAATGTACTGCAAAGTATGTGAAGGAGCCGGCGTAGAGCGATCCCCAAGCCAGAAGAACTGTGGAAACGTGCCGCGAGGAACGATGCGAACGACGTCATTCTGCAAGACCGCAACGGTTGCGGTCCTTTTGTGCTGTGCTTGGGAAAATACCTTCGCACAAGTCGAAGTTACGTCTAAAGATGTAGCCGTTGACGACACGGCTCCCGTACAAGACTTAGGCGTTTCCGAAATTTCCGCACCTCCCGTTTCCGGCATCGCTGTCGTTGGCACCGATTATACCGAAATTACAGCTTCCGCCTGGGAAGGGCGTGGGCTTTCTGCAACAGAAATTCTTTCTTCGCTTTCGGGAATTCAAGGCTATACCCAGGGCGGCATGGGAAGCTTTCAAACGGTCAGCATCCGCGGCATCGCTGCACGAAACATTTTGATCTGTTTAGATGGCATTCCGCTGAACGACGCCAGTGGCGGAGCTCCAAACATCGGAGCCATCGATTTAAACAACATTGAAAAAATTGAAATTTACAAGGACAGAACTCCGGCCAAATTTGGCGGTTCTGGCGTCGGCGGCGTCATCAACTTTGTATCCAAAAACGCGGTCCACGCTTCTAAAACTCCCACCGGTCGAATTTTTGCAAGCTACGGTTCCCACAACACTTTCGAAGGTTCTGCACAAATCAACGCTTCCGTAACCGACAGCGCACAATTTTCTGCAACCGCATCCATGCGCCACAGCGATAACGATTACGAATTCACCAATCGCAACGGCACTCTTTACAACGACTCTGACGACACCAAAGAAAAGCGCCAAAACGCACAGTTCACGGAATATTCCGGAAATGCACAATACCGGATTCTCCACGGCAACGGTTTCTTTTCCACTCTTTCGGGATCGATTTCCCATACGGAAGCTGGTAACCCCGGGCACGAAGATTCGCAGACTTACGTGGCGAAATTTACAGGCGACATGTCACAGCTTTTGTACCGCTTGGAATTTCCGGAACTTTTCGGTTGCATTCTTACCGAAGCCGGAATCACTGGAAAATTTGAAAAGAACGTTTCGGCGTCGTACTACCCGTTAGACAAAATCGGTTACCTGTCAAACACCTACAGGGAATATGGCCTTGCCGGCTACAGACTTTCGCCCGAGATTTCCGGAACGCTTTCGTTGCAAGATTTCGAAGCCTTTGTACGGTTTGCTGGCAGCGCAGAACGTTGGGAATCCCGCGGATCTTTGCAGGAATTTGGGCTGAACCGTTACACAGGTTCTATTGCGGGCAATGCGGAATATTCCTTTACAAAATGGTTTTCACTTTTAGCGGAAGGAAATCTTTTAAAATCCATCGATGACATTGACGGTGGAAAAGTTTTGATGTCTACCGGAACGGCTTTAATCAGCGACGCCACGGATCGCGATTTGAGCCTAGGCGGAATGTTACAAGCGAAGTTCGGGAAAAAGGATTCTTGGATCGGCGCAAACGCTTCGATCGGTCGTTTTTACCGAAAGCCTCAATTGATGGAACTTTACGGAGTTTACCCAGGAACGCTTTCGAACCCGAATTTAAAGGACGAAACCGCTTTGAAGTTTGCCGCGGGCATTTATATGTCCACGCCAAAAAAACGGTCCGTTCTGCGGGCCACCTATTTTGAAACTCATGCTGAAAACGGAATCTACTGGGTCACAAGTACAAACCTGATGAAAGCTTTTAACATTGACCAGTCGTTGATTCGCGGCGTAGAACTTGAATTAGACAGCCGACCGGTGGATTTTTTCCAAGCCGTTTTGCATGGGACAATTCAAAGCCCGCGGGATGAAGGAAGTAACAAAGCTTACAATGGGAACCTTTTGCCTGGTGAACCTATATACAGTTACAACGCAGAAGGTACGATCTTTTTGCCGTTGCACCTAAGCGCGATTTTTACAATGGACTACAGGTCAACTATCTTCAGCGACCGTTTGAATTTTACACGCCAGCCAGCCGTAACCCGTTATAACGCTTCGCTTGCCTGGCAGCCCTTTGAAAAGACCCGCCTAGTCTTTGCCGTCAACAATATCACGGACGAAACATACCGCAACATTTATACACCTTACCCAGCTCCAGGCCGGGAATACAAAGTCTCACTCATACAGGGGTTCTAGCCCCCGCGCAAAATAGCGTAAAGCCAGAAAAGGAAAAACATGAACAAAATGAAAAATCTCATTGCCAATCGACACCGCGTCATTGCGAGCGTAGCGAAGCAATCACTTGCGGCACTCGCAACAGCCTCTCTCGTTTTCGGTCTCACCGCTTGCGGCGACAGCAGCAGTACTTCGCCGGACGTTGAATGCATCGACAACGAAGAATGCCTCGAAGAAATCGACAGCAGCGATTCCGAAGACGTCAGCTCTTCTTCAGTCAAAAAGTCGAGCTCCAGTTCTAAAAAGGATTCTTCTAGTTCGAGCGCCAAGGACGTTTCTAGCTCCAGCGCAAAGAACGCTTCTAGTTCCAGCGAATCTTCTTCCAAGTCCAGCAGCTCCTCTGCAAAGGCTGAATCCAGCAGCAGCGAAGAAGCGGAATCTAGCAGCTCCGTTGAGCTTGAGGTGACTTATTTGTCTACGACTCCCAATGCAGCAGACCTTGAAGTTTCTGGCGATACATTGTTTGCCGTGTTCCAGCGTTACACTTTGTCGGCAGACGGCTATACAGCCATTTTCAACGACAACGGTCTTCTTGCCCTTTACAATTTGAACGATGGAACTCTTCTGGACACGATTCAGCTTGTGACGAAAAACCCATCGGCCGTAAAGGTCGTGAAGGGTAACGTCTATGTGGCAACCCATGGTGAATACAACGAATCTTGGGGAACCGATGCAGACGAAAATCGCGGCATTGAAAAGATTGACCTGAAGAAAAAGAAATCGGAACTTTGGGTGAGCGGCACCAAAATTGGTGGCGGCGCAACCTTGTTCGAAGTCAATGCCAAGACGGGTAAAGGCTACGTAGCAATCAACAAGTACTACGGATCGGTTCCTGTTGTTGAAGTGGACCTTGAAAACAAGAGCGTAACGAGCATCGATGGCATCACGGATGCATCTGGCGGTTTGTACGTTCACACCGACGGTAATCTCTATATCGGTGACCGCGGATTTATGGATTGGAACACTTTTGAAATGGGCAATATGAATGTCCGCGTCTATGATGGTACAACTTTGACCGCTTTGTTCAAAGATCTCGATCCAGACACATATGAAGGCTTCATGTACCAGCCGGCAGGTGTTGCCATCGTCGAAGGGGAAACCTTCATCTATGTTTCCGATTATTCCTCGGGAAAACTCTTCTGGGTAGAAGGTAGCGACGTTTGCGATGCAGAAAAAGCAATCCAGTTCTCTGGCGACACAAAAATTGTGAAGTCTAACGAAAAGTTGTTCGTTCTCGATCGCGCAAGCTCCGGCAGCATTTCGAATGTCGATGTATCCACAAAGTCTGTCACATGGCAGGAAGCTCTTAATGCAGATAACCCGTACGATCTCGTTGCAATCGACGGAAGCTCGGCATGGGTTGCCATGTACGACACCGCAGAAATCCGCAAGATTTCCCTTTCGAGCGGTTCCACGATTTCTTCCATCGACACGAAGGAATTCTCCGCAAAGACAGTGAAAGTGATTGAATAATTTTCACCCATTTGCACAAGCAAAAAGCCGAGCGTTCCGCTCGGCTTTTTTCAAATGTTTTCCCATTTATCCGTTTTCGCGGAACGGGCTGCAGCTTGCATCATCATCAACCCTTCTAAAGAAGTCTTGATGCCACAAACATATTTACTTTCGAAAGTCCCGGTTTGTTGGAATTCCGCAAGGCAATGCGCAATGTCTTCATAATAGTTGGCAAAGGCTTCGATGAATCCCGCCGGATGTCCTGCTTTAAAACGGTTATATCTCGGTTGGTTCGCAATTTTTACATCGCCCGTGCGATCTCGCAAGCTCACATGGCCTCGCAAATCACAGGTTTTTAACGTTTCAGGTTCTAACTGGAACCATTCCGCGCTCCCTTCGCTTCCATAAACGCGAATGCGCAAACCGTTTCGATTTCCAAGCGCCGTTTTGCTGAACCAAATCTGAGCCCTTACCTGATTTGTGTACTTGGCAAGCGCTCCGACATTGTCCACGATCTGAGGGAAAAGTCCAAAAGTCGCCTGATCCGCTACAATCCGCAACGGGTGCTCTCCCGTCAAAAAATAAACCATGTTGTGCAAATGGCTGCCCAAGTCTAAAGAGATCTTCGGAATGACCGTGTCTTTTAACCGCCACGCTTGAGGCTTTGGAGGTTCTCCCTGAGCGCCTAAACGCATAAAGCCTTCCTGGGGCATTTCCACTTGCACCTGCTGAATTTTTCCGAGTTTACCGTCTTCAATCAACTGTTTAAGTTCGCGGACCATCGGATAGCCGGTATAATTATAAGTGGTACAAAAAAAGCCTTTGGTTTCTGCAACCACTTTTGCAATCGCTTCGCCTTCTTCTACGCTTGTGGCTAAAGACTTTTCGCTCACAACGTGAAAGCCAGCCCGCAAAGCGTCAATAATGATTTCTTGATGGAAATCCGTCGGAGCAAGGACTACGACCGCATCAATTTTTCCTTTTTCCGAGGCCAAAAGATCCTTGTAATTTGCATAAGTTCGTTCTAAAGGAACACCCCAAGCTTCCGCCGTTTCACGGTTCACCGCTTCATGGGTACTGAAAGCACCGGCGACAAGCTTAAAAAAGCCATCCATTTGACTCGCCGCGCGATGAACTTCGCCAATTGCAGAATTGATTCCGCCACCGATAAATGCAATTTTGAACATGGGATTAATATACATCTATTTGAATCAACTCGGTCATTTTTGAAGTCTGTGCATACAATTCTTCTGCCGAAGAAAACTGCATAAAAACGATTCCCGCTTTATAATAAAGGGGATCTTCAACGAGTTCGCCTTTTTTTAACCACAAAAATTTTTCGACAATATTCTTTTGAATTTCTGGAGCAAAAGAAACGCCTTGAACGACACCTTTTTCTTTTGCCATAATGCAATGCCGCAAAAAAGGCTTTGGCAAAGTCCCAAGTGGCGGTAAAATTTCACTTGAAAATTCTCCCGTTTCCCCTTGTACAATCATTTTCGGATAATCCACTCCAGTCGCATATTGCACGAATTTGATGTATAAATCTCCTGGCGCACGACGGCAAATTTCAATGATTACAGGAGTTCCATCCGCTTTTTCAATGTACTGGATGTGCAAAATTCCATCTACCAAGTTCAAAGCTTTTGCTATACGTTCGCTATATTCGCAAAGTAATTTCTGAGCGTGTGAACTTGTCGTTGTCGGAGTGTTCGCACCGCTCACCATATACTTGTTCAAATAATACTGTTCGTTATCGGCAAAATAAAAGACCACTTTTTGATTTTGCAAGTACGCAGAAAATCCATGGTTCGTTCCCACGACAAATTCTTCCACGACAACACGATCTTCCCTGGTGCGTTTTAAGGCTTCGGCGTAGGCGGCACGAGCTTCCAAAGCATTTTCTGCACGGTGAATGCCCTTTCCACCGGTGAGTTCTACCGGTTTGATGATATTTGGAAATGGGATTTCTTGAATTGCCGCTTCGAATTCTTCGGCGTTATGAACGGCTATCGCTTTCGGTGTCGGAATTTTTAATCGCGTAGCGAGGGCGCGGTACTTATCCTTGTGATGGATTTGAACGCTTGTTTCGTATGAATCGTGACCGGGCAAGCCTAATTTTTCGCAGACGTAAGCGGCGCTGAGTAATGCGAAGTCGTTGCATCCGGAACATACACGGTCCACGCCTTCGGCTTCGGCAAGGGCAAGCATCTTTTTTAAATCGGAAAAGTCTTCAAAAACATTTTTGTCGGCATAGGGATGCCCTAAGCCTTCACGGGCGTTGCCCGTGGTAATCACAAAGTAACCGAGCTTTTGCGCTGCCTGAATCAAAGGGATTTCAGCGTGACCACCACCGAGAAGAAGAAGCTTTTTAGACATAAAATATTTCCATCATCACGTTACCCGGTCATGCGCAGCAATCAAAAGAATGAGCGCACTTTCTCACAAACAAATTCCAAATCATCCAATTTTAAACCATAATACATGGGAAGGCGAATCAAACGATTGCTTTCCCGTGTCGTAAATTCATCGTCCCCAAAAAATCTTCCAAAGCGTTTCCCCGCCGGAGCACTGTGCAACGGAACATAATGGAACACCGCCAAAATTTCATTCTTCACCAAGTGAGCAATCATTTTGGAACGGCCTTCCAAATCCGGCATTTTAATGTAGAACATGTGAGCGTTATGCTTACATTCTTCCGGAATCTTCGGTAGTTCAATCAAACCCTTTTCTTGCAGCGGAAGCAAACGTTCGTAATACGCATTCCAACTCGCCATGCGGTCATCATAAATCCGCTTCGCCTGTTCCAATTCCGCATACAAATAGGCCGCATTCAATTCGCTTGGCAAATAGCTCGAACCAAGCTCCACCCACGTATACTTATCCACTTCACCCCGATGGAACTGCACACGGTTCGTTCCCTTTTCACGAATGATTTCCGCACGATCCGCAAACTTCGGATCGCGAATCAAAAGAGCCCCACCTTCTCCCATGCTGTAATTTTTTGTTTCGTGATAACTAAAACAGCCAAAATCACCAAGGCTCCCCAAAGCTCTTCCTTTGTAACTCGCCATCATCCCTTGCGCGGCATCTTCTACCACAAACAAATTGTGCTTTTTCGCAATCGAAAGAATCGTATCCATTTCGCAAGATACACCTGCGTAATGTACCGGCACAATTACTTTGGTTTTCGAAGTAATCGCTGCTTCAATTTTACGTTCATCCAAATTCATCGTATCGGGGCGAATATCCACAAACACGCATTTCGCGCCACGCATTGCAAAAGCGTCCGCCGTCGAAACAAAAGTAAATGACGGCATAATCACTTCATCTCCCGGCAAAATATTGCACAGGAGCGCAGCCATTTCAAGCGCATGCGTGCAGCTCGTCGTCAAAAGGGCTTTCGAAGTCCCCGTATGTTCCTGCAACCATTTGTGGCATTTTTGATTGAATTCTCCATCGCCACAAATGCGACCGCTAGCGACTGCCGCTCGCACATATTCAATTTCAGAACCGACAAAAGGCGGCTTGTTAAACGGAATGCGAATGCTCATAAAACCCTCACACCCTTAATTTAATACAATAAAAGGAACCCAACGTTTATAAAAACGTTCTTGAAATTCAACCGGAGCAAGTATCGGCTCATGATCGCCCTGCACCACGAACCGCGTCTCCGGATGCTTCCGAGCAAGATTTACAATCAGGCGAAGCGTCCCCATTAAACGTTCCGTATACGCTGAATCATTTTCATCGGCAGATCCGCGATACGCACCACCCAATCCTTGCAACGGAAACTTAGTATCGCGCGTAGTCCAAGCGACAAAACGTTTTGACGAGTCCGAAAGAAGGCTATCAATCTTTGAAACCATCACACTGTCAGAAAGAGCCTTCTTTGCAAAGCTCGAATCGAACCTTGTAACATTCTCGGCATAAGGTCTAGCATTGGGATTGAACCCGCCAAAAACAGCCGTTTCAAAAATATTGTAGATATACTTGTAACGCCATTGTTCCGCACTATCACCGCCAAAGAAGAAGGTCGTTTTAAAACCTTTCTTTTCAAATTCCTTGGGCAAAAAAATCGTGTCCTTTTGACGTGTCAAAGAATCCCGTAGAATTTCAAAAATCAAATCTTCACGTTCAGCAGTCCGCGTCCGACTGTACATTCTTGAATGTACACCGAGCTGTTGCACCACACCGTCAAAAATTTGCAGCTCCTTTATAAAACGGAGTTCATCCATGGGAACGCCCCAACTTTCCACTAGAATCACCACGTTATTTCGAAGCGTATCCACATAATTCCGCGTAACCGATGCCGAATCCAAAATCTTGTATTTTTGCGCAAAAGACTCCGGCAAAATTTTACGTTCCACAGGTTTCGGCGCAGTACGGCTCAAATAATCCACCACAGGAAACTGCACAAGGGGCTGCGAAGCGTTCCAATTCAACACCGCTAAATGCGCAACCAGCGAAACGAACACGATAAAGCTGATCGACGGAAACGTAAAGCTCGAAACTTTCGTCATCATCAAAGCAGCAAGGGCACACGTAAAAATCGGAATCACACCATAAACGCCCATGTTCCAATTTTTTGCGGAAAGCAAATTCGCTAAATCTACATACGCAACCGCAAGCATCAAAATCAACATAATGGCAAGCAGAACAATGCGCACCACACCTCTAAAACGATCCCGTACCCATGCGAACAGCAATAGCAAAGCAAATTCGCTGAATCCAAAAAGACCGCGCACAATATCTTGTCCTTTTTCGAACGTAATCAAAAAAGGTGCAATTGTAATCAGAGCGCTCGCAATCAGCGGATAAAGAAGTTTCTTCACAGTCTAAATGTAAATTTTGTTTTTATATTCAAATCATGAGCGAGCAAAATAATTTGACTTTACTTTCTTTTGTCATTCCCTGTTACCGCAGTGAAAACACAATCGAAACTGTTGTAAACGAAATCCGCGCAACCGTCGCTGGAAAAAATGCAGAGCAAAAAGAATGCACCTTAGATTCCGAAATCGTTCAGGTCAACGACTGCAGTCCGGACGGCGTATGGAAAAAAATCAAAATGCTCGCCAAAGAAGACCCTAAAATCAAAGGAATCTGCTTTGCCAAAAACTTCGGGCAACACAGCGCTCTCATGGGCGGTTACGCCGAAGCCCATGGCGATTACGTCATCAGCCTTGATGATGACGGGCAAACCCCTGCAAGTGAAACATTTAAACTTGTCGAAAAGCTGGAAGAAGGCTTTGACGTCGTTTACGGCTATTACGAACATTCCGCACAACACCTGTTCCGCCGATTCGGAAGTTACGTCAACAAAAAAATGGCAGAAGCGATCATTGGGCAACCGACAACTTTAAAAACGACGAGTTTTTTCATCATGAAAAAATTTATCGTCAAAGAAATCGTCCAATATCCAAATCCATTCCCCTATATCAGCGGGCTTATTTTCCGCACCACCAAAAACTTAGGGAACGTTGCAGTCAGCCACCGTCACCGTTTAGAAGGGACTTCCGGTTACACGGTCCGCGGACTAATATCCCTTTGGGTCAACGGATTCACCGCCTTTTCAGTCAAACCTTTACGCGCAGCGACATTCCTGGGAATTCTTTGCGCCATCATCGGGTTTGCCAGCGGGCTTTATGTGATTTACGAAAAATTGACGGTTGCCGCAGCACCTGTCGGTTATGCTAGCCTTCTTGCTACACTTTTATTTGTAGGCGGAATGATCATGTTTTTGCTCGGTCTTATCGGCGAATACGTGGGAAGAGTTTACATCTGCATTAATCAAGCTCCGCAATACGTGATTCGGGAAAGAGTTTAACAATGCAAGATAGAGTTCTTGTCATCCTTGTTACATACAACGCAATGCAATGGATAAAAAAATGTATCCAGAGCACACTGGAATCCGAAATTCCATTAGACATATTTGTCATTGACAACTTGTCAACCGACGGTACTCTAAAATATATAGCCGAAAATTACCCATCCATTAAATTAGTTCAAAGTAAAAACAACCTTGGATTTGGCGCTGCAAACAACATCGGTTTGCAATATGCGATAGACAACAATTACGACTACGTATACTTATTAAATCAAGACGCTTGGATTAAGCCAAATACAATTACCCTTTTAATTGAAGCGCACAAATGCAATCCTAAATACGGCATTCTTTCTCCATTGCAAAAGCAAGCCAACGAAAAGAACCTGGATAGAGATTTTGAAACCGTTTATTCAGAAGCCATTCAAGACGGGCAACTTCTTTCCGTTAAAAGAGTCATGGCGGCGCATTGGTTGATCAGCAGAAAATGCCTACTAGAAGTCGGAGGATTTTCTCCAACGTTTCACCATTACGGTGAAGACGATAATTACTGCGACAGAACTCGATATAAAGGATTTAAAATCGGAATTGTCCCAGGTGCTGCCGCAGTTCACGATCGAGAAAACCGGACAATCACCGCAGAGAAAAGGATGTTCTTTTCATACATTCGCACCTTAGTCTATATGAGCGGTTTTGAACGATCCGACATTTTCGCCATTTACGGATTAATTTGCGATTGTATTAAGTTTTTATACAAGAACAAATCCCTTGCATTTTTCTCTTATATCAAAAAAATTATCGTCGATTATAAACAGATTAAAATCAACCGGAAAAAGTCCCTGCAACAAACCGCTTTTTTGAACAACCATCCGGAGTGAGCAAGGATTCAAAGCTTCATCTTGCAAATTTTTCATAAAAGCGAAAGGCCTTTTCTGCATTTGTTTTCACAGAAAAAGTTTCTTTAGCGTAAATTTGTGCGCATACCGCTTTTTTCTTACATTCTATTTGATTTTTGTAATACTCTTCAATCGCACTCGCAACCGCTTCCGGTGAATTTGGTGCCACAAGATTTCCAAACGCGCCATCTTGCAATAATTCAGGAGTGCCTCCAGAATGAGATCCGATTACAAACAATGCATGATTCATATATTCGACAGTCGTTCTCCCAAATGCTTCGGCCTTGCTCAAAGTCAATCCAACATCGTAATCCATTAATTCTTTATCTAAAGAAGATGAAAATCCTTTGAATGCGATATACTTTTCAAGCTTGTATTCTTTAACAAGATTCTTCAGTTTCGCTTCAGATTCTCCAACTCCATAGAAATCTAAACGGATATTTTTCAAAACACTATTTGGTAATTTAGCCATCGCTTCAACGGCTAAAAATTGTCCTTTTGTAGGGCACAAACGACCGCACATGCAAATCTTCACCAACCCATTTTTTTCTTTCAACGGAACGTCGTTGCTAGATACACCATTATAAATCACTGCAATATCTTTGCGAATGCCTCGATGTTGCCAATGCCGAGCCACCGCTTTAGAAACCGCTACAATTCCATCCGAGTTGCTTTCTATATAACGGGGAAAATCTTTAACATATGGCAAAACGTTAAAATCCAAGTCACCAAATTCGCGCAAATACCACACATGTGGAATTTGCAATTTTCGGTGCAAATAAGCTCCAAAATCAATCACGCTGGAATTGGACACAATCAAGGAAATTTCCGAAAAGTCGATTTCTTTTTTTAATTTGCAATACGCGGTATAATTATAAATCAACCGGTAATACGGTCTTTTAAGTTGATGCAAAAAGCAATTTTGCGTCCATACCGACGTGAAGTCATACTTTAACGCAAAGCACGGAATCTGTTGCTTTCGCAAATACGCGGTCAAGGAATTTTCTTTCCATGTAATCACGACTGGATCAATTTTCTTTTCTCTTTTTAAAAATTCGATTTGCGCAACCAAACTTCGCGACGATCCGCTGCTGAAATCATCATGAGTTATAAAAAGAATCTTCTTCATCTTTTGGGCCTCATGATTCTATACAAATCATATAAAGCAAATTCTAGTCTGGTGTACGCAAACCAAACTTTAGCAAAAGCCATTTGAATCCCATTCACCTTCTTATACTTGCGCAAAAAAAGTTCAGCACTTTTCAACAAAATTTTATGCTGCTCCGACCAACGTTTATACGTTTTCGAAATGCTGACGTGGTGATTATGAACATACGAACAATCCAATCGCAAAATCGTTTTTAATCCAGCGTTCGCAAATTTTTGAGCTAGAACAAATTCTTCATAGTAAAGAAAAAAATCTTCGTCATACATTCCAAACTGCACCATTTTATCTGCATCAACCATCAGCAGTGAGCCTGGAACCGCAAATACTTCAACAAAATTTTCATTTCCAAAATATTTGGGTGAGTAACAGCGGATTTTCAGCAGTATTTCAAAAAAAAGGCTTGTTGCCAAAACATACTGCAATGCGTTACAATTCTTCCAAGCGCAATCTGGTGAATTCGACTGTTTTGCAGAAACAACAGCAACGTCCTGTTTCTCGTGCAAAGTTTCCGCTAATTTTGCAATGCATTCTTCTTCAACAATCACATCCGGATTTAAAATCAAAACGTAATCCGCATTTAATTTTTCTTTGGCATACTTGATTCCAACATTATTCCCTGCGCCATACCCGCCATTTTTTCCCGCTTGCAACAGATGAACCTTTTCATTTTTCAAAAGGCTTAATCTATTCCAAGAATCGTCAGACGAATCGTTATCAACAACAACGATGTAATCTAATTCTGCAAAGTCCACAATATGCCTTACCAACGACAATGTGGTCGAAGCATCATTGTAATTTAAGATTACACTCGCTATGGAATAAGGTTTATTGTTCATTTCTATCAGCTGCGATATATTTCTTCTAGTTCACCAATACATTTTTCAATGTTAAATTGGTCAGATGTCAACTCGTTTTGTCGGAATGTTTTCTGCAAACAATTCGTCCAAACTTTTGCCGATTTCAAATCAAAAAATTCAAAAGCTTTAGAAACAACCACCTCTTTCGTCACAGTATGACTGACAACACACGGCAAGCCACAATACTGCGCTTCCACAAGCGTCAACGGCAACCCTTCCCACAACGACGGGAAAGCAAACACATCCATTGCGCTGTAAAATGGAGCCGTATCTTTTTGCAAGCCCACAAAAATAACAGCGTTAGACAAACCTAACGAATTCACTTTTTGTTTAACCTGTTCTTGCAAAGGGCCGTCGCCCAGCAGCAACAGTTTTGCACTCGATTTTTTCTTATACAGTTCAGCAAATACATCGATTAAAAAAGTGTGATTCTTTTGCGGATAAAACCTTCCCACATGTCCCACAACAAAATCGTCGTCTGCAATTCCATATTTTGCACGAACTTCTCGACGAGCAGATTCGCAAAACTTAAATCGTTCCGAATCGATGGCGTTCGGAAGAATCTTCACTTTGTTTTTTTTAACAGCGTTTTTGCCCCAGCCGTTGACAGCAGCAGCTTCTCCGCAAGCAAGCCAATGCGTAGCAAAGAGTTTGCAAGGCATGCGGAGTGTAAAGCAAAGAAATCCCCATTTTGAATACGCTTGATGGTGATGTGCGATCCGTTTTTTCACGCCAGCAAGCATCGCCAAAAAACACACATAGCCGTTCATAAACCAATCCAAATGGCTATGCACAACATCGTAACGGCCCTTTCGAAAAATTCGAAAAATGGCCCACAAATGTTTCAGCGGATGATGAACTTTATCAGGAATCTGAATGCAGTTCAGCCCGGCTTCACGAAAACGTTCTAAAATTTGCAAATTCGGTTCGTATTGGTAAAGAACGTCAAAATGGACATTTGACATACGAGAACAATAGTTCAAAACGACTTGTTCCGACCCACCGCCCACAATTCCATGCAAAACCTGACAAACACGAATTTGTGAACGCATTAAAATTCCCTCTTGGCGTCAAAATCGCATTTAGAACCGTCGGCGCAGATTCTATTTACATGAGCTCGATGTTTTGCTGCACTTCTGTCGGCAACCCATGAGTCAACATTTTTGCACCAAAACGGCAACGGCGAACACATCTTTACAATCTTGCAAAGCTCAAGTTCGCCTTCACTCTCAACGATAAAGTCACAGAGGGGAGTTTCTTTATTGATGAGTGTGTAAATCAAATTCGACATATCGTTATAAATATATATTTCTCCTATGCCCATAAAAAAAGCTTTGGCGTTTTCTGCCATCATCAATTTATTTTTCTTGGCTCTTTGCCTGTTTTTTGGCGACATCAAGTTCGGAGCCATCGACGACTATTTTATGGCGGCAAGGCTTACGGGGGCATTCGGAACCGAATACAATCCCCATTTAATTTTTGTAAACGCCATTTACGGCTACGCGTTGCTCCCCCTTTACCATCTATTTCCCAAAATCGGTTGGTATTATATCGGGGAAATGTTCGCCGTTTTCATTTCTTTTTTTACAATCGGCTACGTGTTAATGCGCAAGCTGGGTGCGAACTGGGGAACTCTTTTAGCCACGCTTTTCACTGCGCTTTTCGCAAGCGACTTTTACCAGGTTGTGCAATTCACCCAATGCGCATCTATTTTGAGTGCCGCAGGAATGCTTTTGTTCGCATACGGTGTTATATCAAACAATCAAGAGACTGGTTT
>JAGDBD010000070.1 GCA_017959225.1 Fibrobacter sp. | reverse complement strand
GATGTACGTGTACAATATGAGCGGTGCCGTGTTGACGGGTAACAAACGCGCAGGCTCGTTTACGCTTTACATCAAGGATGCCGACAGCAACCTTCCGCCGGAATTCAGTGAATCTTCTTACGATTTCACGATCAACGAAAATAGCTCGGTGAAGGATTCGGCTGGAATCGTTTCGGCCGTGGACAAAAATGCGGGCGATGTGCCTACATACTACATTGCATCTGGCGATTCGAACATCTTTACGTTGGATAAGTCGACGGGCAAGATTACTGTTAAAAAGGCTGTCCTCGATTATGAATCCAAGGATACGACTTACACGATTTACGTTTATGCGACAGATGGACTTGTGTATTCGGACACGGTCCCTGTGACGATTCATGTAAAAGACGAAAATGAAAAGCCGTCTTTGGATGATACGTCTTTCTCTGTGAAAGAAGATGTTGCAGTGGGCAAAACTGTGGGAACGCTTCAGGGTTTTGATCCGGATTCTTTGAATGCGGATTATTCGACTCTCACGTACAAGATTATTTCTAGCAGCGCTGCGGGTGTCTTTAAAGTGGACGCTTCGACGGGAGCCATTACCGTTCTGAAATCCTTGGACTATGAAAAGTCCGAAGTGTATGTTCTCACTGTGCAGGTTTCGGATGGAACCTACGCAGATACGGCGACGGTGACGATTTCGGTGGTCGATGTGAACGAAGCTCCGATTGCCGAAAAGACGACGGTGACCATTGAAGAAGAATGCTCCGGCTGCTCGACTTCGGATAAAGTAAAAGCTACCGATCCGGAAAACGATCCTCTCACGTATAAGATTGTTACGGATACGAGCGGCGTCTTTACCATCGATTCGACAACGGGCATCATTTCGTTGAAGAAAGATGAACGTTTGGATTACGAAAAGGATTCTGTGTATACGGTGAAGGTTTCCGTGACCGATCCATCGGGACTTTCGGATACAGCGACGGTAACGATCCGTGTCAAGAATACAAAGGAAACGGTGGAAATCACGTATGCGGAAGCAGGGGATTCCTCTTGGACGAATCCGGATACGGTTTACACGAATCAACCGAGCATTTACATCAAATGGCAGACGCCGGATGGTGAAAAAGACAGCACGATCGTTCTCCAAGAAGGGAAAAATGTCATCAATGTGAAATACCAGGATGGCTCAGACCAGATCGTTGTATACGTGAGCACGAAGATTCCTGACGTGGCCATTTCTGCTTCTAGCGATACTTCGGGAAGAGCAAGCGGCGTAACGATCGTGGAACAAAAAGATCCTGGCGACACGGCCAGCTACGTCCGTTCCGAAACGGCGCTAATTACGATTTCCGTGGTGGATTCTTCTGGAGAAACTCCGCAAACAGGCAGGACGAGTTTCAAGGTGGTACTCGATACGGCTGCTGTGACTTCTTCAAATATCAAGATGGCGGAAAAGACCATCGGCAAAGTCGATTTGAAGGATGAAGCGGACCTGTCTTCGAGTGTCAAGGTGACGCATACCGTGCTTGGTGAAAATCTGATCCAGGTGAGTTACTACGACACGACTTCTGCTGGGACAGTTGTTCAGGTTTCGTATTACACCGATGCAAAGGGAAAACGTTTGACCGATGCAAATGGTGAAGAATATTACGAAGTCACAACGACCTTCAAGGATGCGGACGGAAAGATCGTTTCGTTGACTTATACGATCGATGGAACGGGAACGGTGAAGACCGATTCTGACGGAAATACGGTTTACAAGGTCAGCTATACTTACGAAACGACAGGTTCCGATAAGAAGACGACTCACGAAGTAACTGTCTCCTATACGATCAATTCAAAGGGAGTGGAAACTCTTGATGAAGACGGCAACTTGATTTATACGGTCAGTTACACGTACGTGGATGTGTATGGCAATTCGGCAACGGCGAATACTGTTGTCATTGTGGACACGGTTCCGCCGAAGGTGGAAATCATTTCTCCGGAAGATTCTGCGGTGGTGAGCAACGTTTCCATTGCTGTCAGATGGCTTGTGAATGGTCAGGAACAGGATACCTTGAACTATCAAGGCTTGAATGACGGTAAAAATTTGATCATTCGCACGTACCGTGATAAAGCGGGCAACGAAACATCGGATACGGTTGTCGTCATTTTGAAAGCGGGCAAGCTGATTAACGTGGACATGGAAGATCCTCTGGTGACGGCAAATCCGAAGACCGTGGAAAAATTCACATCCACTTCGAACAGCGCAAAGAGTACTGTGTACGCCTTGAGCTTGCTGAATACGAAAACCGGCAAAGAAGTAGAAACTCAAGCCGGTTCAAAGAACGGCGTTTCGGAAGGTTCCGGTAAAGAACCGTATACGGGATTAACCGGGCAGCACTTGGGATCTACGCTGAGCATCACGGCGCAAGCTCCGGCAATCGATGAAACGGGAACGCTTTCGACGTTAGGAAGTATCGTGGAAAACGGCTATGTGGCACTGGATAGCGGTGGCGGCTGGGACCGTACCACGACCACGGTCGAAGACTACGTGGAAAACTATTGTTCTACCGATTTCAAGAAAGCTTATGACTCTCTTGGATATGAAGCGAGCCTTTATACGACAAAGATCAAATTAAAGATCTGGCTCTTCTCCACGATCGGCGAGTACGTGGCAGATTTCGGCTTCACGCAGGAAATCACTGCGGACTATGTGGATGAAAGCGGAGCGATCCAGATGTACTTTGAACTCAAACCGGATGAAAATGGCTATTTGAAGACTCCTGATGGGCGTAAAATTGGCACTGGCGCATACATTTACAACTCCGAAGTGAGAATCCGCTCTGTGTTGCAATGCGACCTTCCGGATCATAAGAAGGGCTATGTCCGTAAAGACGACGATAGAATCCTCACCAAGTGGGGTTACCGCCGTCCGACCGATTAAAGCTTCAAAAGATTAAAGCATGTGGCAGATTTCCTTTACGAAAATCTGCCCATATTTTTTGCACTTGAAAGCGCCGATTCCCGGTACTTCGGCAAAATCTTCCAGGCATGTAGGCTTTAACGCTGCGATTTCGGCAAGGACTTTATCGTTGAAAATGTAATAGGCGGGCACGTTTTCTTTGCGGGCAATTTCCATGCGAAGGCTGCGCAAAGCTTGGAACATGGAATCGTCTTCGGTAGCAGCCGTTTTTACCGGTCGGAACTGCTTTGCCGGAACGGAGTCCGCATCTCGGACAAGAGCCAGTTCAAGTTTTTTTTCGCCCCGGAGTACTTCCCAACCGTACGGTGTAATGGAAAGGTGCTGGTCCTGTTCGTAACTTTTTTCGATAGCTCCCAAGTGAACGAGCTGCATCAAGTAGGCGTTCCATTTTGCCGGGGGAGTCGTTTTGCCGACGCCGTACGTTTTGATTTCATCATAATGCTTTTCGAGAAGTTCGGAAGAGCGGTTTCCGCGGAGAATATCCACGATCATGTGGCTGTTTTCTTTTTGCCGCGTGCGAGCGATGGCGGAAAGGGCTTTTTGGGCAAGGATTGTCCCGTCAAAACGTCGGGGAGGGTTTTTGCAGATGTCACAATTTTTGCAGTCGTGGTCAAAGGGTTCGCCAAAGTAACTTAAAAGGATGCGGCGCCTGCAAATGGGGCTTGTGGCATAATGTTCGATGCGGTGCAACTTTTCGATTTGCAGATCTTTTTCTCCGCTTTCTTCTGCGAATTTGGCGAGTTGCACCATGTCGCTATCGGAATAAAAAAGGAGAGTGTCGGAAGGCATTCCGTCGCGTCCCGCTCTACCGATTTCCTGGTAGTATCCTTCCATATTTTTGGGTGTGTTGTAATGGATTACAAAACGGATGTCCGGTTTGTCGATTCCCATGCCGAAAGCGGTAGTTGCGCAGATGACCTGTGTGCGGTCATTCAAAAAATCTTCTTGGATCTGGATGCGTTCTGCGGTTTCAAGGCCTGCGTGGTAGGCTTCCGCGATAATTCCTCGGCTTCGAAGTTCACTTGCGACGGATTCCGTGTTGCGGCGGGAAAGGCAGTAGACGATACCGCTTTCCTGTTTGTGCTTGTGAATGAATTTTTCGATTTCGTCGATTTTTTCTTTTTTGCGGTAATTCACTTTGACGGAAAGGCTCAAATTCGGGCGGTCAAAACTAGAAAGGACGATGTTTTCTTTTGGAATTTCGAGCTGCGTCAAAATGTCCTGCCGGGTGACCGAGTCCGCAGTGGCGGTGAGAGCGACCAGCGGCGTCTGCGGAAAACGTTCGCGCAAGGCGTGCAATTCGGAATATTCGGGGCGAAAATCGTGGCCCCACTGGGAAATGCAATGGGCTTCGTCTACTGCGAAAAGGGAAATTTCCATGCGGGAAAGAAGATGGTCCAGTTCAAACTGGATGCGCTCCGGGGAAAGGTACAGCAGCTTCAGTTCCCCTTGGATAGCTTTCTTTCGAATTTCCAACGCCTCTTCTTTTGAGACTTGGCTGTTGAGGGCTGCCGCAGCAACGCCATTTTCACAAAGATTGTCCACCTGGTCTTTCATCAGTGCAAGAAGCGGGGAAACGACAACGCATGTGCCTGGAAGAACAAGGGCTGGAATCTGGTAACAGATGGATTTTCCGCCGCCGGTGGGGAGCAGAGCAAGGGTATCCTTCCCTTCGAAGAGATTTTTGATAACCGCTTCTTGCGCAGGGCGAAAGTTTTTAAAACCGAAGGTTTCTTTCAGCAGTTGGGAAGCGAATTCAAAAAGGCGACTGGATTCCATGGGAGCACAAAAATAGAAAAGTGTACAAAAAAGCCGTCTTCAATATAAGACGGC
The DNA here is from genome assembly GCA_017959225.1 of Fibrobacter sp. Taxonomy (GTDB): domain Bacteria; phylum Fibrobacterota; class Fibrobacteria; order Fibrobacterales; family Fibrobacteraceae; genus Hallerella. The sequence goes on along the minus strand of JAGDBD010000070.1, from coordinate 3,974 downwards.
TCTTTGACAAAAAATGTCTAATTAGTGAAGCTGTGCGGTGAGCAGCTTGTTAATCGCCTGCACATATTCACCCGGATTTTCGAGCTGGGATCCTTCAGCGAGAACGGCCTGACCGTAGAGAGCCTTCGGCCAGTCTTCGAGGGATTCCTTCTTCGCGATCTTTTCCTTGAGCATCTTGCAAATCGGATGGTTCGGGTTGATTTCCAAAATGCGCTTGGACTTGGTGACGCTCTGGCCCATGGCGGACATCATGCGTTCCATGTGGCGGCTCATGGCGGCTTCGTCGGTGACGAGGCAGCACGGGCTGTCCTTCAAGCGGCTCGAAATGCGGACTTCCTTGATGTTTGCGTCGAGATCCTTCTGGAGATCGGTGCAAAGGTCCTTGTATTCGGTCTTGGAAGCTTCTTCCGCTTTCTTTTCTTCTTCGGTCTTTTCAAAGTCCACATCGCCGCGACTTACGTCGTGGAACTTCTTGCCGTCGAATTCCTGCAGAGAATTCATCATGAATTCGTCGATAGGATCGGAAAGGAGCAGCACTTCGTAATTCTTGTTCTTGTAAGCTTCGAGAATCGGGCTTGCTGCGATGGAATCCTTGTTTTCGCCGATGAGATAGTAAATTTCCTTTTGATCGGCAGGCATGCCCTTGACGTATTCTTCAAGGCTCGTATACTTGTCTGCGGACTTGGTGGACTTGAAAAGCGTCAGCTTCTTCAGTTCGTCCAAGTGTTCCCAGTTCATGTAGAAGCCTTCTTTCAGAACCATGCCGAGTTCCTTCCACCAGGCTTCGTACTTCGCGCGGTCCTTGTTCTTGATTTCGGCGAGCTTGTCGAGAACGTCCTTGATGACGCGCTTGCGGATGGTGGTAATGACCTTGTTCGACTGGAGAATTTCGCGGGACACGTTCAGCGGCAGGTCTTCGCTGTCAACGACACCGCGTACAAAACGGAGCCACGGCGGAAGCAGGTCCTTGCAATCGTCCATGATGAAGACTTTCTTCACGTAGAGCTTGAGGCCGTTGATGCGGTCGTTCTGCCAGATGTTATACGGAGCCTTAGACGGAATATAGGTCAAGGTCCAGAATTCCTGGGAACCTTCTGCATGGGAATGCTTCCAAGCGAGAGGTTCGCCGCCTTCATGGGCGACCGTGGAATAGAATTCCTTGTACTGCTCTTCCTTGATTTCGCTTGCGCTCTGACGCCAAAGAGCCTGCTTGTCATTCAAACGGGTCGGTTCCTTGGTTTCCAGTTCGCCCTTGTCGTTCTTAGTCGCTTCGTGGTGCAGATAAATGCCGTAAGAAACGAATTCGCTGTACTTGCGAACGATGGATTCCACGCCCCATTCAGAAGAAAATTCTCCGAAATCTTCACCGTCTTTGAGGTAAAGGGTGATTTTTGTTCCTACGTCCTGCTTCGGCATGTCGGAAATTTCGTAAGAACCCGTACCGTCGGAGCTCCAGAGGTAGCCGGATTCTTCCCCAGCCTTGCGGGAAAGAACTTCCACCTTGTTTGCCACCATGAATGCGGAATAGAAGCCCACGCCGAACTGACCGATCAGATCTACGCTGGACTTGTCGGAATCTTTGAGGCTTTGCACAAAGTGCTTAGTGCCGCTGCGCGCGATAGTACCGAGGCAGTTGACAAGGTCTTCCTTGTTCATACCGATACCGTTATCTTCGACGACGAGAGTCTTGTTGGCGGAGTTTACGGAAAGGTCAATTTTCAGCTGAGTGCCTTCCGGGAGGAGCTTTGCGTCGGAGAGGGAAAGGAAACGGCGCTTGTCCAGTGCATCCGCTGCGTTGGAAATCAATTCGCGGAGGAAAATTTCCTTGTTGCTGTACAAGGAATGGATCATCAAATGAAGAAGGTCTTGGACTTCAGTTTGGAATTCTTTTTTTTCTGTTGCCATGTTTATCTCCAATATAAACGTTTCAAAATGAAACGGTTTTGCGTTTCAAAAAGAAAACGGGGAAATCTTTGGAATCCTTTTTAGGGATATTTCCGCGGATTTCCGCAAAAACCGTTCTGAATTCGCTTTTATAATTGCAAGAATCGTGCCAATTCTTAAACTGGCTTTTCACTTTTTGCACCACAAGGCGCAATAAGACTGAGTCCTAGCAGCGAAGCGTTCTTTTTTCAGTAAAACTTGAATTTCTTGTTTGGAGAACCATTTGGCTTCGATTTCTTCGTTTTCGGAATCGCTGGGGAGAATTTTACCACTTGCGATGCCTTCGACTACAATGTTTTTTTCGTTGCCAAAACCGATTGTGGAATAGCTTTCCTTCCAGATGTCGGAGATGGAATCTAGGGTTAATCCGGTTTCTTCCTTGAGCTCCCGGACAGCGGCCTGTTCAATTGTTTCGCCGTTATCGATTAGGCCTGCGGGAAAATTATATATCCATTCTCCCACGGACATGCGAAATTCTCGGTTTAAGAGGATTTTTTCGCCGCTTTTGTCGTGAAGAATGAGAACGACAGCGTTGATTTTTCCTTCGTGCAAATCGGATTGGGTTTGTATGTTGGCGTCCCGACTGATGATTTCATAGACGATGGGTTTTCCGCTGACGGTCTTGTAATGGAGATTATAGCGGGTGATGAACTTCCCTTGAAGGATCTTTTCGATGAATTCCAGCTTCATGCCGGTTAGACTCCTTGAATGGTTTCAAAAAACATGCAGTCATGGTTGCATTTTCTATCGAATGCGGTTTTGCAAATGGGCATTCGGGAAAGTGTTTCCGATTCGTCGGCGGATTGGGAAACTCTTTTTCGAACGTAACCGATGTTTTTAAAGTTTCCTTCTTTCCCTTTTAACAAAGCGGCACAGGTGTTGATCCAAATGACGTTGCAATCGTCGTTGGCGCAAATTTCAAAAGATTGTCTAAAGTCATAGGATCCCGTCGAAAAAGACGGGACGATAATCAGAGTCAATTTGAAACAGCGCATGAGTTGTTCCAAATATTTGGTAGTCAAGAAGTCTTTGCAAATAAGGATTGCAAATCTTCCGATGCCGTTGTAATGAAAAATGTTGATCACGTAGTTCGTTCGGATTCCTTCGAGGAGAGCGGTGTCGTGATATTCGAAACGGACGGGATTTTGTTTTCCTTGCTTACAGATGACGTCTCCATTTCTATTTAGAACGGTTACGACGTTGCTGTTTTTATTCCAATAGGAGGGCAGAAATATGAGAGAAGGCAGATCGTTCTTGTTTGGAAATTCCTTGATTTTTTTTACGATATAGTCGGTTGTTTCCGCATTCCCCAGAAGCTCTGGGAAAAGGAGAATGTCGCATTCTTGACCGGATGCTTGTAAAATTTTGTCCCAAATTTGCTCGTTGCATTCTTGGTTTTTGGATTCGTCATACTGAATCCCGAAGTATTGGATGTTTTTGCTTTCGTATGGAATGACGTGAGCATAGCTTTCGTGTCGTAAAGGGGTTGCGGCGATTTTCAATGTTCCATTCTTATCGAAATAGGGAAGAACCTCTTTTTTCAAGAAGAAGTGCTTGTCGATTAGCTCGCCAAGAATGCTGTTTTCCATGAGGAGCATGTGAAACAGAAAATTATCCATTCGGTTGTACCGGTGAGACAATCGGTGCTTGCGTTCCCATGAACAGCTGCATCGGGGCAAAAGTCCGATTCCGGTCAGTTCTCGATTTGTGTTCAGGGTTACAGAAAAGTCGTCTTCCTGAAATTCCTGAATTTTTTGCTGAAGCAGAAGTTCGAGCTTTTGATCGAGTAACTGGATAAGCCTCATGACGGCAAAAAAGTTTTGATCTTTTTTGAACTGTTCGGTTAAGGCGTCTAAATGTTGGTACAAGGAATCGGTGAGATCGGATTCTTGAAAAGGAATCAGAGATCCGCTTTTATCTGGACCAAAAAAAGAGGGGATTTCTTGGCGGATGGTTTGGTCGATTCGGTTACATTCCGAAGACGAAAGGCAGCTGTATTGAATGAAAAAGTCTTCCGCACAGGATTGGAT
>JAGDBD010000069.1 GCA_017959225.1 Fibrobacter sp. | reverse complement strand
TCGGCTTTCATTCGCTTCGCTCATCCGCCTCCGAAATCGCTGAACTCGTTCCGATCCGTTCGTCGCGCGCTTCCGAAAGGTCCTAGCTCGGAACGGAACTCGACCACATAGGTCGTGTGCGCCGTCCATCTCTCCACTCGGCTCGCGTTGCTCGCTCAGCGAAAGCTTTTTTAAACCTGTCGGCTTTCATTCGCTTCGCTCATCCGCCTCCGAAATCGCTGAACTCGTTCCGATCCGTTCGTCGCGCGCTCCCGAAAGGTCCTAGCTCGTAACGAGACTCAACTGCGCAAGTCGCGCCCGTCTATTTTACTGCAAGGCTTGGATTTGAATTTTCCAGACAGCGTCTGGATTATCGGACGCGAGCCACGACAAGTATGCGTTACCGCGGTAGGACCAGGCGAAAATGTTCTGGATGCCTGCTTTGCGGGCTTCCTTTGTGGCAATCCAAATGTCGTTTTCTCGGCCATTTTCGATCTGGTAATTTTTGATCCACATCTGTGGTTCTTTGCCGTATTTTTTTGCGATTTCAAAAATCCGTTTCGAGGTTTCCGCATAGTGCGCTTGAACGGATTCTTCGGAAGCGCCGCGTTCCCAATAGGGATCGCAAGCGATTTCGTCAACGGAATCGAGCTTTGCAATTTCGTCCCAATTGTCGAGACCCGCGGGGAACCAAGGCGGTAACATGCAAACGCAATTGCGTTTGCCGTGGGCGTGAACGTCTGCGGTCATTTCGGCTAGAAAATCCACAAGGGATTCTTCCCGGAATTTTTTGACTTCGTCTGTGAGTTCCGCAGGCATTTCGTGATGGTTACGTTTGCGGAATTTTTCTTTGCAGTGGGGGCAAAGGCATGCCCAGTTGTGGAGTTTTCCCTTTTCAAAATAAAAGTGGGGCTCGTCCCAAAAAACGGTTTCGACTTTGGAATCACAAACGTCTGCAATCCAACGGTGCATGTAAGCCCGGAATTCGGGATGGTTCGGGCAGGCTGCGACGGAAGTTTTGCCGTCGAGCGAAACCTGGCACATGTCGTGGTTGCGAGCGGTGAGTTCGGAATAAGCTTCGCCACCGAAAACTCGCCCGATTCCCCAAGGGTTTACGTACACTTGAAGACCGAGATCTACGGATTTCGCAATGATATCTTTCATGGTCTTCGGATAGTACTGCTCGTCTTCTTCGGACCAGGTGTGCAGAACATGCGTAAAACCGGCGTCGCGGATTTCCTGAAGATCTTCGACAGCTCGTTCGGGATTTCGGACGCCGAAATAGGCGATACCTTTTTTCATGATTTTAAGGGCGGAATGGGGTGACGTTCGACCATTGCGGTGAACCGGCTTCAACAAACACGTGCTGCAGGACATCTTCCCAGTCCGATTTGCGGATGGGCTTCGGAAGGAAGAAGGCGTCGTCGGACTGTTTGGATATTGGATAATCCTTTTCGACGAGTTCCACAATCCAGGATTCCGGAATGAGATCGCGTAAACGGTTGCCGAAGGCGATAGATTCCTGGGTCGGCTTAACGCCGTGGTCAAGAACGATCAGAGCGGGGGATTCCCCTTGCGACAGCGGAGTATCCAAAGCCTTTTCGCCCTGCTCGATTCCTTTGCAGGTATAAATGGCTGTGTCCGCAGGAATGTCGTGCGAAAGCATCCAATCGAGAGTCCAATTGGCAAGCTCCGTCAAATCCGTGGCGCGGTCGTCTGAAATAAAAAAGATATGTCCCACGGTTAAAAAATAACTAAAAAAGTTAGATTTTCTAAGAAATGACCCATTCTTCGTTGCATTTTCCTCCATTGGGGGAATTCGATTTTGTGAAAAAGGTCCTTTCGGATTCACTTCCGATGGATGAAGTCTCCCCTGAATCCCGATTTTGGTTCGGAGCCGGGGATGATTGTGCGGCTTTTGACGGCTGGCTTGTGACTAAGGACATGTCGGCTGAAAATTCCCACTTTCGCTTGGACTGGTCTACTCCGGAACAGGCTGTGGAGAAGTGCATTGTTTCGAATGTATCGGACATTTCTTCTATGGGCGGCGAACCGAAGATCGCCTTGCTGGGTATTTGCGTTAATAAAAATTGGAACAAATTAACCCGAGAACGTGTGGCGAAAGCTTTTGCAGACGGCTTTCGGAAACGGGGTATTTCGCTGATCGGTGGAGATGTCGTTTCGGCGGATAGGGGACTTTTTTCGGTGACGCTCCTAGGACGTGGGGTGGGGAACCCTTTGAAACGGTCCGGTGCGAAAGTCGGTGATACTGTCTATGTTTCCAGTCCTCTTGGAGCGAGTTCCGCCGGACTTTGGGCCTTTTTGCATGGAAAGCAGGACGATCCGGATCTGCTTGATGTTGTTTCGGAGCATCTTTGCCCGGTTATCGATGAAAAACGTGGAGCTCGGCTGGTCCATGCGGGAGTTTCGGGTGGATGCATCGATCTTTCGGATGGATTGAGCTCAGAACTGAACCATTTGGCGCTTTCTTCGGGAGTTCAAATTTTCATTGACGAAAAAAAAGTCCCGATTCATCCCGGTGTGTTGCGCCTTTGTAAAAAATACGGAACAGATCCTCGTGAATTCTGGCTAAAAGGCGGTGAAGATTACCGCTTGCTTTTCACAACGAATGTTGCAAAAGGTATATTCGAGGAGAAAAATATTCCAGTCTATCCCGTAGGGCAAGTGCTCGAAGGTTCGGGCGTGATTTTACGGAATTTGGAAGGGAAAATGGAAAATTTACACGCGGACTGCTGGTCACATTTATGAGTCAAGGAAAGTCAAAGATTGGAGAACTCCTGCTTCGACAGGGGGTGATCGATGAAGATCAGCTGAAACATGCGATGAGCGAGCATGAACGCACGGGCCTTGCCCTTGCGAAAATCCTTGTGCGCTTAGGCATGGTCAGCGAAGAAGTCTTGACGAACATCCTCGGTGTTCAGATGCGCAATTCCACGAGAATGCGTATCGGTGAACTTCTTTTGAAGCACGGCTACATTACGGAAGAACAGCTTGCCAAGGCTCTTGAAGAACAGAAGAGAACCGGGCAGCGTCTTGGACGCATTCTGGTGACTCTCGGCTATATGCCGGAAGAACGTTTGGTCGAAATCCTTTCGGCCCAGTTCGAAGTCCCCTATGTTAAGCTTTCCAACTTCAATATCGATCCGGAAGCGCACAACAAAATTTCGGAAGATGTTTGCCGCACATACAAGATCGTTCCCCTTTTCTTCACGGAAAAGGTTTTGACGATCGCTATGACCGACCCGACGAACGTCCGCGTCATCGACATCGTGAAGTTCAAGTCCCAGATGGATGTTGACATTGTGATGGCGAGCGAAAAGGACGTGATGTCTGCCATTGACCGCGTCTATGCAACCTCTTCGGGCGATTCCCTGGAAGCGCTTTTGAACCAGGCAAAGGGCTCGGAATCCGACGAACTGGAAACGGTGGACCGTGAATCGGAACAGACTCAGGAAGCCGAACTGACAGACGAAGAAGGTCAGCAGGTTGTGAAAATCGTGACTTCGCTGATTCAAGAAGCGATTTCTCGCCATGCATCCAATATTCATTTGGAGCCTCAGGAAACTTTCCTTAAACTCCGTTACCGTATCGATGGTGATCTTCAGGTCCAGGCTCCGATCCCTGCCCGTTTGATGAACCAGATTCTTTCGAGAATCAAGCTTCTTGCGAAGATGGACATTGCGGAAAAAAGAAAGCCTTTGGATGGACGTTTTACCGTGCGTTTCCGCGGAAGCGAAGTGGACTTGCGTGTGAGCTCTTTCCCGGTTTCCTTGCGCAAACGCGGTATTTGCGAAAAGATCGTGATGCGTATTCTGGACCCGAATTCGGGACAGTTCCCGCTGAAGGACATGGGCTTTGCCCCGATCATGTTCAAGCAGTTCAAGGATGCGATCAACTCTCCGAACGGCATTGTGCTTGTGACCGGTCCTACGGGTTCTGGTAAATCGACGACGCTTTACGCTTCTATCCGTGAAATTCTCGATCCGACCATCAACATTTCGACGATGGAAGACCCGGTGGTATTGAACATTGACGGTGTGAACCAGGGGCAGATCAACGTGGCCGCGGGCTTTACTTTTGCCGCGGGTATTCGCGCGTTGCTGCGTCAGGACCCGGATGTGATCATGATCGGTGAAATGCGTGACAAGGAAACCTCCTCGATGGCTATCGAAGCCGCTTTGACTGGCCACTTGGTGTTCAGTACGCTCCATACGAACGACTCTGCGGGATCGTTCCCGCGTTTGCTCGAAATGGGCCTTGAACCGTTCCTTGTCGCAACCGTGATGAAGGGAATTCTTGCCCAGCGTCTTGTGCGTCGAATTTGTAAGCATTGTAAAGAACCGGTGGACATTTCCCCGGAACTTCGCGAAGAATTGCATCTTTCACCGGATATGCAGTTCTATCATGGTCGTGGATGTGAACACTGCGACGGCTCGGGTTATAAGGGTCGTTGCGGTATTTATGAATTCCTCGTGCCGAATGAATCGGTGCGCAATGCAATCGTGAAACGCGCTTCCGGTGACGATATTAAAAAAATTGCCATGAAGGAATGCGGCATGATAACGCTCCGTATGGATGGCTTGCAGAAAGCTTTGGATGGTCTTACGACCCTAGAACAGGTGCTTGGTGCATCGAACCCGGATGATGATTGATGGCGCGTGTAGTTGATCTTGCGCGCTTACATGAAGAACTGAATGAAGAACAGGTTGCCGCGGCCGCTAAGACCGAAGGCCCTGCTCTCATTTTGGCTGGCGCCGGTTCGGGAAAGACCCGAACGATTACGTATAAAATTGCGCACTTGATTTCTTCCAAGGGCGTAGATCCCCGTCGCATTCTCGCGGTGACTTTTACAAACAAGGCTGCCCGCGAAATGAAAACGCGTATCCAGCAGATTCTCGAAGGCAAGGTGAACCTCGAATGGATGGGAACCTTCCACTCAATCTGCGTACGCATTCTCCGCTTGTGCCTTTCAAATGAACGCATTGGACAGGCGCTCGGATGGAAAATCAACAAGAATTTTTCCATCTATGACGATGACGACCAGAAGAAAATTTTAAAAGAAATTCTGAAGCCGCTTTTTGGCGACGACATGGATGCGCAAAAGCTGAAACAGGCTCGAAGCATCATTTCGAAGTACAAGAACAGCGTGGTCAAGCAGATGCAGCCCGATGGCAGTTACCGCATCGTTTTGCAGACGCCGACCGTTGCCTTGGAACAGGCGGCTTTCCCCGATCAGCAGCAAATGGCTGGCGTCTACAGGGATTACCAGGCAAAGCTTGGCGATGCGAACGCTTTGGACTTTGACGATTTGCTGATGAGCACGGTGGAACTTTTGCAGAAGCTTCCCCAGGTCGCTGCACAATTTGCGAACCGCTTCCAGTACGTGGTGGTGGACGAATATCAAGATACGAACGACGTCCAGTACGAACTTTTGAAATTGCTCATAGACCGTTCCAAGCAGAACGTGACGGTTGTGGGTGATGACGATCAGAGTATTTACGGATGGCGCGGTGCAAATATCGAAATCATCCGAAATTTCTCCCATGATTTTGATCGTGTAACGTTCTTTAAATTGGAACGCAATTACCGCTCGTCGGCAAATATTGTGAAGGGCGCTGGTTCCGTGATCGCCCATAACGACCGTCCTTTGGAAATGACGAAGAACGTGTATTCCAAGGAACCGGCCGGTGAACCGATCCACGTGGTGAACGTACTTGCAGATACGTTCGAAGCGGAACAGATCGCTAAGCGGATTTTGGCAGCGGGTAAAGACGCCTATGCGCAGACGGCGATTTTTTATCGCACCAACGCCCAGTCCCGTGCCATTGAAAAAGCGCTGAACGATTTGCGCATTCCGTGCGTCATTTTCGGCGGTACAAGATTCTGGGACCGTAAAGAAGTACGCGACATTATGGCGTACATGCGACTCCTTTCGAATCCCAAGGACGATGCGGCACTTTTGCGCATTATCAATACGCCGCCGCGGGGCATCGGTAACGGATCTCTCGACGCTCTCCGTTTGAATGCCACTGTCAACGGTTGTTCTTTGTGGGAAGCGCTTCCGTCTGAAATCGAAAAGGGCGGTCGCACGGCCAAAGGTTTTGAAAGTTTCAAAACGATGGTCGATGGCTGGCTTTCGCTTCTCCATGGAAAAGAAGCCCTTCCGATTCTTGCCGAACATGTGGTCCGCGATACGTTCTACAAGGAATTCTTGAAGAAGGAAGACGAAACGAGTGCGGACGAACGCGGGCGTAACTTGGACGAAATGGTGAACGCCTTCCGTGAATTCGAAGAAGAAAACCCGGACAAGGGCCTTGACGAATTCTTGCAAGAAATTTCGCTCTTGACCGATGCGGACAAGAAAGTGGAAAATGCCCAGAGCCGCGTGACGCTCATGACGATTCACATGGCTAAAGGTCTTGAATTTGATACGGTGCACATTGCCGGATGCGATGAAGGCGTGTTCCCCCTTGTCCGGGAATCCAGCATGCTCGAAACTCCGGATGAACGTAAAAAGCAGGCAGAAGAAGAACGCCGTCTGTTTTATGTCGGCTGTACCCGTGCAAAGCACATCCTTTACCTGTACCACGCTGGGAAACGTTTTTGGCAAGGAAGTCTTAGACCGTTCCCGCCTTCTCGATTCCTTGAAGAAATCGATCCGACGACGACTTCTATTGAAGGCCGCAGCGCGGACGAAAGTTCTCAGGAATTTACCGGAGAACCTTGGAATCAGGGACTTCGCGGTTACGCGGCCCGTGGGGCGGGATCCCGTCCTTCCTATGGAAGTTATGGAAACGGAGGAAACCGTTTTGGTTCTTCGTATCCAAGGGCGTTCTCTTCGACGGGGCGTTCGCAGTCTACCGGACTTCACAAGACGCAGCACATTGTCTACAAGAATCCGCAGGTCGTGGAAAAAGTGGAAAAAGGACCGCGTCTCGTTTATGACGAAGATTGCGATAATCCGTTGCACAGCGGTGTTCGCGTTCAGCATATGAAGTTCGGAACGGGCGTTGTAACAAATGTGTCAGGTTCTGGAGAGAATACTCGAGTCGAAGTCAAATTTTCTAACGGAATTGTCAGAAAATTGATTTTAAAATATGCTGGGCTCCAGATTTTGGACTAGCATCTGACTCCGAGTTTTCTATTTTAATAAGGATTAAAATTTTTAGAAGGTTAAGACATGCTCAGTAAAGAAGAAATTTTGAAGATCGCAAAACTTTCCCGTTTGAAGATTTCGGACGCGGAAATTGAATCTTTCTCCGGTCGTTTGGACCAGCTCCTTCACTACATGGAAGACTTGAAAGCATTGGATCTTTCGAATGTAGAACCGATGACGGGTGTCGAAGACGCTCCGACGGTGCTCCGCGAAGACATTCCGCTGCAGTCGTTCACGCAGGAGCAGGCTTTTGCAAACGCTCCGGATGTGGAAAACGACCACTTCGTGATTCCAAAGGTTATCGGCTAATCTTCTACTCGAAAAGTTTATGGCATCAGCAGTTCATTGCGTCGTTCCCGCACGGTACACGTCTTCCCGGTTTCCGGGAAAGCCTCTCGTCCCCATCTGCGGACGGCCGATGATTCTTCGCACGTTAGATAGAGCTGTCGCCGCCGGGTGTTTTAAGAGTGTCGTCTGTGCTACAGACGACATTCGTATTTTAAAAACGGTTGAAGAGGCCGGTTATACGGCCGTTCTCACCGGTCCCGCTGTCACAGGTTCTGACCGTGTCAGCGAAGCCGCCGAAAAGTTAGGCTTGGACTTGGTGGTGAATTTGCAAGGAGATGAACCCGTTGCGGATTTGCAAATGCTCCGCGACGTGGCAAAGGCTCTTTGCGAAGAACCGGGCTCCTGGGTATCGGTTGCTGCTCCCCTCGCCGAAGAAGATCGGAACCGTCTTTCTGTGGTTAAAGTTGAAATCGATTCGACGGACCATGCTACGGAATTTATCCGCGAACTTCCCCCCGAACCTCGCAAGTGGTATCGGCACGTTGGCGTTTACGCCTATTCGAAAGAAGCCCGGGAAGAATTTGCGAGCCTTCCGCAGGCGGTCCTTGAAAAAGAGCGTTCCTTGGAACAGCTCCGCATTTTGGGCAAACGCCCGATTCGCATGGTTTATTGTACATCCCTTTCGGCATCGGTCGACTTACCTTCCGATGTGCAAAAGGTGGAATCCATCTTGAAACAAATGGAAGCAGATCAAAATGGAAAATGAATACAACGGCAAAACAAAGTTCATCGTCGTCACGGGCGGTGTGATTTCTGGACTTGGAAAGGGCGTTGCAGCGGCTAGCATCGGTGCGCTCCTTTCGAATCGTCTCAAAGTGATTCCGGTCAAGTGCGATGGATACTTGAATACGGATCCGGGTACGATGAATCCCACGGAACACGGGGAAGTCTACGTTTTGGATGACGGTGGTGAAGTCGATATGGACTTTGGCCATTACGAAAGATTCTTGAATGTGGTGGCCCGCTCGGAATGGAGCCTTACCATGGGTAAGGTTTTTAAGCTGATCCTTGAAAAGGAACGCCGTGGAGATTACCTCGGGCACACGGTGCAGTTCATTCCCCATGTGACGAATGCGATCAAGGAACACTTTTACGAAGTTGCAAACAAGGAAAATGCCGATGTTTTGTTGATCGAAATCGGCGGTACCGTCGGCGACCTTGAAAACCAGTTCTTCATTGAAGCGGCTCGTCAACTTTCTCACGAAGTCGGCAGCGAAAATTGCCTGTATGTGCATTTGACTTATGTTCCGATTCCTTCGGGCGTCAAGGAACAAAAGTCTAAGCCGACGCAAATGTCGGTTCGTGAACTGAATGAACGCGGAATTTACCCGGACATTATTATTGCCCGCTGCGAAGAATTCCTGAAGCCCCATATTAAGGAAAAAATCGGCCTTTTCTGCAACTTGCCTGCATCCCATGTGATTTCGGGCGTAGACGTAAAACATGTTTACGAATGTCCTCTTGTATATGACAAGGAAGGCATTCCGGAAATTCTTTTGAAGAAGCTCCGCATTTACGCTCCGCCGAAACTCGATACGTGGAGCCGCTTGGTGGATACTATGAAACGGAACGATACCAAGCCACGCAAGGTTTTGAACATTGCCATCGGCGGCAAATACACTCGCTTGGAAGATTCTTATGCAAGCATTGTCGAATCTTTGAACCATGTTTCTGCACACCTGGATGTGCACGTGGAAATCCGCTGGATCGATACGGAAAAGCTGGAACAGCATCCGGAAGAAGTTGAAGCGGATATGCAGGGAATCGACGCAGTGATTATTCCTGGTGGATTTGGCACCCGCGGAATCGAAGGCAAAATCGTTTTGATCCAATACGTTCGCGAACACAAGATTCCTTTCCTCGGAATTTGCTACGGCATGCAGCTTGCCGTTGTGGAATTTGCCCGCCATGTCTGCGGCATGCAAGATGCCGGCACCATGGAAACGGAATCTCCGACGCACCACGTGAAGGATCCGGTGATCGCTTATTTGCCTGGTCAGGATAAGATCAAGGAAATGGGAGCGACCATGCGCCTCGGCGGTCACGATGTGCTTATTCGCAAGGATTCCCTTGCAGAAAAGGTTTACGGCTCAAACGAAATTCGCGAACGTTTCCGTCACCGCTATGAAGTCAACCCGGCTTACGTCAAAAAATTGGAGCAGGGTGGCATCATTTTCTCGGGCAAGGCGAAAAACGAAGACATCATGCAGATCATGGAGCTTCCGGATCATCCGTTCTTCATGGCTTGCCAGTTCCATCCGGAACTCAAAAGCTCCCTTTTGCATCCGGCGCCACTTTTCCTCGGCCTGTTGAAGGCGGCCGATGAACGCGCCTGAGAAAAAGGTCTTTATATTAGCGGTTCTTCTTTTTGCCCTAGGGCTTTTGGTCAAATTCTCCCCGTGGGATCCTGTCCCGCAAATCGAAACCTTTTCGTATGCGGAACAGGTCCGGGAAGAAATTCAAAAACCAAAGATTCCTGAGGAAATTCCCCAAAAACGCACTGTTTTAAAGCCTAAGGCAAAGCCGCAGGTGCGTTTTCCGCTTTCCATTAATCAGGCGAGCGTGTCGGATCTCTGTGCCATCAAGGGCGTTGGACCGAAGCTTGCTGAGAAAATCGTTGCGTACCGGCAAGCGCATGGGCGCTTTTCCGGCCCCGAGGATCTAAAAAAAGTCTCCGGAATCGGAAAGAAAAAGGCGGAAACGATTCTCACCTTTGTGATTTTTGACTAGTTTTAAGGGAAATAGGAACGTAAGTTTTTGATACTATGGACGATACAAAGTTACATCTAGGAATTGAAGCGGGCGAAGTTCTTCTCAAGGTGGCTCTTTATGACCCCAAAGAAAAGAAGGTCGTCAAAACGGCTATTCTGAATACGGAGACGAATCCTCTGGATGACGTTTCTTCGTTCGAAGCGGCTTTGCAGAATTGGCTTGCCGAAAATGAAGGCGTGCAAATCGACACGGTTTCTTTGACCGTTTCGTCCTTCCGCGCTATTGTGCGTCAGCTGTTTGTGCCTCCTGAAGCGAAGAATGTTCGGGAATACTTGCAGTGGTATTTGAGCAACCTGGTGAATGCAGACGTGAATGACTACGTGATGGATTTTGTGGAACTGGGAGGTTCTGCAGAACTCGGTCGCACTGTCTTGATGATCGCTATGCGCAAAGTCTGGGTAAATTCGATTCGCAAAGGTTTCCGTAACCAGCAGATCGCTCCGAAAATTCTCGAAGTGGATGCCCTTTCTCTGATGAACCTTTTGGAGCAAAGCGGCACATTGGACGGAAAGCTCCAGTGCGTTATCAAAGCGGACGTGACCGGTGTCATGCTTTTGTGGGCGTCCAAAAACGATCTTCGCGCATTGCGCTGCTGCTCGACTCTCGACTTGGCAGGCAAGGAACGCGAAGAAGCTTACGCTCAATTGTCCGAAAATATTGCAAAACAGGTGGAAGATGCCGCACTTGCAAACGGTACTGCGGTGGAGCAGTATCTTCTTTGCGGTGAACTGGCAACGGACCTTTTGTTTGTAGAAAACCTTCGCAAGGCTCTTGGGGACAAGCCCATTACCCAAATGGATTCCTTTGCAGAAATTCGACTTCCGGTGGATGAAGAAAGCGCAAGCCATGTGCTTTCTTGCGCAGGCGCGATCGGTGTTGCTTTGAGGAGTACAAAACAATGATTGAATTGAACTTGATTGAAGCAGCGTCGCACCCGGTTCCTGTGGTTTCGGCCCCGGTGGTTTCGGTTTCGGCTCCGTCTAATAAGGCAACCAAGCGTCCCCTTTTGATTGCGGCTGCTGCCGTAGTTGTTGTCGTTTGCGGATTGTTTGGTGCTTTAAAGCTTGTTGGCGTTCCTCAGGCGTTTGAAGGTGTGCTTCCTGCGCAAGTGGTGGACGCTCTTGGAATTTCGGATCCGAGCCGGGAAGGTCCTGCCATGGAATCCCGCAGTGCGGGTCAGACGACCACTGCCGGTGGTACTATTGCAAGCCGCCGTGCGGAAGAAGAAGCCGCAGCTGTCCGCAGAGCTCAGCAGAGTTCTCCGGAACGCGTTGTCCAGGCCGTTCAGCCAGGAATCTTCCAATTGGAAAAACGGAACGATTACGCTTCAATGCTTCCGATGCATAAGATCTTCTTCCAGAAGTCCATGGCGGCACAGGTTTTTGCCTTTGTGAACGCAGTGACTCCGGAAGGCGTGAGCTTTGCCGATTTGATGTTTGCCGCTCCGAATTATTACTTCATCCGCGGTGTTGCAGAATCTCCGGTGGTTCAGCGTAACTATTTGGAACGCTTAAAAATGGGAAGCTCCGAATTCAAAACTCCGGAACTTCCGGAAAACGCTCCGGCGACTGCTGTAACGGCTTATGGCGTTTTGAATTCCAAACCGGAAGCGATGACGGGCGTTGCTCCGTTTGTAAAGGATTCCGAAATTTCGAAGGAACTGGATGCTCTCCGCGGTTTAGACGCGAACAATCGTTTGCATCTTTCGGGGCTAAAGTCTCCCAAGGTGGAAGATTTCGGCGTGTACAAGAGCTATACGTACAACGTAACGACCAAGGCTGATTTCCAAGTGGTGCTCGGCTTTGTCGAAGCTTTGGCCAAGAGCCACGTGCGCGTTGGCGTTGAACGAATCAAAATGACAGCAGCCGGCAAAAAGGGCGTTTCTACTGCGATGACTCTTGTCGTTTACACTTCGAATTAATTAATGGCTATTCGTATTACCGGCGGCACGTTTCGAGGCCGCCAAATCGCTTCGCCTTTGACATCAAAAACCCGTCCAACGGGTGCGATGGCACGGGAGGCGCTTTTTAATATTCTGCAAGATGTAGAAGGTTTTCACGTTCTCGATCTTTTTGCCGGCTCGGGCTGTGTGGGAATCGAAGCGGTGAGCCGTGGAGCAGACCTTGTCACTGCCGTAGAAAAAAATGGTGCTCAAGCGCGTTCTCTTTCGGCGTCGTATCGGTCGCTTTCCGCTTCCGATAAACTTCATTTGTGTGTAATCGATGCGCAGAGCTTTTTGCAAAAGGCGCTCCTTTCGGAAGAACGTTTTGACTTGATCTATGCGGACCCGCCGTTTACGGAAGCCTATCCCGATCTTCGACCGTTCCTTTCCCTTTTGAAACCGACAGGCACGGCCGTGTTCGAAGTCCCTTCGAGAAATGTTCCCGATTGGGCAAGTGAAGGTAGAATTCGCCGTTATGGCGAAAGTTCTCTCGTCTTCTTTTCGGCAACTTTGTAAATTTGGAGCTATGGATCGCATAGCTGTTTTTGCGGGATCCTTCGATCCCTTTACTGTGGCGCACTTGGCCCTTGTCAAACGGGCGAGCGCTATTTTCGACCGAGTCTTTGTCGTCGTCGGCAAGAATGTTTTAAAACGTTCTCTTTTAACCGTAGAAACGCGCATGCGTTTTATTGAAAAGGCGACTGCAAACTTGAAAAATGTGACGGTGGATTCTTACGACGGATTGACCGTGGATTACATGAAAAAAACAGGCGCCAAGTTCCTTGTCCGCGGAATCCGTTCTGCGGTGGAGTTTGAAGCGGAACGGGGCCTCGCTTGGAATAACCAGACGCTTTACCCGGAAGCGGAAACGGTCTTTTTGCAGATCGAACCTCAATTCGCAGCTATTTCGAGTACCGCTGTCCGTGAAATCTTGCATTTCGGCGGAGATGTTTCCAAAATGGTTCCTGCGGAATTCTATGCTGACTTGATCCATGAAACGGAGAAACCTGCATGTTCGGATTAAAACCCTTTCGATACCTTTCCTCTCCCATTCGTATTTTGTTAACCATCAATCTGGTTGTCTTTGGCATTTGCTATTTGGCAAGGCTCTTTAACCTGGACGGCATTTATACATATCTCGTCGGGTATGGCGCTCTTGTTCCTGCTGCTTATGAACAGCTTTGGCGCTATTTGACCTATGCCTTTGTGCATGTGGATTTATGGCACTTCTTGTTCAATATGCTCGCCTTGTGGATGTTTGGCGATGACGTTGCGCTGGCCATCGGTTTTAGGCGCTTTTGGATTTTGTATTTGTTCTGCGCTATTTTTGCCGGGGTATTCAGTATTCCGTTCTACCTGTTTGGAGCTATGTCGTCCATGACGTTCATCATTGGTGCTTCCGGCGCTTTGATGGGGGTCTTTGTGGCGTATGCAAAGCTTTATCCGGAACGGGGCATTCTGATGTTCTTCATTATTCCGATGAAGATCAAACATGCCATTTGGATTTTTGTGGCCTTGGACGTTTTGTTTGCCGGCTCGGGTGATACGATTGCCCACTTTACGCATTTGGGAGGTATCGCTTCGGGATTCCTTTGCATGTACCTCTTTGACAATCGTATTTGGGACAAGCTCCGTGGCGAATTCAAAGAACGTCGTAAAGACAAACCGGCGGGGACGCCGGATGATCCGTTAGAAGGCGAAGTCCGCTTTATGGATCGTCAAAAGCAGTTGGATATGATTTTAAAAAAGGTCAGCGAAGGGGGAGTGAATTCTCTTTCGGAAGCTGAAAAAACATTCTTGGTGGAAGAAAGCGCTCGCCGTCGCGGTGGACGTCGTTTTTAAGGAGTCTTATGAAAAAGGTTTTAGGATTTGGTGCAGCCCTTGTTGACATGGTCGCTCAGGTAGACGATGCTTGGATTCATAAAGTCAAACTTTCAAAGGGTGGCCAGCGTTCTGTAGATTATCCGGCGCTGAAAAGCGTTTTAGACCAGATCCATAATGCACAGAGAGTTCCGGGTGGAGCCGCTTGCAATACCATGGTGGGCGTTGCAAAACTCGGTGGCAAGTCGTCTTTTTTGGCAAAAGTGGGCCGCGATGAACTGGGCGAACTTTATGCAAAGCATTTGACAGATAGCGGTGTGGAAAATTTCTTGTTGCAGTCGTGGACGGAAACAGGAACGGTCCTTTCTGCGGTGACTCCAGATGCGGAACGTACAATGCTCACTTTTTTGGGAGCGTCGAACGAAGTGGTTCCTTCGGAAATCCATTCGGAACTTTTTGACGGCGTAGGTATTGTGTACTTGGAAGGCTATCGCGCTTATAGCGAAGATTGCTTTGTGAAGATGATTCAAGAAGCTCGCAAGCGCGGCGTGATGACCGCTCTCGACTTTGGCGCCTTTGGAGTGGTGAACGATTGCCGCTCGCTTTTCGACAAACTTTTTGCGGGCAAAGAAATCGACATTGTGATTGCAAACGAAGATGAAGCCAAGGTGTACACGGGCGAATCCGAAGAAGCTGCACTTGAAAAACTTGCACAGCTTTCCAAGATTGCCGTGGTGAAACTCGGAAAGCGCGGTGCCTTGATTTCGAAAGACGGTGTAATGACCCGTGTGCCATGCGGACCTGCCAAAGCCATCGATACGACAGGCGCCGGCGATCTTTGGGCTTCGGGATTCCTTTATGGAATCCTTTCTGGCTGGGACATGGAACGCTCTGGAAAGCTCGGCAGCATTGTTTCGAACGAAGTGGTCCAGGTGATCGGCGCTCAGATTCCGGAAGAAGGCTGGGCACGCATTCATGAGGAAATGAAGCATGTCTAATGAAAGCGAACAGTTCGAATGGATGACCCTTGAAACCTTTGCTACAAAGGAAGAGGGTGAAGCTTTAGCTGCACTTTTACAAGAAAATGCCATCGAGGCAAACCTGGTGAACGATGCGAACATGGGCGGCGATCCACTCGGACTGGACTTTCAGAACCGCGGAGCGTCCACGTGCATTGTGCGCGTTCATGCAAAAGACATCGAAACGGCCCGCCAAATTTTGGAAGCGGCCGTGCAAGCTGCTGCCGCCGAAGAAGCAGACGATGCGAGCATGGAAATGCTAAGCACGTTTAACGACGAAGAGCTTCTTGAAATTTTGCAGAAACCAGATGAATGGAATCCGGAAAACGTGGTTCTTGCCCGCAAAATTTTGGCATCCCATGGAAAAAATTATTCGGAAGCGGATTTAAAACGCTTGTTCGAAGAACGGGTGGAAGCGCTTCGCAAACCGGTGGAAGTCAAAACCTCCAGTTTGATCTTTGCCTTTGTAGGTTCTGCCATTGCGATTGTGATTGCAATTTTGCACTTTAGTTACAAAAGCGAAACGAACTTTTTGTACGCCCTGCTTGCCGGAGGCATTTGCGCTTGTCTTTCGCTGATTGCGGGTCTTAATTGGTGCAATCGCAAAAAGCGTTTGCCTAATGGCGAAAAGGTTTATGTCTTTGAAGATTCCTTCCGCAAAAAGGCTTGGATCGAGCTGATTGTTGCAGCGATTTCCCTTGGCGCTGTCGTCTGCGAAATTGCCGTTCGGACTGCTTGATTTTTAATGGACGCCGTCTAAATTTCCTTGGGGAATCAAGGCGTACCATTTTTGAATTTTTTCTTGAACTTCGGTAGAAAATCCCGGTTTGTTGTCGAGGATTTCTTCGGCGGTTTCAAGAATGCGCTGGATCAGTTCCTTGTCTTGAATCCAGTCGAACCAGCGGAACACCCAGGCTCCGCTTTGTTCCGAACCTTCCAGGTTTCCGGCTCCGCGGTCCTGCATGTCCATTTCGGCGATTTCAAAACCGTTGTCGGTACTTGCAAAACGGGAAAGCCTTTCGTGGGCAGGACTTGCTTGCGGAACGATCAAAAAACACCAGGCTTCTTGATTTCCGCGGCCTACGCGCCCGCGAAGCTGGTGAAGCTGGGCAAGTCCAAAACGGTCCGGAGCATCGATGACCATAAGGTTTGCTTCCGGAACGTTCACGCCCACTTCGATTACCGTCGTGGCAACGAGTACTTGAATTTTCCCTGTGGCAAAATCATTTAAAATCCGGTCCCGCTCTTCTTCGTCCATTTGACCGTGGATAGCGCCGACTTTCCACGCCGAAGTAAAAGAGGAAAGTTCTTCGGCGACTTCGTCTACGCTTTTCGCACCGCCTTCGTCATCGATTTCGACGCGGCTCACGACCCAGTAAAGACGGTTTCCCGTTTGCACTTCTTTCAGTAAAAACTTTTTCATGTCGTCGCGTTTGGACGGATCCACGAGACGCGTTTTGACAGGCTTTCTGCCTGCGGGCTTTTCGTTTAAAACGATCGGAGTTAAGTCTCCGTAAAGCGTCATGGCAAGGCTTCGGGGAATGGGCGTTGCGCTCATCACGAGCAAATCCGGAAAATGTCCCTTTTTGAGCAAGGCTTCTCGCTGGTTCACTCCAAACCGGTGCTGTTCGTCAATGACAACAAATGTCAAATTCTGAAAAAGAACGTCTTTGGAGAACAGCGCATGTGTACCGATGACCACTTGTGTCATGCCCATTTGCAGCTCACCGGAAATGCTCTTTTTTTCAGTGGCACTGCACGCTCCGAGAAGAAGCGCTGTTCGGATTCCCGCTTTGTCAAAAAAAGGCTTTAGGCTTTTGTAGTGCTGCCTTGCGAGAATGTCCGTTGGAGCCATCAGGGCGCACTGTTCACCGCTTTTGGCGACTGCAAGCATGGCGAGCATGGCAACGACCGTTTTGCCGCTGCCGACGTCACCCTGGAGCAGCGCATGGAACTGCTTTTTTCCGCGGAGACCTTGGCAGATTTCTTCGACGGCTTTGGTTTGCCCGGGAGTCAGCGTAAATGGTAAACAGGCTTTGGCTTCGTCGATGGCTTCCGTATTTAAAAGCCTCGCTTGCCCCCGAATGGAAAGACTTCGGCGGCGTACGTTCATGCGTAAGCAGAAGGGCAGCAGTTCAAGCTTTTTCAGTTGGAGCTTCGCCTGCATGGCTTCGGCAAATGTTTTGGGCATGTGCAGGCTCTTCAAATTTTGCAGCACAGGCTTTAAACCCATGAACTCCGTAAGTTCTTCGGGCGGAGCATCTGGAACGGAAAGGTTTGGCATGGCAAAAATTTTCGGGTACAGCGTCCGGAAAAATTTTTGTTCGATCTTTGCGGAATGCTCTTCTTCTGTAATTGTATAGACCGGTTCGATCCCGCCCGAAAAATTTTCGTCATCGCTCATGCGCTGCATTTCGGGGTGCACAAGCTGAAGTCCTCGGTAGTTGCCAAGTTTACCGATCACGCACCAACGAGATCCTACAGAAATCGATTTTGCCCAGTGCCTTGCGCCGCGAAAAAATACAAGGCTTACTTGGCCCGTGCTGTCGTCGAGAACGGCCATGTAGCGGGAAGTCCTTCCGGGAATCAGTCCTGCCCGGGTAATTTTTCCGATGAGGATTACGTTTTCCCCCACGTGACTTTCGGAAATTTTGTTCAGTCGCGTACGGTCAAGCCATGTGCGCGGAATGTTGTATAAAAGATCCGTAACGGATTTTAAACCGGAAGCGTTGAGCGCTTTAAGACGTTTCGGACCAAGGCCTGGGAGAGTCGACAAATCCATATAAAAAAAATACCTATATTTTTTTGAAACCAAAAGGATTTCTATGAAAAAGATCTTGTCGCTGATACTCTTCCTTTCTGCATTCCTCTTTGCAGGAAACTTGACTGTAGAAGGCAAACTTTCCGAAATTCCGGGCAAGATGCCGCCGAACGATCTTTACAACTACGTCTACGTTTTAAAGTACAAAGTGTCAAAAGTGGTGGAAGGTAAATTTGAAGGCAAGGAAATTCTTGTTGGAGTTTACAACCCGCTGATCGCCCGCGGCCAGGTGAAAGACAAAATGGCAGACAAGACAAAGGGCGATGTTCGGTCGTTCAAAGCGGGCGATACGCATACGTTAAAACTGATTGATTTGGAAGGCAACTATGATGGCGCTGTTGAAGACGAATACTTCGACGACGAATCGCCCCGCTACTTGGCAGTAGAAGTTCTGAAAGCGAAATAAGCTTCCATGGTATTTTCTTCCCAGATTTTTCTCTTTTATTTTTTACCGCTGTTTTTTGCAGGGTATTACTTTCTCGTTTGGCGTAAAGCGCGTCATTCGACCCTGAATTTTTTTATCACCGTTTTCAGTTATCTCTTTTACGGCTGGATGGAACCTTGGCTTGTGCTCTTGATGTTCGGCACGACCTGGGTGAACTATCTGGCCGGACGCTGGATTTCTTCGTCCAACGCTTCGAATTTTACACGCAATCTTTCGCTGCTGTTATCGGTGATTGTGAACCTGGGAACTCTCGGGTTCTTCAAGTATTACATGTTTGCAATGGGCGGTGTGAATGCTCTGGTAGAATTGTTTGGCGGTGAACCGTATTCGGTGATGCGCGTTTTGCTGCCGGTGGGGATTTCGTTCTATACGTTCCAAGCCATGAGTTATACGGTGGACGTGTGGCGTGGGGACGCACCACCGGTGAAAAATTTTGCCACTTTTGCTTGCTACGTTTCGCTTTTCCCGCAACTTGTGGCGGGGCCGATCGTACGTTACAACACGGTGGCAGAAGAACTGGAAACGCGTGAACATACCGCAGAAAACTGGATGCGGGGCATGACGTATTTTTGCCTCGGCTTTGCCAAAAAGATTTTGATTGCAAACCAGGTGGGCGCTATTGCGGACCGTGTTTTTGAAGCCGCGGACCCGGGAGTTTTGAATTCCTGGTGGGGAAGCGTTGCGTACATGATGCAGATCTATTTTGACTTTTCGGCTTATTCGGATATGGCGGTGGGGCTCGGGCTAATGCTCGGATTCCATTTTCCGCGAAATTTCAATGGACCGTACCGTTCGGCGAGCATTTCGGAATTCTGGAGCCGTTGGCATATGTCGCTCACGCGCTGGTTGCGGGATTATTTGTACATTCCTCTCGGGGGAAATCGCGTTTCTAAGTCGCGCACGTATGTGAATTTGTTCTTAGTGATGTTTGCGTCGGGCGTGTGGCACGGAGCTGCGATGACGTTCATTTGCTGGGGACTTTATCACGCATTCTTTATGATCGTGGAACGTTTTAATGGGAAGCAGGCTTTTTATTCCAAGGCACCGCATTTGGCGCAGATCATTTTGACTCAGGTGATTGTTTTGTTTGGCTGGGTGCTGTTCCGCGCCCCGGATATTTCCACTGCCGTGCACATGTGGGGATCCATGCTCGGTTTAATGCCTGTGAACCCAGCGGATTCGATCCTTTCGGCAGAAATTTTCACACCGACGACGATCGTGTTCATGTCGCTTGCTTTCCTTTGCGCTTTTTCACCGCTCCGCGCTTTTGACTGGTGTCAAAAGATAAGCCCGGTCCGCACAGCAGTTGCTTTTGCGCTTTTTGCCTTTGCTGTGCTAGCGCTCTTTACTCAAACGTATAATCCGTTCTTGTATTTCCAGTTTTAAGGAAATATGGATTGCAGATGAAAGGAGTCCCTGTTGAGGGACTCTTTTCGTTATTTCTTTTTGCTAGATTTCTTTTTTAACACTTTTTGCTTCTGTTCTCTTTTTTCATTTTCCTTATCTCTTTTTTTCCGTATTTTATCAAGAATCTTGAACATTTCTTCCTTGTCGTCTAAGAAATCAGAAAGTTTTAAAAGGATTCTGTATGCATCTAAAGAAAAATTGGATTCTACATTTGCTTCAAGCGCATCATAGATGAAATGGCTGAGCATTTCGGCCTCTATTCCGTCTAATTTGAATGAGGAAATTCTATCGAAGGTTGCTTGTTCGTAATAAGACATCTCAGCCGGTTTCGTTTTAAGAATCCGATCAAATTTTTGGATAAATTCCGGTAAAGGCGTTTTTTTCATAGATTCCTCTCTTAGTTCTTTTTATTTAATATACATCCTTAACATTTTTTTGTTGACTTTTGTTGTCTTTTTATTTGTTGGTTTCTGTTGATAGGCGCTGACGGCGGAATTCCGCTCGCATGCCTCGTTTGACTTGAAAAAAGATGAAAGTCATGAGAATGTCGCGTTAAATTCATTGACAGCGACAGGCATTGAGAAGATGATTCTTGTCATTCGCGAAAAACAAGTGCTACTTGACCGTGATTTGGCAATGCTTTATGGGGTGGAAACGAAGCGTATCAATGAACAGGTAAAGCGTAATATCGAAAGATTTCCAGAGGAATTCTGTTTTCAATTGAATTTGGAGGAGGCTTCTTGTTCTTCAAAGTCGCAAATGCGACTTTGAACGCTAGTGGTAATGTTTTTGAGGTTGACTTAAAGGAACAGCCATGAAGAAACAGACTC